>NZ_NTGZ01000019.1 GCF_002551245.1 Streptomyces sp. rh34
GCCCGGACGGGTCGGACCCGGCCCCGTAGACCCCTCCGCGCTCCGCGGGCCACGGCACGGCCAGCGGAGCGTCATCGTCTCGCCGCTCCCCCGCTTCGGTGGTTCTCGGCCACTCCCCAGCCCTCGCGATTTAGGTTAGCCTTACCTAAAGTGACCTTTTGGGCAGTGGGCCGGGGCGCCGGGGCGAGGCAGGAGACACCGTGGGGCATGGCTGGGAAGGCGTCGTTCTCAAACTGTTCCGGGGGCGTGACTTCACCTTCACGGTGACCGGCACGGAACAGGTCACGGACCGCTTCCGCCGGGTGCACGCGACCGATGGCGGGCTGCTCGCCGCGACCGGCGGGGCCCACCCGACGATGTGGGTGCGGCTGTGGTTCGAGAAGGACGGCAAGCCGCATCAGCGCGCCTACACCTTGGTGGACCCCGACCCGGAGACGGGCACGTTCGCCCTGGAGTTCGCCCTGCACGCGGGACCCGCCTGCGACTGGGCGACGACCGTCGAGATCGGCGGGACGATCGACGCGACGCTCCAGGGCACCGGCTTCACGCTGCCCGATCCGGCGCCCTCGCGGCTCTTCGTGATCGGTGACGCGGCGGCGCTGCCCGCGATCAACTCCCTGCTGGACGCGGTCCCGTCGACCCCGGCGACGATCTGGTTCGAGACCGCGCACGAGGAGGACCGGAAACTGCCGTTCCGCCTGGACGAGGCCCACCACACCCTGCACCACGTGGAGCGCGCCGAGGCGGGCGCGCGGCTCGTCTCCGAGGTGCGGGCGGCCCTGCCGGAGCTGCTGGGCGAGGACCACACGGACGCGTACGTCTGGGTCGCGTGCGACACGGCGACCACCCGGACCCTGTCGGCGTACCTCCGCAAGGAGCTGGGCCTGCCCAAGGACCGGGTGAACGCGCTGGGTTACTGGCGGCCGTAGGGGCCGGCCGCTGCGGCGACGGGGCGGCCCCGGGGATTCCGGGGGCCGCTGCGGCGCCGGGGCGGTCCCGGGGATTCCTGCCGCTTCCGGCGCTCGCCGTGCGCGCCTACGCGCCGCCCCTGGACCGCAGCGACCTGCGCAGCAGGATGCCGCCGATTCCCACCAGGCTCGGAAACCCGCTCTTCGGCATGGCCACCGTGCCCACCACGCCGACGGCGGCCAGGGCGATGCCCGCCGCGCGCTGGGCCGGGATGTCGTCGTACTCCTCCGCCGAGCGCAGCAGCCGGCCGCCCAGCCACAGAGTGGGGGCGGCGGCCATGAACCAGAAGGCGGCGGCACGGTCGCCCCGGTCGGGCACGGAGTCGACCACGTCCCGTCCCAGGTCGGCGAGCACGTCGCGGTAGATCACCGCGCCGATGGCGCCGTGGGCGATTCCGACCACCTGGAGCCAGCGCCCCATCGAACGTCGCGTCATGGCCTCAGCGTACGGGCCCCGCACGGCCCGACGGGGTCAGTCCTCGACCACGAGGGCCGGGGTCTCCTTCGTCAGGACCTCGCCCCGGAAGAACGCCGGACTGCGGCGCTCCATCGCGACCATGAGCACCACGCCGAGGAGCAGCAGCCCGACCCCGATGACGAACACCGACCCGACGCCGAGGACCGAGGATCCGGAGCCGTACGCCGGGTCCCACATGTCGTAGAGGGTCTTGGCGAAGACGGCGGCGAGCAGAGCGCCGCCGAGCAGCGGGAAGAGGCCCTTGAAGACCAGGTCCCGGGCGGAGCGGGTCAGTTCGGCGCGGAAGTACCAGACGCAGGCGAAGGCGGTCAGCGCGTAGTAGAAGCAGATCATGAGGCCGAGCGCGTAGATGGTGTCGACCAGGACGTGCTCGCTGACCAGGGTCATCACGGTGTAGAAGACGCCGGTGCCGATGCCCGCCGTGATCGTCGCCCGGCCAGGGGTTTTGAAGCGGGGGTGGACCTTGGCGTACGAGGCCGGCATCGCCTCGTACGCGGACATCGCGAGCACCGTGCGGGCGACCGGGATGAACGTGGTCTGGAGGCTGGCGGCGGCCGAGGCGAGGACGGCGACGAAGAGCAGCACGCCGAGGCCGGGGCCCATCACCGGCCCGGCGAGGGCGGCGAAGACGTTGTCGGAGGTCTCCGGGTTGGCGAGGCCGAGTCCGGAGGTGCCGGAGCCGACGGCCATCTGCGCGGCGATGCCGGTGGCGAGGTAGGAGCCGACCAGGACGACCATCGCGATGAGGGCCGCGCGGCCGGGGGTCTTCTCGCTGCCGGTGGTCTCCTCGTTGGCGGTCAGACAGGCGTCCCAGCCCCAGAACATGAAGATCGAGAGGGACAGCCCGGCCGTGAAGGCCGCGAAGGACTGGACGGCGAAGGGGTTCAGCCAGGACCAGGAGAAGTCGAGCGAGGACGCGAAGTCCGGCCCGTCGCCGCCCGCCTTGGCCAGGGCCATCGCCACGAACACGGCGAGGACGGCCAACTGGAGCCCGACCAGGGCGTACTGGATTCCCTTGGTGGCGGTCATCCCCCGGTAGCTGATGGCGGTGGCGACGGCGATGAGAACCAGGCAGGTGAGGATGTGGACCGGCTTGCTGTCGTCCAGGGCGGCGACCGACGCGCTGCCGGTGATCTCCCCCGCGAGCAGCCAGAAGTACGAGGTGGCGACGCCCGCCAGATTGGACAGCACGATGATCGTCGCGATCACCAGGCCCCAGCCGCACATCCAGCCGACGCGCGGGCCGAACGCCTTCACCGTCCAGGTGAAGGAGGTGCCGCAGTCCGGCATCGCCCGGTTCAGCTCGCGGTAGGCGAAGGCCACGAGCAGCATCGGCAGGAATCCGGCCAGGAAGACGGCGGGCATCTGCACGCCGACCTCTCCGGCGGTGGAGCCGAGGGTGGAGGTCAGGCAGTAGACGGGGGCGACGGTGGAGACGCCGATGACGGCGCTGCCCATGAGGCCGACGGAGTTCCCGCCGAGCCCCTTGCCGCGTACGCCGCCACGGCCGTCACCGCCGTCGGCCGGGGCGCTTCCCCGTACCGTGTCTCCGGCCCGTGGCCGCGCGTCCAGCTGAGTCATGAGGAGGACGCTATGCGCTGCGATATCCACATCCGGAGCGTGAGACTCCAACGTCTCACCCTTGGATATATCAGCCAACTCCCCGTGAACACTTCATCAATTCAAGGTCACATTCACATGGAACCTTGCATTGCATGCCGCTCGACCGAGCCTGACGGCGTACGGTAATCGCAGCACAGTCCGCTTTGTGACGATTCAAAATTTTCCCGTGGCCCGGGGAAGCGACCTCAGCCGGGCCAGACGATCGCCTGCGTCTCGCTGTAGGCGCGCAGTGCGTACGAGCCCACGTCCCGCCCCACTCCGCTCCTCTTGAAACCGCCGAACGGGGCTTCCATGTTCCGCCCGACCGTGTTGACGCCGACCCCGCCCGCGCGCAGCCGGCGGGCGACGCGGAACGCGCGGGCCACGTCGCCGGACCACACGTAGTCGATGAGGCCGTAGTCGCTGTCGTTGGCCAGGGCGACGGCCTCCTCCTCGTCGTCGAAGGGGACGACCACCACGACCGGTCCGAATATCTCCTCGCGGACGACCCGCATGTCGGGCGTGCAGCCGGCGAGGAGGGTGGGGGCCACGTAGAAGCCCCGGTCCAGGTGGCCGGGGCGGGCGCCGCCCGTGACGACCCGCGCGCCTTCCTTCCGGCCCAGCTCCACGTACGCCTCGACGCGGTCGCGGTGGGCCGCGGAGATGACCGGGCCGACCACGGTGGCCCGGTCGGCCGGGTCGCCGACGGTGAGCCGGTCCGCGTACGCGGCCAGCGCGGCGATCAGCTCGTCCTGGCGGGACCGTTGGACGAGGACGCGGGTCGGGGCCGTACAGATCTGTCCGCTGTAGAAGGAGAACGTCGTGCCGATGCCCGCGACCGCCGCGTCCAGGTCCGCGTCGTCGAGGACGAGCGCGGCGCCCTTGCCGCCCAGCTCCATCAGCTGCCGCTTCATCCCGCGCCCGCACACCTCCGCGATGCGCTGCCCGACGGCGGTGGACCCGGTGAAGCTGACCATGTCGACGTCCCCGGAGTCCACAGCCGCCTCCCCCACCTCCGCGCCCGACCCCGTGACGACGTTCACGACGCCCGGCGGAACGCCCGCCTCCGCGAGCACGGCGGCCATCCGGTAGACGGAGAGCGGGTCCTGCGGGGCGGGCTTCACCACGACCGTGTTGCCCATCGCGAGCGCGGGCGCGATCTTGCCCGCCGGGTTGGCCCAGGGGTTGTTGTACGAGGTGACGCAGGTGACCACGCCGACCGGCTGGCGTACGGCCAGCGCTCCGAAGACCCCGGCCCGCCCCATCGGCCCGGCCTCGTTGATCTGAGGTGCGACGGCCTCCTCGACGGGCTCCAGGGCCCCCTTCGCGTACCGCCGGAAGCGCGCGACGCCCACCGCGACCTGCATGCCACGGGCGGTGGAGGCGGTGGCCCCGCTCTCCGCGCGGGCGACCTCGGCGTGCGCGAGGAAGTCGCGCTGGACGAGGTCCGCCGCCCGGTCCAGGATCGTGGCACGCTCCTCGGGCCGGGTCCGCGACCAGGGGCCGAAGGCCTCCTTGGCCGCCGCGGCGGCCTCGTACACCTGGGCGCGGCTCGCCTCCGGGGCGAGACCGACGACCTCCTCGGTGGCGGGGTCGATCACCTCGTAGTGGCCGCCGTCGGGTTCGGTCCACGCGCCGCCGATGAAGAGCCTGCCGGGGCTGCTGCCGCTCACGCGGTACTCACCGTCCGGGTGTCACGGCCCGAGCGCAGCACCGCCCCCGGCACCGCCCCCGTCACCTTGTCGTCGCGCAGGGTCTCGATCCCGTTGACGCGTACGGAGACGATCCCGATGGCGCTGGAGTCCAGGCGCGGGCTGTCCCCGGGCAGGTCGTGGACGAGGGTGGCGGGCCCGGCGTCGATGCGCTCGGGGTCGAAGAGGACGAGGTCGGCGTGGAAGCCCTCCTCGATCCGGCCGCGCTCACGCAGCCCGAAGAGCCGGGCGGGGTCGTCGGTGAGCATCTTGACGGCGGCGGTCAGCGGGACGAGCTTGCGCCCGCGCAGACAGTCGCCGAGGAAGCGGGTGGTGTACGGGGCCCCGCACATCCGGTCCAGGTGCGCGCCCGCGTCGGAGCCGCCGAGCATGACGTCCTCGTGCTCCCAGGTCCGCTGCCGCAGCGCCCAGGAGTCCGGGTCGTTGTCGGTGGGCATCGGCCACAGGACCGTACGCAGGTCGTCGGCCGCGCAGATCTCGACCAGGCAGTGGAAGGCGTCCTGGCCGCGTTCGGCGGCGATGTCGTTGACGACCCGCCCGCCGAGCCCCTCGTTGGCGGCGCTGTAGGTGTCCCCGATGACGTACCGGCCGAAGTTGGCGAGCCGCCGGAAGACCCCGGCCTCCTTGCTGTCGGCGCGGCGCAGCATCTCGGCGCGGGTGCCGGCGTCCCGGAGGCGTTCGATGCGCTCGGGGACGGGAAGGGCGAGGATCTCGCCCCAGCCGGGGATGAGGTTGAGGGCGCAGAAGGTGCCGAGCGACATGTTCATGGGCGTCAGGATCGGCATGGTGAGGGCCACGATCCGGCCGCCGGCGCGGCGGGCGCGCTCGCTGGGGACCAGCTGGCGCGGTACGCGTTCGGGGACGGCGGCGTCGATGGTGAGGACGTTCCAGTTGAGCGGGCGTCCGGCCGCGGCGGTCATGTCGACGAGGAGGTCGATCTCCTCGTCGGAGAACTGGTCCAGGCACCCGGCGACGATCGCTTCGAGCTGGGTCCCCTCGTGCTCGCCGACCGCGCGGGAGAGGGCGAGCAGCTCCTCCGGCCGGGCGTGCCGGGAGGCGACGGGCTCGCCGTCGCCGTCGGTGTGGGTGGAGGACTGGGTGGTGGAGAGCCCCCAGGCCCCGGCGTCCATCGCGTCGTGGAAGAGGGCGAGCATGGCGTCCAGCTGGGCCGGGGTGGGCTGCCCGCCGACCGCGTCGGCGCCCATGACGTGCCGCCGCAGGGCGCAGTGCCCGACCATGAACCCGGCGTTGACGGCGATGCGCCCTTCGAGGGCGTCGAGGTACTCGCGGAAGGTGGACCAGGTCCAGTCGACGCCTTCCTCCAGCGCGGCGAGCGCCATGCCTTCGACCCGCGACATCATCCGCCGGGTGTAGTCGGCGTCCTCGGGCCGGTCGGGGTGGAGCGGGGCGAGGGTGAACCCGCAGTTGCCGCCCGCGACGGTGGTGACGCCGTGGTTCATGGAGGGGGTGGCGTAGGGGTCCCAGAAGAGCTGGGCGTCGTAGTGGGTGTGCGGGTCGACGAAGCCGGGGGCGAGGACGAGCCCGTCGGCGTCCTCGCCGGTGACGGCCTCTTCGGTGATCGTCCCCGGCTCGGCGACGACGGCGATCCGGCCGCCCCGGATACCGACGTCGGCGGTGTACGCGGGCCCGCCGGTGCCGTCCACGACGGTCGCGCGGCGGATGAGGTGGTCGAGCATGACGGTTCCCTTCTCGGGGTTCCTTCTCCGGCTCGGGTGGCACAGCTCGGGTGTGTGGGACAGCCGGGGTGCGCACGCTCTCGGCCGCGGTGCGCACCCCGGCTCATCAGGGCGGCGGTCCGGGAAGACGCCGCCCGGCCTGTCCGGCCCCGCGGGCGTGTGAGGCGCGCCCGAGCCCAGGGCTCAGCCTCACCGGCGGACAGAGGCTGCGGGTGGCCGTTTCCAGCCCCGCCGGCGTTTGAGGCGCGGGGCTCGGGGCGGAGCCCCGACGTGGGCCTCAATCCGTGGCGGCCCGGAACCGCGTGGTCCGGTGCACGGGATCCGTGTCGATCTGCGGAATCACGTGCTCCCCGATCAGCCGAATCGTGTTCATCGTGTCCTCGGGACTGATCCCGATCGGCAGCCCGAAGCTCAACTGGTCCGCCCCCGCCCGGTCCCACCGCCGGCACTGCTTCAGCACCTCGTCGGGGTCCCCGCAGATCATCAGCTCCTCCGCGATGAGCAGCTCGACGATCTCCTCGGTGTACTCCGGCAGCAGCTGCGGCCACTCCGGTATCCCCTCGGGCCGGGGGAACGTGTCGTGGTAGCGGAACAGCAGCGACTGGAGGTAGTTGAGCCCGCCGCCGACCGCGATCTCCACCGCCTCGGCGTGCGTCTCGGCGCAGATCGCGGTGGACGTCACCATCACGTTGTCGTTGACGAAGGCGCCCACCGGCTCGGCGTCCTTGACCGCGTTCTTGTAGGACTCGACGACCCACTCCATGTCGGAGACCTTCTGCACGCTGAAGCCCAGCACGCCGAGCCCCTTCTTCCCCGCCATGGCGTACGAGGACGGCGACCCGGCCGCGTACCACATGGCCGGGTGGGACTTCCCGTACGGCTTCGGAAGGATCTTGCGCGGCGGGAGGGACCAGTGCTTGCCCTGGAAGCCGACGTACTCGTCCTGGAGCCACATCTTGGGGAACTCGGCGATCGTCTCCTCCCACAGCTCCTTGGTGTGGTTCATGTCGGTGATGCCCGGCATGAACCCGAGGATCTCGTGGCTGCCCGCCCCGCGTCCGGTGCCGAACTCGAAGCGCCCCTCGGAGAGATGGTCGAGCATCGCGACCTTCTCGGCGACCTTCACCGGATGGTTGACGGGCGCGAGCGGGTTGAAGATGCCGGAGCCGAGGTGGATGCGCTCGGTGGCGTGCGCGAGATAGCCGAGGTACACGTCGTTGGCGGAGAGGTGCGAGTACTCCTCCAGGAAGTGGTGCTCGGAGGCCCAGGCGTACTTGAAGCCGGACTTGTCCGCCTGGATGACGTACTCGGTCTCCTCGATCAGCGCCTTGTGCTCTGCCTCGGGGTCCACCTTGGCACGCGCGGCGGGCACGTACCCCTGAACAAAGAGCCCGAATTCCACGGAGGTTCACCGTCCTCAAGTTCTTCATGTGCTTCCGGCAACTTTTCTGACGCATCGTCAGATCGTGATGCGACCGACTGTTCCACCGCCACCGCGACCCGTCAATACCTGACGTCGCGTCAGAAAGGGCTGACCCCGGCCAGCCATCCCCCGTCGATGACGAACGGCTGCCCGGTGATGTACGAGGAGTCCTGCGAGGACAGGAACAGGACCAGCGCGGCGACCTCCTCGGGCCGGCCGATCCGCCCCATCGGCACGAGCTTGCGGTAGTACGCGTCCAGGGCGGCGCCGGACGCCGACAGGTCGGCGTCCGCGTCCAGCAGGGCCGGGTTGCTCATCGCGGTGTCGACGGCCCCCGGACAGACGGCGTTGACCCGGATGCCCTTCCCCGCCAGCTCCATGGCGGCGACCTTGGTGAGCCCCAGCACGGCGTGCTTGGTCGCGGCGTACGCGCCCACCAGGGGCATGCCGGTCAGACCGGTGTACGAGGACGTGTTGACGATCGTCCCGCCGCCCGCGGCCTCGATCTCGGGCGCGACGGCGCGTATCCCGAGGAACGCCCCCGTCATATTGACCCGCACCACCTGCTCGAACTCCCCCAGCGGGGTGTTGACCAGCTCGTTGAAGCGCAGGATGCCCGCGTTGTTGACGAGCCCGTCGATCTTCCCGTAGGCGTCCTTGGCCACGGCGACGGCGGCGGCCCAGTCCTCCTCACTCCCCACGTCCAGCCGGACGAACCGGGCGGCGTCCGCACCGAACTCCTCGCATAGCTCCTTCGCCAGCGCCTCCCCCTGCTCGACCAGCACATCGGCGACGACGACCCGCGCCCCCTCGGCCGCGAAGAGCCGCGCCTCCTGCTCGCCCTGCCCGCGCGCCGCCCCGGTGACCAGGACGACCCGCCCGTCCAGCTTGCCCATGACGCTCTCCCCTACCTGTCGAGACGAGGTGCCACGTCCGCACCGAACGCCGCCATCTGATCGGTCAGTTCGTCCACGCCGCGGCTCCGGAAGCGCACCTGGATCTGGTGCACGCCGATCGCCGCGTACTCCCGCAACGACTCCGCGAGCGCCTCCGGCTTCCCTGTGAGCGTCCGCCGCCCCACGGGCCACGCCGGCTCCCCCACGTACAGCGGCTCGGTGATCGCACCGATGACGATCGACTCCTCGATCCCCGCCTCCTCCCGCAGGGCGTGCACCCGGGCGATCTGCGCGGGCAGCCGGTCCCGGGCACCGCCCTGCGGCAGCCACCCGTCCCCGCGCACGGCGGCCCGGCGGGTGGCGGCGGGCGAGGAGCCGCCCACCCAGATCGGCACCCGTTCCTGGGCCGGCCGGGGCAACTGGCCGAGCCCGCCGAACGAGAACCGCTCTCCCGTGAACTCCGGGTACTCCTCGGGCCCGAGCGCGGCCCGCAGCGCGTCGATGCTCTCGTCGAGGACGCCGCCGCGCCCGTCGAAGTCCGCCCCGACCGCCTCGAACTCCTCCCGCACGTGCCCGGCCCCGACCCCGAGGATCAGCCGCCCTCCGCTGAGGTGGTCGAGGGTGGCGTACTGCTTGGCGGTGACGAGCGGGTGGCGCAGCCCGACGACGGCGACATGGCTCATCAGGAGGACGTGCTCGGTGACCCCGGCGAGAAAGGCGAGCGTGGCGACGGGGTCGTACCAGACGGTGCTCATGCCCTCGGCGAGCCGCCGGGGGATGGCGACATGGTCGCAGCCGGCGATGTAGGCGAAGCCGCCGTGATCGGCGGCGCGGGCGACCCGGACGAGATCCGCGGGGGTCGCCGCAGCCTCCCAGGGTTCCGCGTAGAGGGCGCTCTGCGACTGGACCGGTAGCTGCATCCCGTACGACAGCGGCCCGCTGGGCAGTAGCGGCACGGCGGCCTCCTTCCCCTCCGGCCCGGGACGGTCCCGCCCCGGACGACGGCCGCCATCGTCATACCTGACGGGCCATCAGACAAGGGGTGGGGGCACATCGGGGCGCATCCGCGACGGTGACCGATGAGTTTCGCCGCCGGGAACGGTCATGAGTGGCAGGCAGGACAAAGCGGGCGGCCGGAGCGGCCCGGCCCGCACACGGCACGCACTATCGGCAGAGCAAGGGAAACAACGATGACACCCCCCACGAACGACGACACCACGGGCATCACCACCGACACCACCACCGACGGAAACACCGACACCCCGGGCATCACGGGCCTCGGGGTCGTCATCGGCAGCACCGACTCCGCCGCCCTGATCGCCTGGTACCGCGCCGCGCTGGAGCCCCTGGGCGCCCGCTGGGCGGAACATCTGCTGATCGTCGGCCCCGGGGCGATCATCGGGTTCGACGAACGGGACGACGTGGCGGACAAGGCCGCCGAACCGGGCCGGCAGCTGATCAACCTCACCGTGCGCGACATCCGGGCGGCCGAGAAGCACCTCAACACACTCGGGGTGACCTGGGTGCGGCCGGTCGAGGACACCGGGGACGGCTGGTTCTTCTCCACGATCGTGGACCCGGTGGGCAACTACCTCCAGATCCTCCAGGGCCCGGGAACACCCTGAATCCCCTCCTCCGCACGGGCCACGAAGGCGGGCGTCATCCGCTCCGCCGGGACAGCCGGTCGAGCTGCGACCTGTCAGGCTGCTGCGGGTGCGGGGCGGAAGGTGCGGCGGTATGCCTGGGGTGTGACCCCGATGGCGGCATGAAGGTGCTGGCGCAGGGAGACACCGGTGCCGAGTCCGGCGCGTTCGGCGACCAGGTCGACGGGCCAGTCAGTGGTCTCCAGCAGGTGCCGGGCCAGGTCGACGCGCTGGCGGACGAGCCACTGACCGGGGCTGGTGCCGACCTCGCCGCGGAAGCGACGGGTGAAGGTGCGCACGCTGACGTTGGCGTGGGCGGCCATGTCGGCCAGGGTGACGGGTTCAGCGAGGTGTTCCATGATCCACGCCTGTGTGGGGGCGGTGCCCGGGGCGGCGGGGTCGGGGACGGGGCGCTGGATGTACTGGGCCTGACCGCCGTCGCGCCAGGGCGGCACGACGCAGGAGCGGGCGACCTCGTTGGCGATCTCGCTGCCGTGGTCGCGGCGAACGATGTGCAGGCACAGGTCGATGCCGGCGGCGACCCCGGCAGAGGTGAGGATCTCGCCGTCGTCGATGAAAAGGACGTCGGGGTTGATGCGCGCGGTGGTGAACATGCGCTGCAGGCGGTCGGCTTCGCGCCAGTGGGTGGTGGCGGGCCGGCCGTCGAGCAGTCCCGCGGCGGCCAGCACGTAGGTTCCGGTGCAGATCGCCACGATCCGGGTCCCCGGGCGGATGGCCGCCATGGCCTCGCCCAGCGTGTCGGGCAGACGGCCCTCCTCGCGGACGGGGCCCAGCGCGTGGGAGGGCGGGATGACGACGGTGTCGACGGCGGCCAGCAGGGAGGCGTCGTGGGAGACGGTGAGCTGGTAGTCGGCCTCGGTGCGGACGGGGCTGCCGTCCAGGCTGCACGTGGTCACGGAGTAGAGCCGGTTGCCCGTGCCGTCGCGAGCCGCGCCGAAAATCCGCGCGGGGATGCCGAGCTCGAAGGGAACGACGCCTTCCAGGGCCAGAACGCCAACGTGATGCATGGCCCGATTCTTTCATTTCATGGCCATCGGGCCACTACTGGGGGGCTTTCCGCCCAGGCACTCTGAGGACGTGCCCAGGAGAAACGGCACGAACGACGAGAAGCGCACTGCTGAAAAGAGCACGTCATCATGGACCAGGCCACCAGCCCCTCGACCATGCGCGCCGTCTCCCAGGACGCCGCCGGAGCCCCGGGGGTCCTCAAGGTCGTCGAGGCGCGGCGGCCCGTCGCGGGCCTGGGCGAGATCCTGGTGCGGGTGCACGCGGCAGGCGTGAACCCGACCGACTGGAAGACCCGCGAGCGCGGCGTGTTCGCCACCGGGGCCAGGCCGCCGTTCACCCTGGGCTTCGACGTCGCCGGGGTGGTCGAGGCGGTCGGCGGCGGGGTGACCCTCTTCGAGGCCGGCGACGCGGTGTTCGGGATGCCGCGCTTCCCGCACCCGGCGGGCGCCTACGCCGAGTACGTCGCCGCCCCGGCCCGGCACTTCGCCCCGCGCCCCGATGGCCTGGACCACATCCAGGCCGGCGCTCTGCCGCTGGCCTCGCTGACCGCCTGGCAGGCCCTGGTGGACACCGCGAACGTCCGGCCCGGCGAACGCGTCCTGATCCACGCCGCCGCCGGAGGCGTCGGCCACCTGGCCGTGCAGATCGCCAAGGCCCGCGGCGCCTACGTCATCGGCACCGCCGGCGCGGCCAAGCACGAGCTGCTGCGCTCGTTGGGCGCCGACGAGCTGATCGACTACCGCACCCAGGACTTCGCCGAGACCCTCCGCGACGTCGATGTCGTCCTGGACACCCTCGGCGGCCCCACCTGGGCCCGGTCCCTGCGAACGCTGCGGCGGGGCGGCACGCTGATCTCGATCCTGCCGCTGGACGACACCTTCCCCGCCGAGGAGGCCGAGGCGGCCGGAGTGCGGGCGGTGTTCATGCTCGTCGAGCCCGACCATGCGGGGTTGCGCGAGGTCACCTCCCTGGTCGAGGGCGGCCGCCTGCGCGTGATGGTCGACGCGGTCTTCCCCCTCGAAGAAGCCGTTCGGGCCCACACGCTGGGTGAGACCGGCCGCACCACCGGCAAGATCGTCCTCTCCGTCACCCCCTGACCCGCCCCGCGGCTTCTGCCCGGCGGCAGCCATGCCGCCGGTTCCCCAGCCTGCGTCGGGCGGCCCCGATCCCACCCGCACCACCACACAGAACGGAATCACCATGAGCACCACCACCCCGGCCGGCACCCGTGACGTTGTCGACGCGTTCTTCGCCCGCTTCGGCGCAGGCGACATGCCCGCCCTGCTGGACCTGTTCGCCGACGGCGTCGACTTCCACGTCGGCGGCGCTCCCCACGTCCCCTGGGCCGGCAGCCGCACCGGCAAGGACGACATCGCCGCGTTCTTCGCCTCCTTCGGCCAGCACCTCACCCCCGCACAGGAGTACGTCGTCGCCACGACCGTCGTCGACGGCGACCACGCCGTGGTCATCGGCCACAACCGCTTCGGGGTCCTGGCCACAGGCAAGACCTTCACCAACCACTTCGCCCTCCACATCACCGCAGCCGACGGCAGGATCACCGGCTACCGCATGTACGAGGACAGCCACGCCATCAGCGAAGCCTTCGCCGTCTGACCACGTGCTGCCCGGGCGCCGGCAAGAAGTCCTCGGTGCCTGGCACACCTCGGATCGTCCGTCCGCCGCTCAGCAGTCCGGGATCACCGCCCCGTTGTTGTCGCGGGCCTCGTCGTTGCCCCAGCGGGAGAGGTAGTACGCGGAGACGTACGCGTTGCGGCCGTTCTTGCCCGCGTACACCGTGTCCAGGTCGGTGCGCAGCCACCAGTGGTTGAACTGGGTGGCCGTGCCGGCCCGCTCTCCCCACACCTTGCAGTACACGTAGTTCGTACCGGCGTTCAGGACGCCCTGGGCGTCGGCCGTGTTCGGGGCGGCGTAGCCGGTGGCGTTGGCGAAGGTGTCGACCCAGTGCTTTCCGCCGCCACCGCAACCGTTGTCGCTGGTCAGGTACTTGCTGTAGTACGAGCCGGGATACGGGGCGAGCGACTGGCCGTTGATCACGATGTTCTGGCCGACGCCGTTGTACAGCTGCTCGTAGTGGATGTGGGCGCCGGAGCTGTTCCCGGTGGAGCCGGTGGTGCCGATCTGCTGGCCCTGGCCGATCTGGGCCCCGTTGGCGACGGAGAACGCGGCGAGGTGGAAGTAGTACGTCTTCCAGCCGCCGCCGTGCTCGATCGCGATGTAGTTGCCCGCACCGCTCGGCTGGGAGTAGCGGTAGGCGGTTCCGGCGGCCGAGGCGAGGACCGGGGAGCCGGCGGTGGCCCCGCCGTCCGTGCGGACGAAGTCGAGAGCCTGTCTGACCTCGGCTGAGTGATGGCTGTACGTCCATTGCTGGCCGCAGGCGTACGGGGCTTTGAAGTTGGGGGCGGCCGCGGCCGGGCTCGCGGCCGCGGTGACGGTGAGCAGTCCTCCGAGGAGCGCCAGCAGGGCCAGCAGACTGGTACGGGTCGAGCGCATGGGCGGGGAATCCTCCGGGTCGACAGCCGGGCAGCGGAGTGCGGAGCGCGAGATACGAAGTACCAAGTGCCGGTGTCTCTACGCGAGTTGAACGGACACCAGGGTGCCGCAACTTCCGGCGGAGGGACAGACCTCGCGGGGGGCTTCTCTGGGACCTCCAGGGTGCTTCAAGAGACTCCGGAGTGCTTCCGGGGTGCCGCTCCTCGGCGGGCCCCCGGCCCGGCTTCACCCGGCGGAGTGGAGTCGGCTGCCCGCAGGGGTGGTCCGGCCTCGCCATGCACGGATCCCGTGGTGGTGTGCCGAACCATGAGCGCATGTCACTGAACAGCCTGCGTTCGCTGGCCCGCCGTGTGGTTCCCACACTGCTGGTCGCCCAAGTCGTCTTCCTTCCGCTTCAGTCCGCCTCCGCCGCCGAACACACGGCGCACCCGTGCGCGTCCTCCGCCGGATGCGGTTCGGTCGTCGTCGCGCCCGTCTCGCAGGCGGCCCCGGATCACGGTGACTGCACCAGTCCGGAACCGGTCGTGTGCCTGATCCGGAGCGAGACGCCGCAGGAACGCGAGGTCGCCCGCGCACAGCGGATGCGCTATCACGACCTCCTTGAGGACATGGAACGCACGGAGTGCGCGATGCGCGCCGAAGGGCGCTCGGAGGAGGACATCGCCCGCGCTCTGGTCCAGATGCGCAATGACGCCAAGGACGTCGTCCGCGCCGGCATGACCCCGGAGCAGGTCGCGGAGCTGGAGGCTCGCAACCAGAAGAAGTACGGGAACCCGCTCGGCCCGACGGCGGACCAGCTCTACCTCAAGTACGGCTCCTGGGAGAAGGTCTCCGAAGCCGCCACGCGTTCGAGCGCGGCCGTGGACCGGGAACTCGGTCTGGAGTTCCGCCACTGCTCCTGTGACGTCCTCCGGGCGGCCTGACCGGTCCCGCCCACACCCGGAGCGGGGGCGGGACCGGTGCATGGAGAGTTGAGCACCGCTCTCCTCATGCGGGTGTCGCAGGTGGCGACCGCCTGAGGCTCAAGACCCGCCCCCGCCCTCTCACTTCCGGTACAACGCTTCGATATCCCCCGCGAAGTCCCGCGCGATCGCGTCCCGCTTCAGCTTCAGCGACGGCGTCAGGTGGCCCGCCTCCTCCGTGAAGTCCACGGCCAGGACCGTGAACCTACGGATCGACTCCGCGCGGGAGACCAGGCGGTTGGCCTCGTCGACCGCCTTCTGGAGCGAGGTGCGCAGGTCCTCGTCGTGGACCAGGTCCCGCATCGGGATGTCCTGCTTCTTGGTCATCCGGCGCCAGTGCTGGAGGCCGTCCGGCTCCAGGGTGATCAGGGCGGTGATGAACGAGCGGTTGTCGCCGACGACCATGCACTGGCTGACCAGGGGGTGGGCGCGCAGCCAGTCCTCCAGCGGGGCCGGGGTGACGTTCTTGCCGCCCGACGTGATGATGATGTCCTTCTTGCGGCCCGTGATCGTCAGATAGCCGTCCTCGTCCAGTGCGCCCAGGTCGCCCGTGGGGAACCAGTCGTCCGGCAGGAGCGCCGGGGCCACCTCCGCCCGTTCGCCGTCCCAGTAGCCCCGGAAGACCTGGCCGCCCCTCAGGAGCACCTCGCCGTCGTCCGCGATACGCACCGATGTGCCGGGAAGCGGCCAGCCGACCGTGCCCAGCCGGGGTTTGAGGGGTGGGGTCACCGTGTGGGCGGCCGTGGTCTCCGTGAGTCCGTAGCCCTCGAAGATGCCGATGCCCGCGCCCTCGTAGAACGCGGCGAGCCGGCGGCCCAGCGGGGAGCCGCCGCAGATCACGTACCGGACCCGGCCGCCGAGGGCCGCCCGGATACGGCGGTAGACCAGCGGGTCGTACAGGGCGCGGGCGGCGCGCAGGCCGAGGCCGGGGCCCGGTCCTGTGCCGTGTTCGGCGGCCTCGACCGCCTTCCCGTAGCGCTGGGCTATGCGGGCCGCGCGGTCGAACGATGAGGCCCGGCCCATCTGCTCGGCCGTCGCCCGGCCCGTGTTGTAGACCTTCTCCAGGACGTACGGGATGGCGAGGAGGAAGGTGGGACGGAAGCCGGCCAGGTCGGCGAGAAGGTCCTCCGTCTGGATGGAGGGGGCGTGTCCCAGGCGCACCCTGGCTCGCATGCAGCCGATCGCCACCATGCGGCCGAACACATGCGAGAGGGGGAGGAAGAGGAGCGTGGAGGCCGGGTCCTTCGAGACCGACTTGAAGACCGGGTGGAGGAGTTCGATCGCGTTGTCGACCTCGGCGAAGAAGTTGCCGTGGGTCAGGACGCAGCCCTTCGGGCGGCCCGTGGTGCCCGAGGTGTAGATCAGGGTGGCGGGGGTGTCCGGTTCCAGGGAGGCCCGGCGGGCCGTGACCGCCGCGTCCGGGAGGTCCTTGCCGAGAGCCTTCAGTTGGCCGATCGCCCCGGTGTCGAACTGCCACAGATGCGCCAGGCCGTCGAGCTGCTTGCGCTCCTGGCTGATCACGCGGCCCTGTTCCTTCGACTCCACCGCACACGCCACCGCGCCCGAGTTCTGGAGGATCCAGCGGACCTGGAACGCGGAGGAGGTCGGGTAGATGGGGACCGTCACCAGGCCGGCCGCCCACGACGCGAAGTCCAGCAGCGTCCACTCGTACGACGTCCGGGCCATGATCGCGACCCGGTCCCCCGCCCGCAGCCCTTCCGCCATCAGGCCCTTGGCCACCGCCAGCACCTCGGCGGCGAACTCGGCGGCCGTCACGTCCTGCCACGTGCCCTCGGCGTCCTTGCGGCTGAGCACCGGGTCCGACGGGGCCTGGCGGGCGTTGTCGAACGGGATCTCGGCCAGCGAGCCGCGCTCCACGGCCGGTGCGAACTTCGGTACGGAGACCTCCTGGACCCTCCCGTCGAGGCCTCGCTTCTTCGTCGGCTCGACCAGAACGGGCTTGGCCACGGGGGCGGTTGCGGCAGCGGAAGGTGGCGTTGACACGTGCGGCTCCTCGGTTCGGGGGTCGGGCGGGTCGGTTCGCCGGGTCGTCCGTCCGGCAGGAGGTGCGGAAGTAGCGGGCGGGTCGGTTCGCCGGGGCGTCCGTCCGGCAGGGATGCGGCGAGAGGCGAGCAGGTCAGGGGCGTTCCAGGATGGCGGTCACCCCCTGGCCGCCCGCCGCGCAGATCGAGATCAGTCCCCGGCCCGGTCCGTCCCGCTCCGCGAGGAGCTTGGCCAGGGTGGCGACGATCCGGGCGCCCGTCGCGGCGAAGGGGTGGCCGGTGGCCAGGGAGGATCCGGCCACGTTCAGGCGGGTCCGGTCCACCGGGGCCAGGCCCTGCTGCTCCCAGGCGGCGAGGGTGGCCAGCACCTGGGAGGCGAAGGCCTCGTGGATCTCGTACAGGTCGAAGTCCTCGATCCCCAGCCCGGCCCGCTCCAGCAGGCGCGGCACCGCGTACGCCGGGGCCATGAGAAGGCCGTCGTCGCCGTCCACGTGGTCCACGGCCGCCGTCTCGTACAGGGAGAGGTAGGCGAGCGGTTCCAGGCCCCGCTCCCGCGCCCACTCCTCCGTCGCCAGCAGGACGGTCGCCGCCCCGTCCGTCAGCGGGGTCGAATTGCCCGCTGTCATGGTGGGGTTGAGGCCGGATACTCCGAACACCGGCGTGAGCGTCGCCAGTTTCTCGACCGTTGATCCCGGGCGGAGGTTCTGGTCGCGGTCCAGGCCCCGGTACGGAACCAATAGGTCGTCCAGGAAGCCTCGTTCGTACGCGGCCGCCAGGCGCTGGTGGCTCGTGGCGGCCAGCAGGTCCTGGTCCTGGCGGCTCACCGCCCAGCGGCGGGCGGTGACGGCGGCGTGCTCGCCCATCGACAGGCCGGTGCGGGGTTCGGCGTTGCGCGGGATGTCCGGGACGAGGTGGCGGGGGCGGACGGCGGCGAGTGCCCTCAGGCGGGCTCCCGTCGTCTTCGCCCGGCGGGCGGCGAGCAGGATGCGGCGCAGTTCGTCGTTGACGCCGAGCGGAGCGTCGCTGGTGGTGTCGGAGCCGCCCGCGACGACCGAGTCGACCGACCCGAGCGCGATCGTGTTCGCGGCGGCGATCACCGCCTGGAGGCCCGTGCCGCACGCCTGCTGGATGTCGTACGCCGGGGTGCGCGGGTCGAGCGCGGAGCCGAGGACCGTCTCCCTCGCCAGGTTGAAGTCGCGGCTGTGCTTGAGGACCGCGCCCGCGACGAACGCCCCGAGCCGGTCCCCGGCCAGTCCGTACCGGTCCACGAGGCCGTCGAGCGCGGCCGTCAGCAGGTCCTGGTTGGAGGCGGTCGCGTACGGGCCGTCGGATCGGGCGAAGGGAGTACGGCTGCCGCCGATGACCGCGACGCGGCGCGGCTGCGGCAGGGCGAGGGGAATCGACGGGCGCGGTGTCGTCACCGTGACCATCTCGTCTCGGTCGGTCCGGGATTGTTCATCTCGACCATCTCCTGACTCCTAAGTAACCTTACTCAAGAGTAAATCTACGACCGAGCAGGGAGTCAGGACAATGGCCGATCGCTATCTGCACCTCACCGGCACAGCACCCGGCCGCTTCCTCACCCGGCGGCTCGGCCTGCCGCAGCCCGCCCCGCTGCGCCGCTGGACCCTTCAGACCCCGCACCTGGACGGGCCGCTGCTGCACCTGACCGCCGGGACATCGACGATGGGGGGCGGCCTGGCGAAGGTGCTGGCCACGACCGGACTCACCGTCGAGGCGCGGGCGGCGCGGCCCGCCGGGATCGTCCTGGACGCCACGGGGGTCGCCTCCGCCCAGGGCCTCGCCGAGGTGCACGCCGCCCTCCATCCCGTCGTACGGTCGCTGGCTCCCGGTGGCCGGATCGTCGTCCTCGGCACGCCGCCGACCGTAGAGGACCACCATCAGGCCGCTGCCCAGCAGGCGTTGGAGGGTTTCGTCCGGTCGCTGGGCAAGGAGGTCGGGCGGGGCTCCACGGTCCAGCTCCTGCGGCTCCCGGCCGACGGGACGCCGGAAGCCGCCGAGTCCACCCTCCGTTTCCTCCTCTCCCCCCGGTCCGCGTACGTCAGCGGCCAGGTGATCGAGCTGACCTCCGCCACCCCGGGCTCCGTACCCGACTGGGCCGCCCCGCTCGCCGGCCGCACCGCCCTGGTCACGGGCGCGGCCCGGGGCATCGGCGCGTCCGTCGCCTCGGTGCTCGCCCGCGACGGGGCCCAGGTGATCGTGCTGGACGTCCCCGGGGCCCAGGACGACCTGGTGCGCACCGCCGACCGGCTCGGGGCCACCGCGCTGCCGCTGGACATCACCGCCCCCGACGCCGCGGCCCGCATCGCCGCCGCCGCACCGGACGGGCTCGACGTCCTCGTCCACAACGCGGGCATCACCCGCGACCGCCGCCTCGCCAACATGCCCGCCGAACGCTGGGCCCAGGTCATCGCGGTCAACCTCGACAGTGTGCTCCGCACCACCGACGAGCTCCTGGCCTCGGGCGCCCTGAACCGGGGCGGCCGGATCGTCGCCACCGCCTCCATCGCGGGCATCGCGGGCAACGACGGCCAGACCAACTACGCGGCCAGCAAGGCGGGCGTCATCGGCCTCGTCCGCTCGCTCGGACCACGCGCCGCCGCCGAGCACGGTGTCACCGTCAACGCGGTGGCCCCCGGCTTCATCGAGACGAGGATGACCGCCGCCGTGCCCTTCCTCATCCGTGAGGCGGGCCGCCGCATGAACTCCCTCTCCCAGGGCGGGCTTCCGGCCGACGTCGCCGAGGCCGTCGCCTGGTTCGCCCAGCCCGCCTCGGGGGCCGTCAACGGCCAGGTGCTGCGCGTCTGCGGGCAGAGCCTGCTGGGGGCGTGAGTCCGGTGACCTCACTCAGCGTCTCGCTCGCGCGCGGGGCCCTCACCTCGCCGTTCAAGCGCGCCGGACGGCCGGACGCCACCCTGCCGCCCGACCGCCTCACCCGCCCCGCCGCGCCCGTCGCACCCGGGCCCCTCACCGCGTACGGGAGGATCTGCGGGTTCCCGGAATCCGGGCCGCTGCCGCTCACGTACCCGCATGTACTGGCCTTCCCGCTCACCATGCGGCTGATGACCGGCCGCGCCTTCCCGCTGCCGGTGCTCGGGCTCGTCCACACCTGGATCGAGATCACCCCGCACCGGACCGTGGAGCCCAATGAACCGCTCGAACTGACCGTGTACGCGGCCGGGTTGACCGCGCACCGGCGGGGCACCGAGGTCACGATGGCGACCGAGGCGCGGGTGGGCGGGGAGCTGGTGTGGGAGTCCCGCAGCGGCTATCTGTCCCGGCACCGGCAGGCCACCGCGGACACCCCGCCCACGCGGCGCTCCGCCCCCGCCCACGGCCCCGGTACCGCCGCCGTGAGCGCCACTTCGGGCCTCACCGCCCCCGAGGATCTTCCCGCCATCGCCGAGTGGAGGCTGCCCGGCGACCTCGGGCGGCGCTACGGGGCCGTCTCCGGGGACCGCAACCCGATCCACCTCCACCCGCTGACCGCCCGGCTGTTCGGCTTTCCCCGGGCCATCGCGCACGGCATGTGGACGGTCGCCCACTGCCTCGCCGAGACCGGGGACGCCGCCGGACTCGGTGTCATACGGGCTGAGTTCAAGGCTCCCGTCCTGCTGCCCGCCACCGTGACGTACGCCGCCGACGCCGCCGGGAGCGCCTTCGCGCTGCGCGGGCCGACGGGGCGCGTGCACCTGGCGGGGACGGTGACAAGGCAGGCCCGGGGGTCGCGGCCGGGGTGAGGGTGCCGTCACCGACGCGGCCGGCCCTCCCGCTCCAGGCCCGGACGGACGAGGGCACGGTCGTGGACGCGGCTCAGGAGCAGCAGGGCACAGACGGCGCCGATCAGGGCGCAGAACATGTCCCACTGGGTGTCCCACACGTCCCCCTGCGTTCCCAGGAACGCGTCCGCGGCCTCACCGCCGGCGACGGCCGCCAGCCATTCCAGCATCTCGAAGACGGCGCTGAAGGCCAGACAGGCGCAGACGGTGAGGACGGCGAGCCAGCGGCTGCCGCGCAGAGGGGAGGTGCGGACGAGCAGTTCGCGCACGAGGATGGCCGGGACGAAGCCCTGCACGAGGTGGCCGAAGCGGTCGTAGGGGTTGCGTTCCCATCCGAGCCAGTCGCGCACCCAGTCCCCCACCGGCACCTCCGCGTAGGTGTAGTGGCCGCCCACGATGAGCACCAGGGCATGCGCCGCCAGCAGACCGCAGAGCAGGCCACTCAGCGGGAAACGGTTGCGGAACAGGATGATCAGCGGCAGGCCCGCCATCACCCACACCGTCTCCAGCAGCCAGGTGGTCGGGTCGGCGGCGCCTGACCTCGACACGACGAGCGCCGCGGTCACCGCGACGGCAAGGGCGGTCGGCAGCCGGCGGCTCGACGACAGCCGCACGTCCAGCGACGGGGCGGGGTTCGGGGTGGTGGCGGCCATCGCCTGCTCCTAGGAGGTCGGTTCGGGCCGCCAGTCTCAACCTCGCGGGCAAGCGCCTTCTTGAGTACATGTACTCAACCAGCGGCCGGTGAAGATGAGTTGCTACCCACCCACCCCGGGATGGCCCGCCGCGACCGTCAGGGGGCGTCTGTCCGTCCCGGCCCGATCGGGAAGGCGTCTTCACGCCGCCGGAGGAGTCCAGGGACGAGCGTGCATCAGGTTCTCCAGGCCCGCCCAGGCGAAGTTCATGAGGGTCGCCGCGGCCTCCTTCGCCGAGACGTCCGGGGTGTCGTTGGCCCAGCCCGCCAGCGACTCCGCGGCCCCCACCAGCGCCTGCGCGAGCCCCGCCACGTCCCGGTCCGCGAGTGCGGGGTCGCTGTGCGCCTCGCGGGCGGCGGCCCCGATCAGGCCCGTCACGAACGCGACGATCTCGTCCCGCATTCCGCCGATCTCGGTGACGAACGGCTCCCCGTGCGAACGCGCCTGGCGGTGCAGGACCGACCAGCCGTCCGGGTTCTCGGCGGTGTGGAGGAAGAACGCCCGCAGTCCCGACCACAGTTGGCCGTCGGCGGGCAGCCCCGGCTCCGCCCCGGCCCGCACCGCCTCCAGAAGGGCGTTCGCCTCGCGGCGGATGCAGGCGGAGAACAGCTCTTCCTTGGAGTTCAGGTACAGGTAGACCAACGGCTTGGACACGCCCGCCAGCTCCGCGATCTCGTCCATCGAGGCGGCCCGGTAGCCGCGCTGCCCGAAGGTCCGCACCGCGGCGTCCATCATCTGCTGCTCGCGCACGGCGCGCGGCATCCGTTTGCTCTTCACTGCACCCACGTCGATCCTCCCCGCCCCCACTGCCCTGCTCCCGCCCCAGGGTACGGCGGCGCGCGGCCCGGCGTCGTGGGGAACGATCACCGGGGGCGGGGACGGCCCGGTGCGACCGGCGGAGGAGAGGGGTCATCCCCTGGTCCGACGACGGATCCACCCGGCGTCCGATGCGGGCCGTTCGAGCCCCCGCCTAGCGTTGCGAACATGACGATCTCCCTTCGCAACGGACCGGCCGGGGTCGCCGCGACCGCCGCGGCGCTCGCCCTGACCGCTCTGGCCGCGCTGGCCACGGCCGCGCCCGCCTCGGCGTCCGGCCCGGCGCCGGCCACCGCCTTAACCCCCGCCTCCACCGCCTCCGGCGACCTGGCCGAGTCGACCCCGCCGACGCTTCCCCGCCCCACCGGCCGGTACGCCACCGGCCGCGACACCCTGTTCCTGACCGACCACGCGCGCCGCGACCCCTGGGTGCCGGCCGCCGGGCCGCGCCAGTTGCTGGTGTCGCTGAACTACCCGGCCCGCCCCGGCACCGGCGGCGACCCGGCCCCGTACATGACGGCGGAAGAGGCGCGGCTGATGCTCGCGCAGCGCGGTCTTGAGGACGTCGTGGAGCCCGAGCTGGTCGGCGCCACCCGCACCCATGCCCGTACGGCGGCCCGCCCGGCCCCGGGCCGCTTCCCCCTGGTCCTGCTCTCCCCCGGCTTCGGCACGCCCCGGGCCACGTTGACCGGGCTCGCGGAGGAGCTGGCGAGCCGGGGTTACGTCGTGGCGACCGCGGACCATCCGTACGAGTCGACCGGTACGCAACTGCCCGACGGGCGGGTCCTCACCTGTGCGGCCTGCGACAAGCTGGACGCGCAGCCCGACGACGCCGCGCGGCGGGCGGTCCTGGCCGCCGTCTCCGCCGGGCGGGCCGACGACTTCTCGTTCCTGCTGGACCGGCTGACCGGCCCGGACCCGGCATGGCGGCACGCCCGGACGATCGACCCGCAGCGGGTGGGCATGGCCGGCCACTCCATCGGGGGCAACGCGGCCTCCTCCACGATGGCCGCCGACCCCCGGGTGGACGCGGGCGTCAACATGGACGGCACGTTCTTCGACCCGGCCCCCGCCCGGGGACTGGACGGGCGGCCGTTCCTGATGCTGGGCACCGACCCCGGGCACGGCCCCGGTGGCGGCGACACGTCCTGGGACGACGCCTGGGACCGGCTGGACGGCTGGAAGCGGTGGCTGACGGTGCGGGACTCCGGGCACTTCACCTTCACGGACACCCCGGAGATCGGTGAGCAGCTCGGCATCGCGGACCCGGACGCTCCGCTGTCCGCCGCCCGCTCGACCACGATCACCAGGAGCTATGTGACGGCCTTCTTCGACCGGAGCCTGCGCGGCCGGCCGGCCCGGCTGCTGAACGGCCCGACCCCGGCCAACCCCGAGGTCCTCTTCCAGCGCCCCTGACCGTACGCGGACACGACCGCGCCCCCGGCCCACGTACGGAACGTGGGCCGGGGGCGCGGTCGTGCGGGGCGGGTGCCGCCCGCGATGTCAGGCGGGAGCCGGCAGGGTCACCTTCTGCTCGGCACCGCGGACGTCGTCCTGGCCGAAGGCCTCCAGCGGGGAGGACGAGGCCGAGTTGTACGCGTCGTGGTCGAGGATCTTCTCCCGGGCCGAGACGATCACCGGGACCAGCGCCTGGCCGGCCACGTTGGTGGCGGTGCGCATCATGTCGAGGATCGGGTCGATGGCCATCAGCAGGCCGACGCCCTCCAGCGGGAGGCCCAGCGTGGAGAGGGTGAGGGTCAGCATGACCGTCGCGCCGGTGAGCCCGGCGGTGGCCGCCGAGCCGATCACCGAGACGAAGGCGATCAGGAGGTAGTCGCCGATGCCCAGCTGCACGTCGAAGATCTGCGCGATGAAGATCGCGGCCAGCGCCGGGTAGATCGCGGCGCAGCCGTCCATCTTCGTGGTCGCGCCGAACGGGACGGCGAAGGAGGCGTACTCCTTCGGAACGCCGAGGCGCTCGGTGACCTTCTGGGTGACCGGCATGGTGCCGACCGAGGAGCGGGAGACGAAGGCGAGCTGGATCGCGGGCCAGGCGCCCTTGTAGAACTGGAGCGGGCTGACCTTGGCGACGGTGGCCAGGAGCAGCGGGTAGACGCCGAACATCACCAGGGCGCAGCCGATGTAGACGTCGGCGGTGAACGTCGCGTACTTGCCGATGAGGTCCCAGCCGTAGTCGGCGATGGCGTAGCCGATGAGGCCGACGGTGCCGATCGGGGCGAGGCGGATGACCCACCACAGGGCCTTCTGGAGCAGCTCCAGGACCAACTGGCTGAGGGTGAGGATCGGCTTGGCCTTCTCGCCGAGCTTGAGGGCGGCGATTCCGGCGACGGCGGCCATGAACACGATCTGGAGCACGTTCAGCTCGGTGAACGGCGTGATCACGTTGTCCGGGACGATGCCGGTCAGGAAGTCGATCCAGCTGCCCTTGGTCTCGGAGAGCGCGCCGTCCTTCGGCGTGAGGCCGGTGCCGGAGCCCGGGTTGGTGATCAGGCCGATCGCGAGGCCGATGGCGACCGCGATCAGCGAGGTGATCATGAACCAGAGCAGGGTGCGGGTCGCGAGCCGGGCGGCGTTGTTGACCTGGCGCAGGTTGGTGATCGACACGAGGATCGCGAAGAAGACCAGCGGGGCGACGGCCAGCTTCAGCAGCTGGACGAAGAGCGAGCCGATCTCGTCGAGGGTGGTGACGAGCCAGCCGAGGTCCTGGCTGCGGGCCAGCCAGCCGAGCAGCACGCCGAGGACCAGACCGGCGACGATCTGGGCCCAGAACGGGACCCTGGGTATACGGAAACCGGGGCCGGAGCCGGTGGGCTGCTCGGCCTCGGGGGCGGCGGACGCGGGGTTCGCGGACACGGACACACTCCAACTGGGGACGCATCGGGACGCACGGATCCATCCGTGCGGTCGTGCGGTGGAACGGGGACGGGGTCGCGGCGCCCGCGTCGAGGGGCGGCGCCGCTGCATGATGCCGTATCAGACCTCGCGGCAACAGACCGCGGACATACAGCGGCAGAGATCGACATGCAGGCGCGCCACGAGCGGGATGCTCGCGGCATGGCGGAGGCGCACAGCTGTCTTCACATCGAATACGTTAACACTTGAACTTTGAGAACCTCAAAGCCTTTCTTTGGCTCCCCGGTAGGGCCTCGCCGTGCGGAGAAGGCCGGAAAGCGCCGGAACACGGCGCAGAACGCCGCGGACCCCGGTGCTGGAGCCTGTCGGCTCCGGCCCGGGGTCCGGCGGAGAAGGGGTGCGCACGGGGTGCGCGTGTGAGGAAGCTTACGTGGCGCCTACAGGTGGTGCAGGTGCTACTGGACCGCGTCCTCGCGGGTGCGGTTGGCATCGAGGCGCGCCTTGGTGCGGTCGACGGTGGTGACGATCTGCTCGGACATCTCGTCACGCTGCTTGCGCAGCAGCACGTAGCTGAGCGGGGCGGAGAGGAGGAGGCCGAGGAGGATCACCCAGACGACGTTGGAGCCCCCGAGCCCTGCGGGCACCAGCCCGAAGTGAACGGCGACACCGGCGGCGAGGAAGCAGCCGACGAAGATCAGCAGGCGCAACGCCGTGTAACGGATCAAGGCGCTCGGCTTGGCAGCGGACACGGCTGGCCCTCTCTCTTCCCATGGACTCTCGACACGCTTCTGCCCGTCCAGTGAAGCATGGTCCGAATTCTCTCGGTTCAGGGGGTTGCCGGGCCCAGCGGGAGGAGCATGACGATGTCGTCCCGGTCGTCGCCGGGGGCGACCCGGATCGCGTCAGGCACCCGGCCGACCTCCTTGTAGCCGCAGGCGGCGTAGAAGCGGTCGGCACCGGTGCCGCCCCGGCAGGTGAGGCGGATCGCCTCGATGCCCTCGACGGAACGGGCGGCCTCGGCGGCGGCGGTCATGAGGTCGCGGCCGTACCCCTTGCCCTGGTGGCGGGGGTGGACCATGACGGTGTAGAGCCACAGCCAGTGCTTCATCAGCCGGTGGGTGTTCAGGGCGAGAAAGGCGGTGGCGGCGACGGCCCCGCCCTCGTCCCGGCCGACCACCAGCCGGGTGCGACCGTCCTCGATGGCGACCAGGTGCTTCAGCAGCTCGGGGCGGATCTCCTCGGCCGTGACGGGCGGAACGAAGCCGACGGCTCCGCCCGCGTTGGAGACATCGGCCCAGAGGGCGGTGATGCCGTCGCGCAGGGCGGGGGTGAACGAGGGATCCAGCTCGAAGGTAAGCGCCATAGGGGCAGACTAGCCATTACGTCTCATTCACCTCAACCCTGTCCGGAACGCGAGAAAGCCCCGGCCGGGGACGGCGGCCGGGGCTTTCGCCCGGTGCGGGTTCGGGCAGGGCGCGTGTCAGACGCGCATCGGCTGCGGCGACTCGCGCCGGTCCGCCTCGGGACCCGGGTACTCGCGCAGGATCTCGTACCGGGTGTTCCGCTCGACCGGCCGGAAACCGGCGTCGCGGATCAGGTCCAGCAGATCCTCACGGCCGAGCTTGTTCGGCGTGCCGAAGTCGTCGGCGTCGTGCGTGATCTTGTACTCGACGACCGAGCCGTCCATGTCGTCCGCGCCGTGCTGCAGCGCGAGCTGGGCGGTCTGCACACCGTGCATCACCCAGAACACCTTGACGTGCGGCACGTTGTCGAAGAGCAGCCGGGAGACCGCGAAGGTCTTCAGCGCCTCGGCGCCGGTCGCCATCGTGGTGCGCGCCTGGAGCTTGTTGCGGACCTTGCCGTCCTTCATGTCCACGAAGTCGTGCTGGTAGCGCAGCGGGATGAAGACCTGGAAGCCGCCGGTCTCGTCCTGCATCTCCCGCAGCCTCAGCACGTGGTCGACGCGGTGACGGGGCTCCTCGATGTGCCCGTACAGCATCGTCGCGGGGGTCTTGAGCCCCTTCTCGTGCGCGAGGCGGTGGATGCGCGACCAGTCCTCCCAGTGGGTGCGGTGGTCGACGATGTGCTGGCGGATCTCCCAGTCGAAGATCTCCGCGCCGCCGCCGGTCAGCGATTCGAGACCGGCTTCGATCAGCTCGTCGAGGATCTCGGAGGCGGAGAGGCCGGAGATCGTCTCGAAGTGGTGGATCTCCGTCGCCGTGAACGCCTTCAGCGCGACCTCGGGCAGGGCTTCCTTCAGCGCGCTGAGCGAGCGCGGGTAGTAGCGCCACGGGAGGGTGGGGTGCAGACCGTTGACGATGTGCAGCTCGGTGAGGTTCTCGCCCTGCATCGCCTTGGCGAGACGGACGGCCTCCTCGATGCGCATCGTGTACGCGTCCTTCTCGCCCGGCTTGCGCTGGAACGAGCAGTACGCGCACGAGGCGGTGCACACGTTGGTCATGTTGAGGTGCCGGTTGACGTTGAAGTGCACCACGTCGCCGTTCTTGCGCGTGCGCACCTCGTGCGCCAGCCCGCCCAGCCACGCCAGGTCGTCCGAGGCGTAGAGGGCGATCCCGTCCTCGCGGGTCAGCCGCTCGCCGGCCCGGACCTTCTCCTCCAGCTCGCGCTTGAGTCCCGCGTCCACTAGGCCGCCTCCCATATCTCCGTGTATCAGACTCCGACCAACCGTACGCCTACGCCTCTTCGGGGAGTTCTCCGACCCGGTTCTCCCACTTGGTGGAGAGCACGATCGTCGTACGCGTCCGGGAGACGCCCTTCGTGCCGCTGAGGCGGCGGATCGTCTTCTCCAGGCCGTCCACGTCGCCGACCCGGACCTTGAGCATGTACGAGTCGTCGCCCGCGATGAACCAGGCGTCCTCGATCTCCGCGAGGTCCTTCAGCCGGTGCGCCACGTCCTCGTGGTCGGCCGCGTCCGAGAGCGAGATCCCGATCAGCGCGGTCACGCCGAGCCCCAGCGACGCGGAGTCGACGGTGGCGCGGTAGCCGGTGATGACCCCGGCGGTTTCCAGCCGGTTGATGCGGTCGGTGACGCTGGGCCCGGAGAGCCCCACGAGCCGTCCCAGCTCGGCGTACGAGGCCCTGCCGTTCTCCCTGAGGGCCTGGATGAGCTGCCTGTCCACCGCGTCCATATGACTGAAACCTTCCATTGTTCAGCAGTACCGCGAGTTTACGTGTAGAATCTAAGGCATGCGGGGCTGACACCCTGCAAATCTTCTAGAACATCCAAGAAACGCTTTCGAATCTTCAGGAGTGAACTTCACCGTGTACACGATCGAGATGGCCTACGCCCGGATGCGCGAGCTGCAGGACCTGGCCAACCGCTCGCGTGCCCACCAGCCCGCCGCCGCGCACCGCGTCGACAAGACCCGCACCCCGCGCGCGCACAAACAGCGCTGACCAGGTCCTATCGGTCCTGAGCGCCTCGGGAACCGCCACCGAGCTCTCCTTCCCAACGGCGGTACAGCCGGTGCGGCACGCCGCCCGCGTCCAGCACCCGGCCCGCGACGAAATCCACCAGATCCTGGATGTGCGTCGCACCCGCGTAGAACGCCGGAGAGGCGGGCAGCACGACCGCGCCCGCCTCGTCCAGGGCCACCATCTGCTTCAGCGTCTGGCCGCTCAGCGGCGTCTCGCGCACCGCGACGACGAGCGGGCGGCGCTCCTTGAGCGTCACGCTCGCGGCCCGCTGGAGCAGATCCTTCGACAGACCGAGCGCCACTCCGGCCACACAGGCCGTCGAGGCCGGCACGATGAGCATCCCCCGCGCCGGGTACGACCCGGAGGACGGCCCGGCCGCCAGATCACCGGCGGACCAGTGGCGTACGCGCTCCAGCTCCGCGTCCCCCAACGCGAACGCGTCCGGCTTCCCGTCGGCCCCCCGCTCCAGCCAGGTCCGCAGATCCTCGCGCCAGTGCCCGTCCCGGAACGCGATGCCCGTCTCGTCCAGCAGCGTGAGCCGCGAGGCCCGGCTCACCACCAGGTCCACGCTCTCGCCCGCCGCCAGCAGCCCGCGCAGAACGGCGGCCGCGAACGGGGTACCCGAAGCGCCCGACACCCCGACAATCCAAGGCCGCCGCTGCTGATGAGTCACTGAAGTCCTGGATTCCACACCCGCGAGCCTATCCGCCACGCCGTCCCGCCCGGCACCCGGAACCGGGCGGGCGCCGCAGACGTTCACCGGGTGACGGGCAACCCGGGGCAGGGGCAGACCATGGGCGACTACTGGACCACCGACCGCACCGCGGGCAACGGCACCACCGGCGGTGCGCGGGCCCTGACCGCCGGGATCCTGATGGCGGGCTGGGTGGCCCTGCTGTGGGTCCTCGAAGGGATCGACACGGCCACGGGCAACGCCCTGGACACCTACGGCATCAGCCCGCGCGAGACGGCGGAGCTGCGGGACGTGGTGCCCGCCGCGTTCCTGCACAGCGGCTGGGAACACCTGGCCTCCAACAGCGTCCCGCTGCTGGTCCTCGGCTTCATCGCCGCCCTCGCGGGGCTGCGCCGGTTCGCCGCCGTCGTCGTGACGATCATCCTGGTCAGCGGCCTCGGCGTCTGGCTGACCGCCCCGCCGGACACGGTGACGCTCGGCGCGTCCGGCGTGGTCTTCGGGCTGTTCGGCTATCTGCTGGTCCGCGGCTTCGTGGACCGCCGCCCCTGGGACGTCCTCATAGGCGTCGGCGTCGCCGTCGTCTACGGCTCGCTGCTGTGGGGCGTCCTGCCGACCGACTCGGGCGTCAGCTGGCAGGGCCACCTGTTCGGGCTGGCCGGCGGGGTGGCGGCGGCCTTCTTCTTCCGTCGCCCGCGCCGCGCGCCGGACAACCTGGTCACGGTCTGAGAGGCCTCACGGCGTGAGGCCTCGCACCAGCAGGTCGAGCAGCGCGCAGGCGAACAGCGCGATGCCGATGAAGCCGTTGACGGAGAAGAACGCCCGGTTCAGCCGGGACAGGTCGTGCGGCCGCACCACCCGGTGCTCGTACACGAACGCCACCGCGACGACGGCCATGCCGATCCAGTAGAAGGCCTCGGCGCCCGTGGCCAGCCCGAACCACACCAGCAGCCCGGTCGTGACCGCGTGGCACACCCGCGCGCCCCACAGCGCGGCCGGGATCCCGAAGCGCGCCGGGAAGGAGAGCACCCCCTGGGCCCGGTCGGCCTGGACGTCCTGGCAGGCGAAGATCAGGTCGAAGCCGCCGATCCAGATGCCCACGGCGAGCCCGAGGATCACCGCGTCCCACGACCAGCTGCCCGTCACCGCGAGCCAGGCGCCGACCGGCCCGATGGCCTGTGCGAGGCCCAGGATGGCGTGCGGGAAGTTCGTGAACCGCTTGCCGTACGGGTAGATCACCATCGGCACGACGGCCAGCGGCGCGAGCGCCAGGCACAGCGGGTTGAGCAGGGCCGCCGCGCCCAGGAAGACGGCCAGCGCGACGAACGCGCCGGTCCACGCGGACTTCACGGACACCGCGCCGGTCACCAGCTCACGGCCTGCGGTCCGCGGATTCCGGGCGTCGATCTCCCGGTCGATGATCCGGTTGGCGGCCATCGCGAACGTCCGCAGCCCCACCATCGCCAGCGTGACGAGCAGCAGCGTCCCCCAGTGGATGGTGCCGTCCAGCAGGAACATCGCGGTCAGCGCGGCGATGTACGCGAACGGCAGCGCGAAGACCGAGTGCTCGATCATCACGAGCCGCAGGAAGGCCGGTACACCCCCGCGTCGTCGGGGAAGCTCGGCCTCGGCGCTGCCGTCGCCCATCGTGAAGGCGTCGCTCACAGCCCGTATTCCTTCCAGCGACGGTCGACCTTCGCCGCCGTCTCCGGGTCGGAGACGACCATCTCCGGCCATCCGCCGTCCCGGGTGTAGCCCTCCGTGGGCAGCTTCCGGGTGGCGTCGATGCCCGCCTTGCCGCCCCAGAACTGCTGGTACGAGGCATGGTCCAGGTGGTCGACCGGCCCCTCGGTGACCGTGAGGTCGCGGGCGTAGTCGGTATTGCCGAGCGCCCGCCAGGCGACCTCGTGCAGATCGTGGACGTCGCAGTCGGCGTCCACCACCACGATCAGCTTGGTCAGCGACATCATGTGCGCGCCCCAGATCGCGCTCATGACCTTCTGGGCGTGCTTCGGGTACTTCTTGTCGATCGAGACGATCGCGCAGTTGTGGAAGCCGCCCGACTCCGGCAGGTGGTAGTCCACGATGTCCGGCACGATGATCTTCAGCAGCGGCAGGAAGAAACGTTCCGTGGCCCGGCCGAGCGGCCCGTCCTCGGTCGGCGGGCGGCCCACCACGATGGACTGGAGCAGCGGCCGCTTCCGCATGGTGACGCAGTCGATGGTCAGTGCGGGGAACGGTTCCTGCGGGGTGTAGAAGCCGGTGTGGTCCCCGAACGGGCCCTCGGGGAGCATCTCGCCCGGCTCCAGCCAGCCCTCGATGACGACCTCCGCCTGCGCGGGGACCTGGAGCGGCACGGTCTTGCAGTCGACCATCTCGATCCGCTTGCCCTGGATGAACCCGGCGAAGAGGTACTCGTCGATGTCCCCGGGCAGCGGCGCGGTGGAGGCGTACGTCACGGCGGGCGGCGCGCCGAAGGCGATGGCGACCGGCAGCCGCTCACCGCGCCGGGCGGCGACCTGGTAGTGGTTGGCGCTGTCCTTGTGGATCTGCCAGTGCATCCCGATGGTGCGCTTGTCGTGGCGCTGGAGCCGGTAGAGGCCCAGGTTCCGGACGCCGTTCTCGGGGTGCTTGGTGTGGGTGAGGCCGAGGTTGAAGAACGAGCCGCCGTCCTCGGGCCAGGTGAACAGCGCGGGCAGCTTCTCCAGGTCGACGTCGTCGCCGGTCAGCACCACTTCCTGGACGGGCGCGTCGCCGGACTTCACCTTCTTCGGCGGCACGTGCACCATCGAGCCGAGCTTCCCGAAGGCCTCCCGCACCCCGACGAAGCCCTGCGGCAGCTCCGGCTTCAGGAGTCCGCCGATCTTGTCGCTGATGTCGCTGTACGACTTCAGCCCGAGCGCCTTGAGCAGGCGCCGGTCGGTACCGAAGACGTTCATGGCCAGGGGCATCGAGGCCCCCTTGACGTTCTCGAACAGCAGGGCCGGACCGCCCGCCTTGTTGACCCGGTCGACGATCTCGCCGACCTCCAGGTGGGGGTCGACCTCGACCTTGACGCGCTTGAGATCACCATCGCGCTCAAGAGCCCGGAGCAGGGAGCGAAGATCGTCGTAAGCCATGCGGTCCAGTTTGTCATCCCCGCCCCCGCGGCCCCGCCGGGGCTCCCCCGGCCACGCACACCGAAAGTCCGCCGACCGTCCGCGCACCCGCCCGGCGAGTACGGCTCCGGGCCCCGGCTCCTTCATGCCGAGCCGGTACCCTGGCCGCGATACCGGGCAATCATCCCGCCCGCCGCCGCTTCCTGGGGGACGCACCATGAGAGCCCTGATGATCATCGTCCCGCTGGCTCTGACGATCTACGCGTTCATCGACTGCCTGAACACCTCCGAGGAGGACACCAAGCATCTGCCGAAGATCGCCTGGGTCTTCATCATCCTGCTGTTCTGGGTCGTCGGCCCGGTCGTGTGGCTCGCCGCCGGCAAGACCCGCCACAACAGCGCCGGAGGCACGGGACCCGCCTCGTGGCAGCGGAACCGGCGGCAGCGGTGGGTGGCCCCGGACGACAACCCGGACTTCCTCAAGTCGCTCAAGGACGACAAGGACGCCGAGGAGGAGCGGGGGCGCCGCGACGGCGGTACGGGCCCCGACGACAAGACCCCGCCCGCGTCCTGACGGGCCGTTCCCGCCGCCGGGGGTGACGCCTCGCCCCCCACCGGCGCCCGCACGAAGACGCCCCGGACGGAGATCCGTCCGGGGCGTCCTGTGTCGGTGCCGTGTGCGGTGCGCCGCGTGACGCGGTCTCAGACCCCCGCGTAGGAGTGCAGGCCGGAGACGAAGATGTTCACGCCGTAGTAGTTGAACAGCCAGCAGGCGAAGGCGACGAGCGCCAGGTAGGCGGCCTTGCGGCCCTTCCAGCCGGCGGTGGCACGGGCGTGCAGATAGGCGGCGTAGGCGACCCAGGTGATGAAGGACCAGACCTCCTTGGGGTCCCAGCCCCAGTACCGGCCCCAGGCGTCGCCCGCCCAGATCGCGCCGGCGATGATCGTGAACGTCCACAGCGGGAAGACGGCCGCGTTGACCCGGTACGAGAACGTGTCCAGCGAGGACGCCGAGGGCAGCCGCTCCATGACCGAGGAGGCGAACTTCCCGGGCGTGCCGCCGGAGGCGAGCTTGGTCTCGTAGTTGTCGCGGAAGAGGTAGAGGACCGTGCCGACGGCGCCGAGGTAGAAGACGGCGCCGCAGATGATCGCGGTCGAGACGTGGATCCACAGCCAGTACGAGTGCAGGGCGGGCACCAGCTGGTCGCTGTCGGTGTAGAGCGTCGTGACCGCGATGCCGAGGTCCAGCAGGACGGTGGTGACCAGCGGAAGGCCGATCCAGCGGACGTTCTTCTTCAGGGCGAGCAGCACCAGGTAGGAGCCGACCGCCACCGTGGAGAAGGTGATGGAGAACTCGTACATGTTGGCCCAGGGGGCCCGCTGCACGGACAGGGCGCGGGTGGCGACGCCGCTCGCCTCGACGAGGAACGCCACCACGGTCAGCGAGACCGCGATCCGGCCCCACAGGTCGCCCTTGAACGTACCTCCGGCCGCACCCGGGCCGTCGGGCACGTCGCGCGCCCCGGTGGCGGAGCGGGTGATGACCTCGGGGCGGTCCAGCACGGCCGTGCCACCGGCCCGCGCCTTCCCCGCGGTGGCGGCGGAGGCGGCGGAGACGGAAGCACCGGCTCCGGAGGCGGACAGCGCGGCAGCGGTGCGGCCGACCTTGCTGCGGCTGCCGAGGACCCACTCCGCGATATGCGCGAAGAAGGCCAGGGTGTAGACGGCCATCGACGAATAGATCAGCACATTGCTGGTGTTCGCCAGACTCTCGTTGGTTGCGGCGGCGAGATTCACTTCTCAGCCCCTTCGACAGGTGCTTCGGCAGGATGTACGGGCCGGCTCCCGGCCTCGTTCGTGGCATCGGTCGTGGCGTCGGTCGTGCCGGGCCCGCCCGGCGTGTCCGGATCCTTCGGTGTGTCCGGGGCCTCCGGTGTGTCCGGGGCCTCCGCGGCGACGGGGGCGGTGGCGACCACGGCGGCCGACAGGTCGCCCAGTTCCTCGGGGAGCCTCGCGGACTCGCTGCGGCCCAGGCCCGCCATCTCCACGACCGTGACGCCGTCGGCGCCCCGGGCCGCCCGCACCCACACCCGGCGGCGCTGGATGAACAGCGAGCCGGCGAGGCCGGCGACGGCGGCGACGGCTCCGGCGAGCGCCCAGCCGTTGCCCGGCTGCTGCGAGATCTGGAAGCTGGCCCACTCCTCGACGCCGTCGAACGTGATGGAGCCGGCACCGTCGGGCAGGTCCAGCTTCTCGCCGGGCATCAGCATCTTCTTGAGGAGCTCGCCGTCCTCGCCCTTGAACTCCTTCATCTTGGACGTGTCGAGCTGGTAGACGTTCTGCGCGAGCCCGGAGTCGACGCCGAGGGAGCCCTGGTAGGCGCTGAGCGCCAGCACGGGGAAGTCCAGGCCGGGGAACTGCGAGAACATCTGGCCCTTGCCCTCGCCGGCGAACGTCGGCACGAAGAAGGCCTTGAAGCCCAGCTGGGTCTTCTTGCCGTTCTTGTCCTTGTAGCCGTCCATCACCTTGATGGCGCCGGACGAGGTGATGTTGTCGTCGATCGGCAGCAGCGGGACGGCGGACCGCGAGACGACCTCGCCCTTGCCGTCCCGGACGGTGACGACGGGGGCGTAGCCGTGGGCGATCAGGTAGACCTTGGTGCCGTCCACGACGAGCGGCTCGTTGACCTTGATGACGTCCTTGCGTTCCGCGCCCTCGGCGCCCTCGGTGTAGGTCACCCGGGCCTCGAAGGTGCGCGGGGTACCGCGCTGCGGGCCGTTCTTCTCGTACGTACCGACGAAGTCGTCGAGCACGAAGCTGAACGGGGCCAGGGAGTCGGAGTCGTAGAGCGAGCCGGACTTGAAGTCGTCGTACTGGGTGAGCGTGTTGGAGAAGCCGTCGCCCTCGACGATCAGCTTGCCGCCCTCGGACTTGAAGAGCTCCCCGGAGGCGAAGGCCACCAGCATCACGATCAGGGCGATGTGGAAGACCAGGTTCCCGGCCTCGCGGAGGTAGCCCTTCTCGGCGGCGACCGCGTCGCCCGCCTCGTGCGCCCGGAAGCGCCGCTTGCGCAGGACCCCGAGGGCCGCCTCGCGGACCTCCTCGGGCTCGGCCTCCGTGCGCCAGGTGGTGTACGCGGGAAGCCGGGTCAGCCGCTTCGGCGCGCCCGGCGGGCGGCTGCGCAGCTGGCCGACGAACTGGCCGGTGCGCGGCACGATGCAGCCGATGAGCGAGACGAACAGCAGGATGTAGATCGCGGAGAACCACACCGAGCTGTAGACGTCGAAGAGCTGGAGCTTCTCGTAGACCGGGGTCAGGGTGGTGTGCTGGTCCTTGAAGGCCTGCACCTTCATGTCGTCGACGCTGGTCTGCGGGATCAGCGAACCCGGGATCGCGCCGAGGGAGAGCAGGAAGAGCAGGATCAGGGCCACCCGCATCGAGGTGAGCTGACGCCAGAACCAGCGCGCCCAGCCGATCACGCTCATCGCGGGCACGCCCGCCCCGGTGTCGGCGCGCTCCTCGCGGGGCGCGGTGGAGAGCCGTTCGCCCGCCGCGCCGTGGGCGGAGCCCTGGCCGCGCTCGTCCTCGCGCTGCCGCGTCTCCGTGCCGTTCGACTTGCTCATTGAACTCAGATCCCTACAACGAAGCCGCTGGACCAGCTCTGCATGTGCTGCATGAGCGTGGCCCACACGCCGGTCAGCAGCAGGATTCCGGTCACGATCATCATGCCGCCGCCGATCCGCATCACCCATGCGTAGTGGCGTTTGACCCAGCCGAACGCGCCGAGCGCCTTGCGGAAGGCGACCGCGGCGAGGACGAACGGGACACCGAGACCGAGACAGTACGCGACGGTCAGTATCGCGCCGCGTCCGGCGGTGCCCTCGGTGAACGCGAGCGTGCTCACGGCGGCGAAGGTCGGACCGATGCAGGGGGTCCAGCCGATCCCGAAGAGCGCGCCCAGCAGCGGTGCGCCGGCCAGTCCGGTCACCGGCCGCTTGTGGAACCGGAACTCGCGCTGCGTCACCCCCGGCAGGAGCCCCATGAAGAAGACCCCCATGAGGATCATCAGGACGCCGAGGATCCTGTTGAACAGCTCGGCGTGTACCTGGAGCTCCCGGCCGAAGTAGCCGAAGAGGGCCCCGCCCGAGACGAAGACGGCGGTGAAGCCGAGCACGAAGAGGATGGCGCCCGCCACGACGCGGCCCCGGCGCGCATCGGCGAGGTCGGTGCCGCTGACCCCGGTGACGTAACTCAGATAGCCGGGTACGAGGGGCAGCACGCACGGGGAGAAGAACGAGATGAGGCCGGCCAGCAGGGCGATGGGCAGGGACACCAGGAGGGTCCCGCTCATGACGGTCTCGTTGTACGCGGCCAGCGTGACGGCCCCGTGGTGGGCGGCGAGCGTGGTCACCGGATCACTTCTCCGCGATGATCGGGTCGATCATCTTGCGCAGCTCGTCCGCGTCGAGCGCCTGGAGCGTGCGGGCCGCGATCTTCCCGTCCCGGTCGATGACCACGGTGGACGGGATGGCCTGCGGGTTCAGGGTGCCCTTGGGGAAGCGGAGGATGAGCTTGCCGATCGGGTCGTAGAAGCTCGGGTACTCGACCCCGTAGTCCTTCTCGAAGTTGATCGCGGCGTCCCGCTGGGCGTCACGGGTGTTTATTCCGAGGAACTGGACGCCCTGGTCCGCCGTCTCCTGGGAGACCTGCGCGAAGTACTTCGCCTCCAGGCGACAGGGGCCGCACCAGGAGCCCCAGACGTTGAGCACGACGACCTTGCCCTGGTAGTCGGCGAGGTCGAGCGGCTTGCCGTCCAGACCGTTGCCGTCGAGCTTCGGCGCCGCCACCCGGTCACCCTTGGCGACGGTGGAGATGCCTCCGCTGCCGGTGACGAAGTTGGTGTTGCCTCCGCCTCCGGTCGTGTTGCCGTCACCACACGCGGACAGCGTCAGGGCACCGGCCACAGCGGTGGCGGCGAGCAGGGTGAAGCGGCGTCGGGATGCGCGGCCAAAGCTCATGTGAAAAGTTTCGCATGGCAGTTTCCGGGTTCCCCCGCGCCCCCCTCGGTGCCCGTAAAGCCCCTTGTCAAGCCTGTTTAAAGAAGGAGTTCCAACCGCCGGCGGGCGCCTGTCCGACGTCCAGCGTCCGGAGCTTGGCGAGCACGGCGGGATCCTGTACGTCGAGCCAGTCGACGTACTGCCGGAACGAGACGAGACGCACGTCGTCCTTGTCCGCCACCTTCTTGATCACTTCTTCCACGGCGTCCATATAGATGCCGCCGTTCCACTCCTCGAAGTGGTTGCCGATGTAGAACGGCGCACGATTCGACTCGTACGCGCGCTGGAAACCGGCAAGATACGCCCCGGTGGCCTGCGTGCGCCAGCCCGGATAGCGCGAGGGCATGCCCTTCGTCGAATTCTTCGACTGATTGGCGAGGATGTTGTAGTCCATCGAGAGCACCTCGAAGGAGTGCCCGGGGAACGGCATCGCCTGCAGCGGCAGATCCCAGACGCCGCCGCGCTTCACGGGCCAGGTCTGACGGCCGCCGGGCGAACTGGCGTCGTAGCGCCAGCCCAGCTTGCGGGCGGTCGGCAGGAGATTGTCCTGGCCGAGCAGGCAGGGGGTACGGCCGCCGATCAGTTCCTTGCGGTAGTCGAACGGAAGCGGATCCTCGTTCTCCCAGCCGGTGTTCGTCCGCCATTCCGTGACGAACGACACAGCCTGATTGATCTCGCTGTGCCATTGGGCGGGCGTCCAGCGCTCCACGGATCCGGAACCGCCGCAGAAATGCCCGTTGAAGTGGGTGCCGATCTCGTGGCCGTCCAGCCACGCCTGGCGCACGTACGTCAGCGTGTCCTTGACGTGATCGTCGGTGAGATAGCCGATGTCGGAGGCGCCGCGGGGGTTGTTCGGCGGACGGTAGAGGGATTTCTTCGACTCGGGCAGCAGATAGATCCCGGAGAGGAAGAACGTCATGGCCGCATCGTGTTCCTTGGCCAGTTCGAGAAAGCGCGGGAAGAGCCCGTTGCCGACCTCGCCCGCACCGTCCCAGGAAAAGATCACGAACTGCGGCGGCTTCTGGCCGGGTTCCAGCGGAACAGGGGCCTGCGGCTGGTTGGGCTGTTTGCCGGTGTCGGCGGTCGAGCCGTCACCGATCAGCCGGACCTTGTTCTTCGGTGCGCCGTTTCCGCTGCCGTTGCCGTTGCCGCTGCCGCCGGTGTCGCCCTTGCCGCCCTGGCCGGACCCTCCGTCGCCGGAGGAGCCCGAGGTGCCACAGCCGGCGAGTCCGATCGCGGCTGCGGCGCCGAGCCCCGCCCCGAGCAGGCCCCTTCGGTTGATGTCGCGCATACCGTCCCCATCTGCGGTCGTTTTATCTCATGCCCATACAAACTGCTGAAGGGTTAGATGAGGCGCGTAACACGTCGGTTCCGTGCATTTGGGGACTTTCTTTACGCTTCACCTTGCCGACCGTCCGGTCGATCATGGTGCGACGCCCGTGCGGCACCCGTACACCCTTGCGGGCAGCTCTGAGGGGGGACGCAGAGGCGGCCCTCCGCAGTTCTCCCGTCGGCCGACAGGGCGGCTTCCCTGGAACGTCGAACTCATGCGCGGACGCGGAGGGCCGCCCCGGCCGCCCGGCCGCCTGCCACGGTGGACGGTGTGGGTGAAGCCGCGTACCGGGCGGGGGAAGCCGAAACGGGGACGGGACCGGCCGCCCGTTGCCCAGGCGACCGGTCCCGTCATGTCCCGCACGTACACATGTCCCGCAGATACCGCATATCCCGCATGTCCGCTTGCCTCTCGGGGGCTGCGGCTGCGGCTGAGCCTCCGGCTACGCGCCGAACGCCTTGGACTGCCCCGGCTTGCCCTTCACCGGCTTGGCCCCGGCCAGCAGGTGCACGGGCACCAGATCCCGGGCCGGCTCCGAGTAGCCGACCGAGACGATCCGGTCGCCCCGGTAGGTGAAGCTCGTCAGCGAGGCCAGCGTGCACTGCCGCTTGCGCGGGTCGTGCCACAGGCGGCGGCGCTCGACGAAGGAGCGCAGGATCCAGATCGGCAGCTGGTGACTGACGCAGACCGCCTCGTGCCCGCGCGCCGCGTCCCGGGCGGCGTCGAGCGCGCCCATCATCCGGACGACCTGGTCGATGTACGGCTCGCCCCAGGACGGCTTGAACGGATTGGTGAGGTGCTTCCAGTTGTCCGGCTTGCGCAGCGCGCCGTCGCCGACGCCGAAGGTCTTGCCCTCGAAGACGTTGGCCGCCTCGATCAGCCGGACGTCGGTGGCGAGCTCCAGGCCGTGCGCCTTGGCGACGGGGGCGGCCGTCTCCTGGGCACGCTCCAGGGGGGAGGCGACGACATGGGTGATGTCACGCTTCTCCAGATGCCCGGCGACCCGGTCGGCCATCTTCCGGCCCAGGTCGGAGAGGTGGTAGCCGGGGCGGCGCCCGTAGAGCACGCCGTCCGGGTTGTGCACCTCGCCGTGCCGGACCACGTGGACCACGGTCAGCTGCTCGTCGCGGTTCACGTTGCCGCGGTTCGCGATGCCTCTCGCGTTCTCGCCGTTCGCGATGTCGCCGTTCGCGCTCTCGCTCATGCGGTGGCCTCCGCTGCGGCACGGGCGGCGCCGGGCAGGGCGGCGGCGATGCGCTCGACCGCCCGCTCGTCGTGGGCCGTGGAGACGAACCAGGACTCGAACGCCGACGGCGGCAGGTAGACGCCCTGCTCCAGCATCGCGTGGAAGAACGCGGTGAAGCGGAAGACGTCCTGCTTCTTGGCGTCGTCGTAGTCGCGGACGGGCTCGTCGGTGAAGAAGACGGAGAACATGTTGCTCGCGGCGGACACGGTGTGCGCGACGCCCGCCTCGGTGAGCGCGTCGCCCACCAGGGAGCGCAGCTCGGCGGAGACCGCGTCGATCTTCGCGTACGCCGCGTCGTCCAGCAGCCGCAGCTGGGCGAGCCCGGCGGCGGTGGCGACCGGGTTCCCGGAGAGGGTGCCCGCCTGGTAGACCGGGCCGGCCGGGGCCAGGTGCGCCATCACGTCGCCGCGACCGCCGAAGGCCGCGGCGGGGAAGCCGCCGCCCATCACCTTGCCGAAGGTCATCAGGTCGGGCCGGACGCCGTCGACGCCGTACCAGCCGGCCTTCGACGTACGGAAGCCCGTCATGACCTCGTCGGAGATGTACAGCGCGCCGTTCGCCGCGCACAGCTCCTTGAGCCCGGCGTTGAAGCCCTCCGCCGGCGGGACGACGCCCATGTTGCCGGGCGAGGCCTCGGTGATCACGCAGGCGATCTCACCCGGGTGGGCGGCGAAGGCGGCGCGCACCGCGTCCAGGTCGTTGTACGGCAGCACGACGGTGTCCCCCGCCGTGGCGCCCGTGACCCCCGGCGTGTCGGGCAGCCCGAAGGTGGCCAGGCCCGACCCGGCCGCGGCGAGCAGCGCGTCCACGTGCCCGTGGTAGCAGCCGGCGAACTTCACGACCTTGGCCCGGCCCGTGAAACCGCGGGCCAGCCGGATCGCCGACATGGTCGCCTCGGTGCCGGAGGAGACCAGGCGCACCTGCTCGACGGGCTCGATCCGCGCCACGATCTCCTCGGCGAGCGCGACCTCGCCCTCCCCCGGCGTACCGAAGGAGGTGCCGCGGGAGACCGCCTCCTGGACTGCGGCGATAACCTCGGGGTGAGAGTGGCCGAGAATCATCGGCCCCCACGAGCACACGAGGTCGACGTACTCGCGTCCGTCGGCGTCGGTGAGGTACGGACCGGTGCCGGACACCATGAACCGGGGCGTACCGCCCACGGCCCGGAAGGCACGCACGGGAGAGTTCACGCCGCCGGGCGTCACGACGGACGCTCGGTCGAACAGCGACTGCGAAACTGGGGCTTCGTATGAATACGCCACTTTGGTCCTGATCTGCGATTCGGGTATCGGGAGGCCGGGCCGGGAAATCCCTAAGAATCTCGGCCACCGGTGAGCAGGGAGCGCACTCCCCTCGTATCACGAAAGAGCGTCAGTCCCCTCGCGTCTGCGAAACTGGGCCGACATAGGGAAAGCTCACACATGCCATGGTGTCAGAGGCACGCGCGGTCTTTGCGGACAGGTGTTTCACCGCACGCCCGCGGGGGAGGTCACTGACACGATGATCGGGTTGCGCGGCGGGGGCTGTGTCTCCTAAGAAGTAGTCGGGTGGATGAGATATGCATCGCGGTGGCGAAGTGGGCGAAGGGACCGACGACCTGGGGCCCGAGCCTGCCCGGCGAGGGCGGCACCGGCGCAGGGCCGAGCGCGCCCAGAGCAGGGGCGCGGACAGCACGCCGCCCCCCGGGACCAGGAGCGGGGGCGGGATGGGGGTGACGTACAAGTACTTCGGCGCCCCGGACGGGGCCACCGCCGCACGCGTGCCCATCTCGATGCGCCCGGAGGAGCTCGGCGGTGACGAGCTGGGTATGGGCGGCATGTTCACCAAGATCAAGCCGGAGACCGTGGCCGCCATGGTCCTGACCGGAATCCAGGGCATACCCCTGCACAAGGTCCCCCCGCTCGAACTGGTCGTTCTCCACCCCGACTACGCGGTGGTCAAGCTCCCGATGACCGTCGTCGACCCGCTGCGCGGCGTCGGCGAGGAGTCGGTCGGCGCGGCGGCCTTCATCTGGTCCACGGTCCCCGACCGCGGCGGCCCGCGCGACGCCTTCAACGTCTACCAGCTGCTCCACGAGTGGCAGGACTTCTCCCACCGGCTGCACGACGCGGGGCATCAGGCGTACTGCCTGGTGTGGCCCTGATCCGGGACTTCCCGGCGGACTCCGTCCGAAAGCGTCCGGCTCACCGCGGGGCGCCGGGCCGAAGCCCATCGCCCCGGCGCGCGAGCCGAAGTCTTTCGCCCCGGCTCAGCGCCCGGCGGTGGCCAGCGCCTTCCAGAAGGCGTAGCGGTGGTCAGCCGCGAAATCGGTCGGCCCGATGCGGCCGGATCCGAGTCGCTGCACATACGGGCTGCGGGGCGTGAACGGCTTCCACGTGGGCAAGCCGTGCGCATCCGTCCGGCCGGTGGCGGCGAACCGACTCCAGTAGGCGGTCACGGTGTCCGACAGCCCGGCCTGCTCGGCGCTGAGGGGCTCGAAGAGATCGTTCTCGAACAGGTAGGCCAGGTCGACCATGTGGCCGGTACCGAGCGAAAAGCTCGCCGGCCGCGGCACCTTCCTGAAGTACGGGGCCCGCGCATCGGCGAAGTCGTAGGCATAGACACGGGTATGGCGGGCCAGCGCGCGCTGGGTGTCGAGCGCCGCGGTCGACCACTCCGAGTCGGTCAGCACGGCCGACAGCGCCGCTCCGGGCGCCGAGTAACGCGCGGCGGGATATTCGGCCAGAATCGCGGGAGCATCTTTCCCGAACCGTTCGGTGATCTTCTCCGCGTACTTCTCGGCGGTCAGCGGCTCTCCGGTCATGACCTCTTCGAGCCCGGCCAGCCCGCTCATCTCGTCGTGGGTGGAGCCGTGCAGCACCGGCACCCGGGCGAACCGACCGGAGGCGATCGCCCGTGACGGGGCCTCGGGCAGTACCGTGCCGTCCACGACGGGCCGGTAGCCGTCATGGCCCGAGAGCGACGCTTCGACGAGCGCGCCGGTGGACCTGCGCCGCAGGCAGGAGTCGACGGTTCGCGGATCGGCGCAGTGCGCGGCCTCGGCGACGGTGCGGCCGTTGGCCTCCGCCTGTGCGCGGGTGAACGAGCCGTCCGGTCCCGCGCAGCCCGCGCTCTGCACGATCGCCTTGTCGAAGAGCCCCCGCGCTCCGGGCGAGACGAGCTGGGCGCAGACGCTGTAACCGCCGCCCGACTGCCCCATGATCGTGACATTGCGGGGGTTCCCGCCGAAGGCTGAGGCATTGCGCTCGACCCACTTCAGCGCGGCCTGCTGGTCGAGAAGGCCGAGGTTGGCCGGCGCGCGCAGGCCCGGCGCGGTGAGGAACCCGAACGCGCCGAGCCGGTAGTTGACCGTCACGACCATGGCGCCCTGCCGCGCGGCGGCCAGCTCGGCCGCCCGGTAGGTGGCGCCGTCTCCGTAGGCGAAGCTGCCGCCGTGGATCCAGACGATGACCGGAAACCGTTCCGCCATCCGTCCGGCCGGCGTGGTGACGTTCAGATGGAGGCAGTCCTCGCTGCCGCCGCCCTCGATCGAGATCGGCTGGTCGGTCGGCTGCGCGCAGGCGCTCCTCGGGGTTCGGGCGTCCAGCGGCGCCGACCAGGAACGCACCGGCTGCGGCGCCTTCCACCGGCGTTCCCCGGTCGGCGGAGCCGCGTAAGGAATGCCCTGGAACGTGCGCACCGCACCTTCGGCCGAGCCCTGGACCGGGCCTTCCGCGGTCGTCACACGAGTCTGGGGCACGTGCGGTTCGGAGTGCGCCGGCGCGGGGCCGGCCGTGATCAGCGTGGCGGCGAGCGTGGTGGAGACGGCGGCCGCGGCAAGGGCGGCGACGCGGAACGGTCTGATCCTCATCCGGACTCCCGGGATCGGTGTGGTCTTCGATGACCGGAACCGTAATCAGGAATTGGGCAACCGCGCAAGACGATTGCCCAATGCGAGCGCCCAATACGAACGCCTGAGGCGTTCGCGTGAGGCGATCGTCTGGCGCGTGCGCGCAGAACGTTGCTAGGGTCGGCGCCATGGCAATGGGAAACCGGGAGAAGCTGCTGGAGGCCGCCGGGCGGTGCCTCTTCGACAAGGGCTACGAGCGCACGACGGTTCGCGATCTGGCCTCGGCCGCGGGCGTCAGCATGGCCGCGATCGGCTATCACTTCGGCTCGAAGGAGGCGTTGCTCAATCAGGCGCTCTTCGAGGCGCTCGACTCGGGGGGCCAGGCATTCGGGCCGCCGTCCGGCGACAGCGACCTCGGCGCGCTGTGGCGTCGTCTGATCGAGGCTTTCTCGGCCAACAAGACGTTCTGGATCGCCAATCTGGAGACCGTCCTGCGGGCCCAACGCGATGCGGGGCTGCGTGAGCAGGTGGCCGCCGGACTGCGACAGGGCCGCAGCGGCATGGCGCGGGAGGTCACCGGAACCGCGGAGAGCGAGCTGTCCGAGCAGACGATCCGCACCATCGGCTCGGTGCAACTCGCCCTCGTCAGCGGCCTGATGATGCAGCACCTCACCGACCCGGAATCCGCGCCCACCGCCGAGGAGGTGCTGGCGGGCCTGCGGGCACTGGCCGCCCACCTGCCCGAGGAGGCGTAGGGCTCGGGCCTTGATGCGGCGCCACCAGTAGTCACAGGCCGCGTAGCTGCCGCCGCCCAGGACGAGCACGGGGATGCTGCTCCTGGCCGAGGAGATCGTCGGCGACGCGCACGCCGCGCTCGGCCCCCCTCTACGAGGCCCCGCGCCCCGCCGGTCCCCCCACCGGCAGCCTCAGCCCCGGGCAGCCCCAGGCGTCCCGGCAGTCCCAGGCGTCCCGGCCGTCCCGGTCGTCCCGGTCGTCCCGGTCGGACGCCACCCCGGGTCGCGGCCCGTCACCGCCAGCAGCCGCTCGAAGGCGCCGGCCCCCTCCCCCACCGGGAACGGCTCACCGAACACCTTCATCTCCCGGGCCTGCGGCGCCATCGCCGCCAGCCCCGGCCCCAGTTCGTCGAGCACGCTCCCCTCCGGCACGAAGTCCGCGCCCGTCGCCCGCGCCAGGTCCCAGGCGTGCACCGTAAGATCGCCGAGGACCATGAGCCCCACCGTCCGGGCCGGCAGCCCCATCTGCCCCGTCGTGCCCTCCTCGGCACCGGGCGCGCTCCACGCCTCCACCAGCCGGGCGGTCTCCTCACCGAACCTGCCCCGCCAGTCGCCCGTCACGAACTCCGGCTCCTGGCCGAAATCCACCTCCTCACGCGCGGCGAGCGCCTGGAAGTTCACCACCACCAGGAACAGGTGGTTCAGCAGCGCCCGTACGTCGTACTCCGCGCACGGCGTACGGTCGCCCAACTGCCCGTCGTCGATGCCCCGGACCACGGGCAGGGCCCGGGCCGCGGCGGTTTCCAGCAGGTCACTGATCTTCTGCGTCATGCCTTCCATCCTGCGTCCGCACCCCGCCCGGTGTCTTGAAGAAACACGACAGACAGGCGGAGGACGCGCCACCTAGGATCGGGGCATGGCCGCCGGACCCCGCCGCGACACCCGGGGCATCGTCGACGCCCCGGACCTGTTCGCCCGCGTGCGCTTCCGACGCCGCGAACCCGCCGCCGCGCTGCGCCCGTACCTGGAGCACTACTGGCTGATCGACTGGGACCTCACCGAGCCGTACGCCGCCCATGTGGTCCCGCACCCGTCGGTGAACCTGGTCCTCCAGCGGTACGAGGCCGGGTACGGCCCCCGGGAGCGGTCCGGGTACGCCGAGGTCGCGGGCGTCGACCCCGGGCTCTTCACCCGGAAGCTGACCGGGCGCGGGCGGGTCTGCGGGGTGCAGTTCCGGCCCGGTGGCTTCCGGCCGTTCGCCCCCGGGCGACCGGTGTCCGCGTGGACCGGGCTGCGGTCCGACGCCGCCGGGGCGCTACGGCTGCCGCCCCCTGTCCAGGCCGTCCTGGACCCGGACGACGAGGACGCGCGGGTCAGGGCGCTGGACGCCTTCCTGCTGACCCTGGAACCCCGCCCCGATCCCCGGGCAACGCTGGCGATGGCCGCCGTCGACCTGGTGCGCACGGACCGCACGGTGCTCCGGGCCGACCGGCTCGCCCAGGACACGGGGCTCTCCGCCCGCTCCCTGCAACGGCTCTTCTCCGCGTACGTCGGCGTCGGACCCAAGTGGGTCATCCTGCGCTACCGCGTCCACGAGGCCCTGGAACGCGCCGGATCCGACCCGGCCGTCGACTGGTCGCGGCTCGCGGCGGACCTGGGCTACAGCGACCAGGCCCATCTGGTGCGGGACTTCACCGCGACGGTGGGCGTGCCCCCGACGGCGTTCGCCCCACGTTGACGGCGGCCGGGCGCACACCCGCGCGCTCCGCGAATTCCCTGGCAGCCTCTCCCGCCCCGGTGGCATCCTGACCGGGTGAACGGACCCGAGATCAGTCTCGAAGTAGCTCCCGAGCTGCGACTCTTCGTCCCGCACGACCGCCGCGGCGGGCCCACGCCCCTCGTCACGGACGGCTCCTCGACCCTCGGCCATGTCATCGAGTCCCTCGGCGTCCCGCTCACCGAGGCCGGAACGCTGCTGGTGAACGGCGCCCCGGTGGCCCGCTCGCATGTGCCCGGCCCCGGCGAGCACGTCGACGTACGCGCCGTGGAACGCCCCCAGCAGGTCCCCGGCGCCCCCCTGCGCTTCCTCCTCGACGTCCATCTCGGCACACTGGCCCGCCGGTTGCGGCTCCTGGGCGTCGACGCGGCGTACGAGAGCGAGGACATCGGCGACCCCGCCCTGGCCGCCCTCTCCGCACGGGAGCGGCGGGTCCTGCTCTCCCGGGACCGCGGGCTGCTGCGCCGCCGCGAGATCTGGGCGGGGGCGTACGTCTACAGCGACCGCCCCCCGGAGCAGCTCCGCGACGTCCTCGGCCGCTTCGCTCCGGCCCTGGCCCCGTGGACCCGCTGCACCGCGTGCAACGGCACGCTGGCCGGGGCGGCGAAGGACTCCGTGAGCGGACTCCTGGAACACGGCACCCAGGAGGCGTACGACGTGTTCGCCCAGTGCACCGAGTGCTCCCGGGTGTACTGGCGCGGCGCCCATCACGGCCATCTGGAGACGATCGTGTCCGAGGCGATGGCCGAGTTCGGGGGCGCGCCGGCCTGAGGGCTTTCCCGCAGGGGCTTCCCGCAGGGGCTTTCCCGCAAGGCTCCTGCAGGGGCTTTCCCGCAGGGCTTCCCGCAGGGGCTTCCGTCCGGATCGTGCCGGGCTCGTGAGCCGCAGGTCCGGCGCGCTCTGCCGGTCGTGCCCTCCCGCGCACGGGGTGCGCCGCGCCGCCTGCCTATCCTTCTCCCCGTACCCGATCAGCAGTCCGAGGAGATCGCCATGGCCGCCACCCCCATCGCCGTCATCACCGGCGCGAGCAGCGGCATCGGCGCCGCCACCGCCCGTACGCTGGCCGCCGCCGGCTTCCGGGTCGTGCTGACCGCCCGCCGCAAGGACCGCGTCGAGGCGCTGGCCGCCGAGATCACCGAGGCCGGTCACCAGGCGACGGCCTATCCCCTGGACGTCACCGACCGCGCGGCGGTCGACGAGTTCGCCACCGCGTTCCGCACCCTCGCCGTCCTCGTCAACAACGCGGGCGGGGCGCTCGGGGCCGACCCGGTGGCGACCGGCGACCCTGCCGACTGGCGCCAGATGTACGAGACCAACGTGATCGGCACGCTCAACGTCACCCAGGCCCTGCTGCCCGCCCTCACCGCGAGCGGCGACGGCACGATCGTGATCCTCTCCTCCACCGCGGCGCTGTCCGCGTACGAGGGCGGCGGCGGTTACGTGGCGGCCAAGCACGGCGAACACGTCCTGGCCGAGACCCTGCGGCTGGAGATCGTCGGCACCCCGGTCCGCGTCATCGAGGTGGCCCCCGGCATGGTCAGGACCGAGGAGTTCGCCACCACCCGCTTCCGCGGCGACACGGAGAAGGCCGCCAAGGTCTACGCGGGCGTCGACGCCCCGCTCACCGCCGAGGACGTGGCCGACACGATCGGCTGGGCCGTCACCCGCCCCAGCCACGTCAACATCGACCTCCTGGTGGTCCGCCCCCGCGCCCAGGCCTCCAACACGAAGGTCCACCGCACCGGGTGAACCCGGATCACCCCTTCGGGGACGGGGCGACGGCCCGCTCGGCGACGAGCACCGGGTGGTCGTGCGGGGTGATCGCGCACCGCGCTCCGGGCGTCAGCGCGGCCGCCTCCCAGCTGGGCAGGTCGGCCTTGCAGGCGGTTCCGGAGTCCGTGGTGAGGTGCAGTCGCGTGGTGGGGCCGAGGAAGGTCGCCACCCGTACGGTCGCGGGAGTGCCCGCCCCGTCGTCGGCGGCGCCGACCGCGAGGCCCTCGGGGCGCAGCAGTACGTCGACCTCGGCGCCGGCGGCGGGGGTCGCGCCGTGGATGGGCAGCCGCCGGCCGAACAGCTCGACGACCCCGCCGGCCCGGACGATGCCCGGCAGCCGGTTCATGGTGCCGACGAACTCGGCGACGAACGGCGTGGCCGGGCGGTCGTACAACTCGCCGGGCGCGGCGCACTGTTCGAGCCGCCCGTCCTTCATCACGGCGACGCGGTCCGCCATCGACAGCGCCTCCTCCTGGTCATGGGTGACGAAGACGGTGGTGATGCCGAGATCCAGCTGGATGCGCCGGATCTCCTCGCGCAGGGTCAGCCGCACCTTGGCGTCCAGGGCGGACAGCGGCTCGTCGAGGAGCAGCACCCTGGGCCGGACGGCCAGCGCGCGGGCGAGCGCGACGCGCTGCTGCTGGCCGCCGGACAGCTGGTGCGGGTAGGTGCCCTCGCGGCCGGGCAGGCCGACCAGGTCCAGCAGCTCCCGGGCCCGCTCCTTGCGCTCGGCGTTCGCCCGGCCCCGTACCCGCAGGCCGTACGCGATGTTCTCGGCGGCCGTCATGTTCGGGAACAGGCTGTACGACTGGAAGACCATGCCGATGTCACGGCGGTGGGCCGGGACCGGGGTGACGTCCTGGCCGTCCATCAGCAGCTCGCCGCCGTCGGCGCTCTCGAACCCGGCGATGATGCGCAGCGCGGTGGTCTTGCCGCAGCCGGACGGCCCGAGCAGGGCGACCATCTCGCCGGGGGCGATGTCCAGGTCGAGTCCGTCGAGGGCGACCGTGGAGCCGAACTTCCGGCGCAGTTGCTTGAGGTGCACGGGAACGGTCATGACACGGTCTTCTTTCGGTTCTCACGGACGGAGTTGTCGCGGACGGCGTTCGCCCGACGGCGGCTGCGGCCGCCGGCCAGGGTGGTGAGCAGGAGCAGCAGCCCCCAGGTGATCAGCAGGCTCAGCATCGCGGCCGCCACCGAGAGCTGGGCCTCGGAGTCCTTGACCTCCACCATCCACACGGAGAACGGGCGGTAGGAGAGCACGGAGGCGACGGTGTACTCGCCGAGCACCATGGCCAGGCTGAGTACGGCGCCGCCCACCACGGCGGTCCGCAGGTTCGGCACGACGATCTGCCGCAGGGTCTGCAGCCGCGAGGCTCCCAGGCTGCGGGCGGCCTCGACAAGGGTGCGTAGGTCGACGGCGCGCAGCCCGGCGTCCAGCGAGCGGTACAGGAACGGCAGGGACATGACCGTGTAGACGAGCACGAGGACCAGCGGGAAGTCCTCGTCCCGCAGGAGCTGGAAGGTCATGTACAGGGGCGTGTCGGCCAGGTCCTGTTCCCAGGACAGCACCGTGGTGACGCCGGCGACCAGCGCGATCGGCGGGACCACCAGCGGCATCATGCACAGGATCTCGACGATCCGGCGCAGGCGGGGCAGATAGAGCGCGATCGCGACCAGGGTCGGCACCATCAGGAGCAGTCCGCAGACGATGGTGGCCAGGCCCAGGCGTACCGAGAGCATCAGGCTGGTGGTCAGCCCCTCGGCGCCGATCCCCTTCGTGTACGCGTCGAAGCTGACGCCCTCGACCTCGTTGACGCTGAACCAGATCGAGGCGCCGATGGGGACCAGGAAATACAGCGCGGCGAGCGGCAGGACGACGCCCCGCGAGGTGAACTTCATCCGAGCCATCGGGTACTCCTGCGCTGCAGCGGTATCTGTACGGCCATCACGAGCAGCGCGATCACGACCATGTTGAGGCTCATGGCGAGGGCGAGGTTCTCCTGGCCCACCAGGACGTTGCCGTTGAGGGCGTTGGCGATCTGGATGGTGATCAGCGGCTGCGACGAGCCGACCATCACGGCGGCGGTGGCGTGCGAGGCGAACGCCGTGCCGAACATCAGCACCGCGCCGCCGAGCAGCGAGGGCGTCAGCACCGGGATGCCGACGTGGAGCCAGAACTGCCCCCGGGTCGCCCCGCAGGACGCGGCGGCCTCCTGCCACTGGGCGCGCAGGCCGTCGAGCGCGGGCAGGACGGTCACCACCATCAGCGGGACCATGAAGTAGAGGTAGGCCAGCACCAGGCCGGTGAAGCTGTAGAGGCTGAAGCCCGTCCGGTCCAGGTGGAACAGCTGGGTGACCGTGCCGGTGGTGCCGAGCGTCGCGATGAACGCGAAGGCGAGGGGCGCGCCGGAGAAGTTGGCGAGCACCCCGCCGGCCGAGACGACGATGCCCCGCAACGCCGGCCGCGGGGAACTGACGACGGCCTGCGCGATCAGCGTGCCGATCACGGTCGCCAGCAGCGCGGTCACAGCGGAGAGTTCGACGCTCCCGGTCAGGCCGGTCGCGTAGGCCCCGGACAGCGACCCGCTGACGTTCTCCGCCGAGAACCGGCCGGCGCCGCTCGCCGGGTCCAGGACGGTGAACGCCCCGTACACCATGGTCCCGGCGGGCAGCCCGAAGCACACCGCGAGAAACGCGAAGAAGGGAACGACGACGGGCCACCGGTGCCGCCGCGCGCCGCGGCGGCGGGCGCCGCCCGGACGGCCGTCGCC
>NZ_NTGZ01000190.1 GCF_002551245.1 Streptomyces sp. rh34
AGGGGCGGCATCCCGGGAACCCCCGGCGCACCGGGCGGCGGCGGGGCCGACGCACCGCCCCCGCGAGCCCCGCGCGGCGGCACGACGGCCTTGCTGGTGGCCGCGTCCGCGATGTCGCCGGACGGTCCCGGAGGGCCCTGATCCGGCCGAAGCGCCTGCGCCACCTGCGTACGCGGCAGCTGACTGCCCCCGGACATCAGGGCGGTGGGCGCCTCCGCCGGGACGACCGGCGGCGGGGCCCCCTCGTCGTCCGTGCCCGACAACGGCGGCGCGAACACCGTCGCGGGCAGCGGGACGGCCCCGTCGTCGGAGTCGGAGTTGGTGTCCGTACCCGCCCAGGGGGTCGCCCCGGCGGGCACACCCTCGGAGGCCGTGGGCTCGTGGGCGTCGCCACCGCCGGCGGCGGGCCACGACGCGGCGGAGCCCCCGGCGGAAACCGGAGAGGGAGCCGGCGGCACGTCCGCGCCGACGGAGGACGCAGGGACGGGCCCGGACTCGGGCCCCGACTCCGGCGCCGGCTCGTGAACAGGAGCGGCAGCAGGCGCACCGGAAGCAGCCGCGGACGCCTCCTCCGACTCCCGCCGCTCCGCACGATGATCCGGAATCCCCAGCTTGTCCGCCGCCTCCTGGAGCCACTCCGGCGGCGTCAACAGGAACGACGTCTGGTTCAGATCAACCCGCCGCGGCGGCTCGGGAGCGGCGACCGGCGCACCGGCCGGAGCCCCGTACTCCTCCTCGTACCGCCGGATCACCTCACCCACCGGCAGCCCCGGCCACAACGTCGCCTCACCACTGTCCCGCGCGATCACCAGCCGTTGACGGCCCCCGTCCGACACGGGGCCCTCCGGCCGGTCCTCGGCCCACACCACGAACCCCAGCTCGAACTCACGGACCCGCACCTCACGGTGCTGGTACGCGGGCACGTCACCGTTGACCCACTCGTCCGCCCGCTCCTGCGCCTGCGCGAAAGTCACCACCGCGCTCACCCCTCCACCGGGACGGCGCGCGCGAAGCCACCGTCCACCATCAGGTTCGCCACGGTCTCCAGCTCCGGCGGATTGCCCGCCAGCCGCTGGAGGAAGGCGTCGAAGTCCGCACCGCAGGGCAGCAACAGCCGCTCCACACGCTCCTGGACACTCCAGCCGTCCTGGTCCCGGGCATCGTCGTACGGGCAGAACCACACCGAACCGAGATCCTGGCCGCGCACCTTCACCGCGAGAATCCCGCCCTGGACGAACGCGACGCCCAGGTAGTCCTTGGTGAAGTGGTCCCGCAGGCACTTGTTCACGTACACCAGATCGTTCATCGCGGCCTCGTCACGCACCGTGAAGAACGGCTGGTCCACCAGCAGCCCCAGCTCCGCGTCCAGCGCCGCGCCCACCGGGGCCGAACCGCCCGCCGCCTTCAGGAACGAGCGGTACGCGCCGGGCAGCCGGAAGCCGAGGTCCTCCTCGACGCCCTGAACCTGCTGCTCGCTCACCGCGGCCGCCCCCTTGGGCAGCCGGAAGTGCGTCGGACGGGTCTCCTGCAACGGACGGGTGCCGCGCCGGTTCTGATCCACGTCCGTACCCGCCAGACCTCCGTGATGGCGCAGCAGCGCCTTCACCTCGACCGGCACCAGCTCCATCCGCCGGCCGCCCGGCACGTGGTGCCAGGTCCAGCCGTGCGGGGTCGCCACCGCGGGAATCGTGTCCCACAGGTCATGACCGCTCGCCGCCAACGCCGCGTTCGCCGACACGTAGTCGGTGAGGCGCAGCTCATCGATGCCGAAGCCCGGGGGCGGATCGGCGATCTCGGCGGCGGCACGCGCGTACGGCGAAAGAACCGGGTGGCCGCTCCCGTCCATCCGCACCCCTCCGGGGTGGCGGGACGCCCGGACCGGGTCCGGGAAGTTCACGACCTGCCCGGCGTAGGCGGCGTTCGGTGGCGCGGCTTGCTGCCCGAGCCGACCTGTCGTCATGGCTGATGCCCCCTGCTGCGTCCGGTGTTCCGCACAGCCTAAGCGGTGGGGCACCAGGGGGTCCCGTCCCGCCGGAACCGTCACGAACGGTCACATTCGCGTGACGGTGAGACGACGGTCCCGCACCTTCGGGCGACACGCAGACACGTTTCCCCGCCCCAGCTTCCCCACCACCTGGCACATTTGGCAGGCTGTCCCCGCAACTCGGGGGATTGCAGGGAGGGACGACAGCACGATGCATTCCACACAAACCGTCACATCAGGGGATCCGCGACTCACCTGGAGCAGCACCGAGACCAGCCGTACGCCCCGACTGATCCACCGCCGCGACGGGATCCTCCCCGCCGTGGCCGCCGCACTGTCCGTCCGCGGCGAGACGCTGACCTGCACCGCGGGCAAGGGGGACCAGCCACCGGTGCTGCACCCGCTCGTCCAGGACTTCCTCGACACCCTCACCAGCGGCCAGCGCGAACGCTTCACCGGCCGCTGCCCCGAAGCCATACTGCTCTCCCGCCAGCTCACCGCCGCCGAGAGCGGGCGCTCCAAACGCGCCCAGCGAAAACCCCTGACCAACGGGGAGGCGCGCCGCGCGCTCAAGCACTCCCGGCTCACCGCCCGCCGCATCCGCGAGGACGGCGACCCCCTCCACGGCAGCTACGCACCACCCTGCCGGTCCTGCTCCGCACTCCTGTCCCACTTCGGCGTACGCCCCGTCGACCTGACCTCCACCGGCGCCGCGACCACCGCCGAGAAGGGCTGACCGCCCACCGATGCACGACCGCCAGCAGCACTCCACCACCCGCTTCCCCGTCGCCGTCGACGCCGCCCTGCGCGAAGCGGGCTGGCAGCCCGGGCGCTGGGACATCCGCCAGGCGGAGGAATGGGCCGACGCGCTGCGCTCCCACGCCTCCCCGGCCGGCCACCAGCACGCCGTCTTCCCGGCCGCGGTCGAGGCCTGGGCCGAGTTCGGCGGCCTCCACATCACCGCCTCCGCGCCCGGCCGCCACATCGCGCCCGCCGCGGTACGCATCGACCCGCTCAGCGGCCTCCACCTGGCCCGGACGCTCGGGGACCTCGGCCGCGCCCTGGAAACGGAGGTCAGCCCGCTCGGGGCGGAGGGCGAGGAGCAGGCGGTCCTGGCGATCGACGTGGAGGGCCGGGTGTACAGCGTCGACCACACGGGTGACTGGTTCCTGGGCCAGGACATCGACGAGGCACTGGCGACCCTGGTCACCGGCACCCAGCCGGCCCGCCTGACCTCGTCGTCCTGACCCCCACAGGACGAGCACCCCCCAGCTCGTCCGGCGTTCGAGGACGGAACCGTCGCTCGGGACGAACCGGCACCATCGCTTCCCGGACACGGAAGGGTCGCCGCTCCCCGCAGCCAGGGTTCCGTCCTCAAACGCCGGACAGGCTGAAATGGGCGGGCCCGCACACGCCGGACAGGCTGAAAACGGGCGACCCTCAAGCGGGCGACGTCTGAGGCAGGCGCCCACCTCAGGCGTCGCCCGAGCCGTCCGGAAGCACCGCCGAAACCCGGAAGCCCCCCGCGTCCGTCGGACCGGACACGAACACGCCCCCCAGCCCCAGCACCCGCTCCCGCATCCCCACCAGCCCGTTCCCCCCGCTCGGCAGCCCCGCATCCGCCGCCGCCGCGTCCGAGAGACCGTTCTCCACCTGCATCGCGACCTCGGCCTCCCGATGCGCGAGCCGTACCCACGTCTTCGCGCCCGCCGCGTGCTTGTGCACGTTCGTCAACGCCTCCTGCACCACCCGGAACGCCGTCTGCTCGACCTCCGGCGGATACGGCCGCGGCTCACCGTCCACCGACAGCTCCACCGTCATCCCCGCCTGCCGTGACTGCGCCACCAACGCCTCCAGCTCATGCAGCCGGGGCCCGTCCTCGGACGCGGCGGCGGCAGCGGCCGCGACGGCCGCCTGCCGCACCGACGCCAGCGGAACCGCCCCCGCCCCGGCCCCCGCGGCCGCAGGCGCGGTCAGCGCTGTCTCTTATACACATCTCTGATGGCGCGAGGGAGGCGTGNTCTGCCTTGCCAGCCCGCTCAGAGATGTGTATAAGAGACAGGCACCGACGCCAGCGGACCCGCCCCCGCCCCGGCCCCCGCGGCCGCAGGCGCGGTCAGCGCGTCCCCGCTGCGCAGCACCCCGAGCATCTCGCGCAACTCCGTCAGCGCCTGCCGGCCCATGTCCCCGACCAGCGCCGCGTTGCGCACCGCCTTCGCCGGGTCCTTCGGCGCGACGGCCTGCAGGGCGGCGGCGTGGACCACCATCAGGCTCACCCGGTGGGCGACCACGTCGTGCATCTCCCGGGCGATCCGTGTCCGCTCCTCCGTACGCGCCCACTCGGCCCGCTCCTCGGCCCGGTCCGCGAGCAGCGACAGCTCCCGCTCCAGCGAATCGGCCCGCTCCCGCAAGCTCTCCATCAGACGGCGTCTGGCCCCTATGTAGAGGCCGAGCAGCACGGACGGGGCCGTGAGCCCCACCGCCATGAAGACGGACATCAGCGGGACATACCAGTCCCCCGGCCCGAAATCCGTCTGCTCCGCCACGCTCTGCCGCAGCCGTACCCAGGTGACGACGAACGTCCCCACCAGCGCCATCCCCGCCAGCACGACGGTGATCCGGCGCGGCACCTCGGACGCCGCCAGCGTGTAGAGGCCCACGAGGGCCATCAGGAAACCCATCTCGGCGGGCGTCATCGCGATCGTCACGAGCACCACGGCGATCGGCCACCGCCGACGCACCAACAGCACCGAACCCGCCAGCAGTCCGAACACCACACCCACCGGCACCGGTATCCCGGTGTTCCGGGCGAACTCCACCCCCTCCAGGCCACACTCCAGCGCCGATACCAGCGCCAGTCCCACGTCCAGGGCGACACCGCGTCGCCGCTCCCACCACCAGTAGCCGCGGGTGGTCGATCCCGCCGCTTCCCGGTCTGCCCCCGTTGCGGTCATGGCATCCAGCCTACGGGCGGACGCATCTCATTTTCGGGTGACCGCCAACAGCACGTTCCGCGTTCGAACAAGCACGAAACACATGCCGATCGCCTGAAATGGCGAATCGACCGCGCTTTCGACCCGGACGTTCGCATTCCGGACGACGATCCCCGTATGACGGAAACCACAAACAAGTACGCCGACTTCGAGGGCCTGCGCGAGCGGGCGGTCGCGCTGCGCCGGGAGGGGCTCAGCCGCCGCCAGATCCGCGACCGGCTCCACGTCGACGACAACGACATCCTCAACCGACTCCTGGAGGGAGAGCCCGCACCGGAGTGGACGAAGCGGCCCCGCGCCAAGGACGACGTACGGGCCAAAGCCCGGGAGCTGCGGCTCCAGGGCATGACGTACGACCAGATCCAGGTGGAACTGGGCTGCTCGAAGAGTTCGATCTCGCTGTGGGTGCGGGACCTGCCGAAACCGGTACGCCAGCGGACCCGGGAGGAGTCCTCCGCCATCGGGCGGCGTGGCTGGGAAGCGACACTCCAGCGGCGGGACGCCGAGCGCCGGGCAGCAAAGCAGAAGGCCGCAGACGAGATCGGCATCATGACCGATCGCGAGCTCTTCTTACTGGGCGTCGGCCTCTACTGGGCGGAAGGCTCCAAGTCCAAGCCGTACCGCACCCAGGAGCGGGTCACGTTCGTCAACAGCGACCCCGGCATGAACGTCGGCGAAAACTATCGGGGCTGCCTCGCGGTACGTGTCCTGAAAAGCGCCGAGCTGTACCGTCGCATCGAGGGCTCCTGGTGCGGCATAGTAGGTGCTGCAAAAAGAGCCGATCAAGAGAATCGGACATAACGCCCATCCCGGGTCGTCTAAGGGCAAGACGTCAGATTTTGGATCTGATCATGAGGGTTCGAGTCCTTCCCCGGGAGCAGCGCACGCGGGCCCCGACCCCACCGGTCGGGGCCCGCCCCCGTTTCGCCCGGAAACACCCCCGGTATCCTGCGGATGACCACCACCCGAAGCCGAAGGGCACATCCGTGAGCGCAACCAGCCCGGCAGCCGTCGTCGTCCTCGCAGCGGGTGAGGGCACCCGCATGAAGTCGAAGACACCCAAGGTTCTGCACGAGATCTCCGGGCGCTCGCTCGTCGGACATGTCGTCGCCGCCGCCCGTGAGCTGGACCCCCAGCATCTCGTCGTGGTCGTCGGCCATGCGAGCGAGCAGGTCACCGCGCACCTGAACGCCGGCGACGCCCCCGTGCGCACCGCGTTCCAGGCCGAGCAGAACGGGACCGGGCACGCCGTCCGCATGGGTCTCGAGGAGCTGGGCGGGAGCGTCGAGGGCACCGTGATCGTCGTCTGCGGCGACACCCCCCTGCTGTCCGGTGAGACGCTCGGCGCGCTCGCCGCCACCCACGCCGCCGACGCCAACGCGGTCACCGTCCTGAGCGCCGAGGTCCCGGACTCCACCGGCTACGGGCGCATCGTGCGCGACCCGGCCACCGGTGCGGTCACCGAGATCGTCGAGCACAAGGACGCCACCGACGAGCAGCGGGCGATCCGGGAGATCAACTCCGGGGTGTTCGCGTTCGACGGGCGGCTGTTGGGCGAGGCGCTGGGCAAGGTGCGCACCGACAACAGCCAGGGCGAGGAGTACCTCACCGACGTGCTGTCCATCCTGCGCGAGGCCGGGCACCGGGTCGGGGCGTCGGTGGCGGGCGACCACCGGGAGATCCTCGGCATCAACAACCGGCTCCAGTTGGCGCAGGCGCGCCGGCTGCTGAACGAGCGGCTGCTGGAGCGGGCGATGCTCGCGGGTGTGACCGTGGTGGACCCGTCGTCCACGCTGATCGACGCGACGGTGACGTACGAGCGGGACGCGGTCGTGCACCCGGGGACGCAGCTGCTGGGGACGACGCACCTCGCGGAGGACAGCGAGGTGGGGCCGAACTCGCGGATCGAGGACACCGTCGTCGGCGCCGGGGCCCGGGTGGACAACTCCGTGACGGATTCGGCCGAGGTCGGGGCGGGGGCGCTGGTCGGCCCGTACGCCTATCTGCGGCCGGGCACGCGGCTGGGGACGAAGGCCAAGGCCGGTACGTACGTGGAGATGAAGAACGCCACGATCGGGGAGGGGACCAAGGTCCCGCATCTGAGTTACGTCGGCGACGCGACGATCGGCGACCACACCAACATCGGTGCGGCGAGCGTCTTCGTGAACTACGACGGCGTCGCCAAGCACCACACGACGATCGGCTCCCACTGCCGTACCGGTTCGGACAATATGTTTGTGGCGCCCGTCACGGTCGGGGACGGCGTCTACACCGCCGCCGGATCGGTCATCACCAAGGACGTGCCCGCAGGTTCCCTGGCCGTGGCGCGGGGCCAGCAGCGGAATATCGAGGGTTGGGTGGCCCGGAAGCGGCCGGGCAGCGCGGCCGCGCAGGCCGCTCAGGCGTCGTCGCGGGAGACCGACGGGCAAAGCTGACCGGAAACAGGTGCGCCGGTGACGGCGTACCGTGATAGATGCTCACCCATTTCGGCTGGCTCGTTGCACATCGGGACCTATGCGTGCAGCGCCAGATACACGTCTGAGGAGACTGTGCTGTGACCGGGATCAAGACGACCGGCGAGAAGAAACTGATGCTCTTCTCCGGCCGCGCCCACCCCGAGCTTGCCGAGGAGGTCGCCCATCAGCTGGGAGTCGGTCTCGTGCCGACGAAGGCCTTCGATTTCGCCAACGGTGAGATCTACGTGCGCTTCCAGGAGTCGGCACGTGGCGCGGACTGCTTCCTGATCCAGAGCCACACGGCTCCGATCAACAAGTGGATCATGGAGCAGTTGATCATGCTGGACGCGCTGAAGCGCGCGTCGGCCCGCTCGATCACGGTGATCGTGCCGTTCTACGGGTATGCCCGTCAGGACAAGAAGCACCGTGGTCGTGAGCCGATCTCGGCCCGTCTGGTGGCGGACCTGATGAAGGCGGCGGGTGCGGACCGGATTCTCACCGTCGATCTGCACACGGACCAGATCCAGGGCTTCTTCGACGGCCCGGTGGACCACCTGTTCGCACTGCCGATCCTGGCGGACTACGTGGGCGCGAAGGTCGACCGTTCCAAGCTGACGATCGTGTCGCCGGACGCGGGCCGTGTGCGGGTCGCCGACCGCTGGTGCGACCGGCTGGACGCGCCGCTGGCGATCGTGCACAAGCGCCGCGACAAGGACGTGCCGAACCAGGTATCCGTCCACGAGGTCGTGGGCAACGTCGAGGGCCGGGTCTGTGTGCTGGTCGACGACATGATCGACACCGGTGGCACGATCTGCGCCGCCGCGGACGCGCTGTTCGCGCACGGTGCGGAGGACGTCATCGTGACGGCGACGCACGGGGTGCTGTCGGGTCCGGCGGCGGACCGGCTGAAGAATTCGAAGGTGAGCGAGTTCGTGTTCACGGACACGCTGCCGACGCCGGGTGAGCTGGAGCTGGACAAGATCACGGTGCTCTCGATCGCGCCGACGATCGCGCGTGCGGTGCGTGAGGTGTTCGAGGACGGTTCGGTGACGAGCCTCTTCGAGGAGCAGGGCTGACAGCAGTGACGATCACCCTGTGGTGATCCACTTTGGGGTGCGGCCTCCCCGCCGGGTAGACTCAGCGAGTTGCTCGGCGAGGGAGGCCGTACCTGTGTGTACGGCGGTCCGTTATCGACGCGCTCTTCGTAGCAGGCCTGTCGTGGGCCGGGTGACCGTTCGTGTTCCGTCTCCCGACGGCTCACCCACCTGACGAGGAGTGCAACCATGGCTGAGATCAAGCTCGCCACCGAGGTCCGTACCGAGTTCGGCAAGGGCGCCGCCCGCCGTGTGCGTCGTGCCAACCGCGTTCCCGCGGTCGTCTACGGCCACGGTGCCGAGCCGGTCCACGTCACGCTGCCGGGCCACGAGCTGCTGCTGGCGCTGCGTACGGCCAACGTGCTGATCGGTCTGGAGATCGACGGCAAGGACACGCTGGTCATCCCCAAGGCGGTGCAGCGTCACCCCCTCCGCAGCACCATCGAGCACGTCGACCTGCTGACCGTGAAGCGCGGCGAGAAGGTCAACGTCGAGATCGCGGTGCACGCCGAGGGCGACCTGGCGCCGGGCGCCAACCTGCTCGAGTTCGTGCTGAACACGCTGCTCGTCGAGGCCGAGGCCACCCACATCCCCGAGTCCGTGACGGTCTCCGTCGCGGGTCTGGACGCCGGTGACTCGATCCAGGCCAAGGACATCACGCTGCCGAAGGGCTCCGTGCTCGCCGGTGACGAGGACGCGATCGTGATCCAGGTCGTCGCCGCGCAGGCCGAGGAGCCGTCCGCGGACGCGGCCGGCGAGGCCGCCGCCGAGGCCTGAGCCTCATCGCTCACCGTTCCACCTGCTTGACTGACGGGGTGGTGGTTCCCTTCCGGGAGCCGCCGCCCCGTTTGCCTGCCATCCCCCCTGCGTGCGAGGAGACCGAGCGCTGATGTCCGACGCCACCGACCCCTGGCTCATCGTGGGCCTGGGCAATCCCGGTCCCGACTACGCGGCGAACCGGCACAACGTCGGGTTCATGGTCGCCGATCTGCTGGCGGAGCGGATCGGCGGCAAGTTCAAGCGGGCGCAGAAGGCGCAGGCGCAGGTCGTGGAGGGGCGGGTGGGTCCGCCGGGTCCGGCGAGCCGCCGGGTGATCCTGGTGAAGCCGATGTCGTACATGAATCTGTCGGGCGGGCCGGTGACGGCGCTGCGGGACTTCTACAAGGTGCCGACGGATCACGTCGTGGCGGTCCATGACGAGCTGGACGTCGATTACGGGATGCTGCGGCTGAAGCTGGGCGGCGGTGACAACGGGCACAACGGGCTGAAGTCGATGACGAAGGCGATGGGTCCGGACTATCACCGGGTGCGGTTCGGGATCGGGCGGCCGCCGGGTCGGATGCAGGTCGCGGATTTCGTGCTGAAGGACTTCTCGTCGACCGAGCGCAAGGAGCTGGCGTTCCTGGTGGACCGGTCGGCGGACGCGGTGGAGTGTCTGCTGGCGGAGGGGTTGGAGCGGGCGCAGAGTGCGTACAACTCCTGAGCGTCGGCGCGGATCGGTACGTCTGTACGATCGCCGCCCATGACACATCTGCGAAGAGTTGCCGCGGCCCTGGTCATCCTGCTGCTCCTCGGCACGGGAGCCTGGGCTTCCTGGGAGTCGGCGCATCACGTTCTGCTGTCCGAGGGGCGTGAGCGGGGTGTGCTGACGGTGGCCGACTGCGGCGAGGAGAGGTGTGGTGGCCGCTATGTGCCGAGGGGCGGCGGCCCGCCTCGCGACACGGTGACGATCGGGCGCTCGGTGGCGGTGCGCGAGGGGCGGACCCTGCCGGTGGTGGTGAAGCCGGGGACGCGGGAGGCGCTGAGGGCGGGGTGGGGCGGTGGTCTGCACGCCTGGCTGCCCCTGGGCGGGGCGATGGTGCTCGCGGCCCCGTTGGCCGCGGGTGGTCTGCGGGCGACGCGGTTCGCGTGGTCGCTGGCGGGGGCGGGCGGGCTGCTCCTGGTGACGACGTTCCTGGCGTTGTGACGGGGTGTCCGGAAACGGCAGCCCTGATCGTTATGGGAGGTGGGTCGAGGACGGCTCGGTGGCGGGGTTAGTCTGCCCTCGCCCCTCTTCGAGGGCATCCTTCGACTATCAGATGGACGACTGCCCATGCGACGTTCCTTGACCACCTTCGGCGTGCTGGTCGCCGCCATGACGACGTCCTCACGGTGGCACCCCTCGCCGCTGCCACCGACGGCGATGCGGGCCACCCCACTCTCCGTCAGGAGCTGCCGCTGATAGCGGAGGGGTACTCCGGTGGGACCTGTCCGGGGGTTCCCGCCGACAAGGACGGCTGGCACTTCGTGCTTCCCGGCAACAGCGCGACCTTCACGAAGCTGACGGTGACTTTCGAGCCGGGCGGTGAACAGGTGATCACGGTCTTCGGCCCGCCCAAGGACGACCATGCCTATGCCGTTTCGGAGCCGGGCGCGAAGCTGACCGCGGTCGAGGCCGAGATCGACGGCACGGTCAAGCACGGCAAGTTCAACCTGTCGCACACCTGCCCGGCCTCGGTGACCCCGACGCCGTCGGCGACCGAGCCGACGGAAACCCCCACGGAAACCCCGACCGAGAACCCCACGGACACCCCGACCGGCACCCCGACGGACGAGCCGAGTGCAACGCCGTCGGCCACGGCCACGTCGGAGACCCCGGGCGCGACGCCGTCCGCCTCCGAAAGCACGGGCGCGGGCACGGGCACGGGCGAGGGCGACCTGGCCGAGACGGGATCCAGCGCCCCGGTGGGCATTCTGGCCGCCCTCGCTCTCGCCCTCGCGGGCGCCGGCGCCTTCCTGGTGACACGTCGCCGCCGCACGGCCCGGCAGTAGGCCGCACAGGAATGACGCCCCGTCGGCGAGCGCACCTCTTCGGCGGTGCGGCGGCCGGAGTCCGACCGGCGTCGGCCTGAGCCGCCCCTCACCGGCCCGCCGCTCCTGGTGCGCGGTGACGGCTTGAGACACACGAGTGCCCCGTCGGCCCGACGGGGCACTCGTGTGTCGGTGGGTCAGCCGGTGTTGCGGAGTCCTGCCGCGACGCCGTTGACGGTGAGCAGCAGGGCGCGGGCGAGCAGCGGGTCGGCTTCCTCGCCGCGCTCGGCGGCCTGGCGCTGGCGGGCCAGCAGCGAGACCTGGAGGTAGGAGATCGGGTCCAGGTAGGCGTCGCGGATGGCGAAGGTCTGCTGGAGCACCGGGCTGGTGCCGAGCAGTTCGGTGGAGCCGGTGACCTTGAGGACTTCCCTGACGGTGAGCGCGTGCTCGGCCTCGATGGCGTCGAAGACGTGCTTCAGCTCGTCGGGGACGAGCGTGTCGACGTAGTGCCGGGCGATGCGCAGGTCGGTCTTGGCGAGCGTCATCTCCACGTTGGAGAGGAAGTTCCGGAAGAAGTGCCAGTGCTCGTGCATCTCGTCGAGGACGGTGCCGAGTCCGGCTTCGCGCAGGGCCTTGAGGCCGGAGCCGACGCCGTACCAGCCGGGGACGATCTGGCGGGACTGGGTCCAGCCGAAGACCCACGGGATGGCCCGCAGGCCGTCGAGGGAGACGCCCGAGCCGGGGCGGCGGGAGGGCCGTGAGCCCAGGTGCAGGTCGGCGAGCTGGTCCACCGGGGTGGAGGCGAGGAAGTACGCGGGCAGGTCGGGGTCTTCGACGAGCTTGCGGTAGGCGCTGTGGGCGGCGTCGGAGACGGTGTCCATGGCCGCGTCCCAGCGGGCGAGGGCTTCGTCGGACTGGCGGGGCGCGGTGTGCAGGGCGGAGGCCTGGAGGGTGGCCGCGACGGTCAGTTCCAGGTTCTCGCGGGCGAGGGCGGGGATGAGGTACTTGTCGGAGATGACCTCGCCCTGCTCGGTCACCTTGATCTCGCCCTCCAGGGTGCCCCAGGGCTGGGCGAGGATGGCGTCGTGGGAGGGGCCGCCGCCGCGGCCGACGGTGCCGCCGCGGCCGTGGAAGAGGCGCAGGCGTACGCCGTAGCGGTGGGCGACGTCGCGGAGGCGTCGCTGGGCGCGGTGGATCTCCCACTGGGAGGTGGTGATGCCGCCGAACTTGGAGGAGTCGCTGTAGCCGAGCATGACCTCCTGGACGTCGCCGCGGAGCGAGACGAGGCGGCGGTAGGAGGGGTCGGCGAGCATCGCGTCGAGGATGACGTCGGCGGCCTTGAGCTCGTCGGTGGTCTCCAGGAGCGGGACAATGCCGATCTTGGCCCAGCCGGCGTGGAGGTCGATGAGTCCGGCCTCGCGGGCGAGGACGGCGGCGGCGAAGACGTCGTCGGCTCCCTGGCACATCGAGATGATGTAGGACTCGATGACTTCGGGGCCGAAGCGTTCGAAGGCCTGCTTGATGGTGTGGAAGACGCCGAGGGTCTTCTCGCCGGCCGCGTCGAGCGGGGCCGGGGTGGGGGCGAGCGGCCGGCGGGAGCGGAGTTCCTTGGCGAGGAGCTTCTGCCGGTAGTCGCGGGGCATGTCGGCGTAGCGCCAGGACTCCTCGCCGAGCCGGTCGAAGAGCTGGCCGAGGGCGTGGTGGTGGGCGTCGGCGTGTTCGCGTACGTCCATGGTGGCGAGCTGGAGGCCGAAGGCGGCGAGCGTGCGGATGGTGCGGTCCATCCGGCCGTCGGCGAAGAGGCCGCCCTTGTGCGCGCGCAGGGAGGTCTGGATGAGTTCCAGGTCGGCGAGGAGTTCGGCGGTGCCGAGGTAGTCGCAGCCGGGGCGGTGGGGGGTGCCTTCGGCGAGGCGCTCGCGGGTGTTGACGAGCTTCTGCCGGATGCAGGTGGCCTTGAGGCGGTAGGGCTCCTCGGCGTTCAGCCGCTTGTAGCGGGGGCTGATGCCGGGGAGGCGTTCCAGGTCGGCCTGGAGGGAGGTGAGGAGTTCCTCGGTGGCTCCGGCGTAGCGGATGGAGTTGGAGAGGAGGCCGCGGAGGTGGTCGATCATCTCCAGGGCGTCGGTGATGCCGTGTTCGTGCTGGAGGATCAGGACGTCCCAGGTGACGGACGGGGTCACGTTGGGGTTGCCGTCGCGGTCGCCGCCGATCCAGGTGCCGAAGGTGAGGGGGCGGGTGCCGGCGGGCAGTTCGACGCCGACGCGCTCCAGCTCGGCGGCGAGGTCCTCCAGGACGTCTCCGACGGCGCCCGCGTGGAGTTCGTCGAGGTAGTAGATGGCGTTGCGGGCCTCGTCGGCGGGTTCCGGGCGGACGACGCGGAGTTCGTCGGTCTGCCAGATGAGGTCGATGTTCTCGGCGAGGCGGAGGTCCAGGCGGCGGCGGTCGGCCTCGATGACCGGGGTCTCCAGGAGGGCCCCGATGCGGCGGAGCTTGTTGAGGACCGAGCGGCGGGCGGCCTCGGTGGGGTGCGCGGTGAAGACGGGCCGGACGTTGAGGTTCTTGACCGTCTCGCGGAGGTGCTCGGGGTCGGCGTCCTTGAGGCGGTCGGCGGTGCGGGCCAGCAGGCCGCCCTCGGCCGAGCGGCGGTCGCGCATCTCGTGGGCGCGGTGGACCTGCTCGGTGACGTTGGCGAGGTGGAAGTAGGTGGAGAAGGCGCGCACGAGCTGTGCGGCGGTCTCCAGGTCCGTGTCGCCGAGGAGCTCGGCGGCGGCTTCGCCGTCGGTGCGGGTCAGGGCGCGGACCCGTTCGACGAGGTCGAGGAGCTCCTGGCCCTCCTGGCGTACGAGGGTCTCGCCGAGGAGGTCGCCGAGGCGGCGGATGTCGGCGCGCAGCGCGGGGCTGGCGGCAGGGGTCTGGTCGGCACTGCTCACAGTGTGCGGCTCCTTGCAGTGAATGAGGAGGTGCGTTCGCTTCGCCGTCCCCATGGGGTGGTGGTTGGGGGCGGGTGGCGGCTGTCTCTTATACACATCTCTGA
>NZ_NTGZ01000191.1 GCF_002551245.1 Streptomyces sp. rh34
AGATGTGTATAAGAGACAGGGAACACTTCGTGGCGCTCGCCGCCGCCCGCTGCGCGCTGCTCGGTTCCGTGCACGACGCCCTGACGCGGCGGATCGACGAGGCCGTCGGCCGGCCCACCGCCGAGGACGAGACGGAGGGATGCGGACCGGCGTCCGCCGTGGCGGACCCCGGGACGAACCTCCTCGCGGCCGCACGCAGTTGGCTGTGCGACCTGGCGCGCGGCGGCTGGCGGGGCATCGACCACGAGCTCGTCGCCGGGGCCGCGCCGGTGGTCTCCGCGATGCTGCCCGATCCGGGCCTGCGTCGTCGGGCGACGCTGCTCGACGGGTTCGCCGCCGAGCTCGCCGCGTCCTGCCCGGGGGCGACTCTGGAGCGGGTGCCGGTGCGCCGCTGGGCCGATCTGTGGTCACGCGCCCTGCTGTTGACGGTGCCCGGCTCCGCCGGTGACCGTTCCGCCACCCCGGTGACCGGCCGCCTGTTGCCGCTCGGCGTCGATGTGCAGGAGCACGCGACGGCCGTACAGGCCCAGGTCCATGCCGTGTTCGAACCGGCGGACGGAGGCGCGCCCCGTCTGGTGCGCGCCGGGGTTTCGGCGCCCAAGCCCGACACGGTCGTCGGGGCGGGTCTGTGGCAGCTGCTGCGTCCCCGCATGTCCTTGCTCGGCGCCGTGAGCGAGGGCCGCTCGATGGAGCTGGACGCCATGCCGGTGACCGCCGAGGGGGATCTGCTCTGGGACGACGAGCGGGCCCGCCCGGGCGAGCCCGCCGACGCCTTCGCCACGGCGCGCGTGATGCTGTCCACCGCGACCGCCGCCCGCGTCGCACCGTTGGACCGGCACCCCGTCCGGATCGCCGTGCCGGTGCTGCTGGAGGGGTACACCGCGAGGAGCGAGGAGGGCAGGCTCGTGTTCGATCTGGCCGGGCGCCTTCTGGCCGTCGACGCCGACCGGGCGCCCGCAGCCGGTCCGCTGACGCCCGAGGCGGTCGCGGGCTCCCACTCCTGCGTCGGTCTGCTGCGCTGGGACGCCGGGGAGTTCCTGCTGCAGCCGCTCGCGGTCGAGGCGACCGTGCGGAAGAAGGCCGTCGGCGCCCACGCCGGGGCGTGGGCGGGCGGCACCACCGACAAGGCCGGTGTCCGGGCGGAGAAGGCCGCCACCGACGCCGTCGCCGTGCTGCGCGAGCGCGCCGGAAGGCTGTTGCGGAAATGACCGAGGACCTCACCGGGCAGCCGCTCGGGCCCGTCGGCCCGCCCCAGGCCGGACCCGACCCGTACGACAACCGCCGTCAGGTGCTGTACTGGCGGCTCCTGGCCCGTCTCTTCGACGGTGAGGAGCAGCCCGCGCTGGAGTCGGCGAGTCTGGGGGTGGTCGAGGACATCGGGCTGCCGTCCGCACTGCTGGATCCCGGGACGTCGCTCGACTCGGTCGTACAGCGTCATCCGGAGCTGGCCGCCGAGTTCGACGGTCTGATGACACCGGACGACGAGGTGGCCGGCTCCCGCGACCGGGCGGCGGAGGTGCGGCGGGCCGCGCTGGTTTCGAAGGTGCTGCTCAATGTCTTCGCGACCGGTTCGAGCACGGTGACCGCCGAGCAGCTGGCGCGCTGGCAGTCCGACGCGGGCTGGCTGGAGCGTGCGCTGGGCAGCCGACCCGGGGGGCTTCGCGGCGGGCGGGCGGCGGGCGCGGGCCTGGACTCCGGCGGCCTCGGGCCCGAGCTGGCGGCGATCGAGGCGGATCTCGTGGGGCGCATGCGGTTGCGGGAGGTGCTGGCCGATCCGGCGCTGGCCGCGCGGCTGACGCCCAGCATGTCGCTGATCGAGCAGTTGTTGCGGGACAAGGGCAACCTGTCGGGGGTGGCCCTCGCCAACGCCAAGTCGCTCATCCGGCGTTACGTCGACGAAGTGGCCGAGGTGCTGCGTACGCAGGTGGAGAAGGCCACCGTGGGCGAGTTGGACCGTTCGGTGCCGCCCAAGCGTGTCTTCCGCAACCTCGACCTGGACCGCACGATCTGGAAGAACCTCACCAACTGGAGTCCGGAGGAGGAGCGGCTCTACGTCGATCGCCTCTACTACCGGCACACCGTCCGCAGGACGACGCCGCAGCGGCTGATCGTCGTGGTGGACCAGTCCGGCTCCATGGTCGACTCGATGGTGAACTGCACCATCCTCGCCTCCATCTTCGCCGGGCTGCCGAAGGTGGACGTCCATCTCATCGCCTACGACACCCGCTCGATCGACCTCACGCCGTGGGTGCACGACCCGTTCGACGTGCTGCTGCGCACGAATCTCGGCGGTGGGAACGACGGCCCCGTCGCGATGGCGATGGCCCGCCCGAAGATCGCCGAGCCGAAGAACACCGTCATGGTGTGGATCTCGGACTTCTACGAGTTCGACCGCTCCCAGCCGCTGTTCGAAGGCATCGAGGCCGTTCACCGTTCCGGGGTGAAGTTCATCCCCGTCGGCTCGGTGACCAGCTCCGGACGGCAGGAGGTCAATCCCTGGTTCCGGGAGCGGTTCAAGGCCCTGGGCACGCCCGTGGTCTCCGGGCATGTGAACAAGCTCGTACACGAACTCAAGACGTTCCTGACCTGAGGCCCCGCGGGGCGGGGCTCGCCCGCCCCGCCGCGCACCCTCTCGTCTCGCATCCCTCGCACCTCCTCGCGTCCCCCTCTCTCTCGTTCCGCACTTTCCCGCCTGTTCAGAAAGGCCTTCTGATGTCCGACGTGTTGCGCGCCCCCGCCGAGACCAAGTACGCGGAGGAGCTCGACTGGCTGGAGTCGATCGACGACAGCCCCAAGCCGTTCTCCTGGCGGCTGTCCCCGAAGATGGTCCGGCTGTTCATTCTGGGATCCGAGCGCGCCGACGGCCTGGACCGCGAGATCTCACAGAAGTGGTTCGGCGACCGGAGCTTCGTCGAGCGCTCCATCGTCACGCTCGCCTCGGACCGCGGTCTGCTGCTGATAGGTGACCCCGGCACCGGCAAGAGCTGGCTGGCGGAGCTGCTCTCCGCCGCGATCTCCCGCAACTCCACGCTGGTGGTGCAGGGTACGGCCGGCACGACCGAGGATCACATCAAATACGCGTGGAACGTGTCCATGGTCATCGCCAAGGGACAGTCGCGTGCGTCGATGATCCCGTCGCCGATCATGACCGCGATGGAGACGGGCGCCATCGGCCGCTTCGAGGAACTGACCCGTTCCACCAGCGACGTCCAGGACGCCCTGATCTCGATTCTCTCGGAGAAGTACATCTCTGTTCCCGAGCTGCAGAGCGACGGCGCGGACGCGGGCGACAACATCGTCTTCGCGAAGCCCGGCTTCTCGATCATCGCGACCGCCAACAGCCGCGACCGGGGCGTCAACGACCTGTCGTCCGCGTTGAAGCGTCGCTTCAACTTCGTCCGCGTTCCGGTCGTGACGAACAGGAAGAGCGAGGCTGAGATCGTCCGCTTCCGCACGGAGGAACTCCTGCGCCGTCACGCGATCGACCTGGACGTGCCGCCGACGCTGCTCGACATCCTTCTCCAGAGCTTCGCTGATCTGCGGGCCTCGGCCGCCGCCGCGGGCAGCGACGAGGAGAAGCTGGAGTCCGCCCTGTCGACGGCGGAGCAGATCGGTGTGCTGGAGGACGCCGTCCTGCACAGCAACTTCTTCGGCGAGAGCACCCTGACCGCCCGGACCCTCGCCTCCTCGCTCGTCGGCTCGCTCGCCCGGCGGGACCCGGAGGACCTGGCCATCTTCAACAAGTATCTGCACGGCGTCGTCGAACCGCGCAGCAAGGAGGAGGGCGGCTCGTGGCCGGAGTTCCTGGACGGCGGCCGTGACACGATCGCCACGCTGTCATGAGCGGGTCCCCCACGAACGGCCCCGGGGAGAACGGCCCCGGAGAGACGTCGTTCGCCGCGTTGCGCGGGCAGCTGCACGAGGCCGCCACCGCCTTCGCCGACGGGCCCGACGCGCTGGAGGGCATCCTCCTCGGCATGGTCGACGACGTCGACCGGGCGGTGCGCGAGCCGCTGGAGATCTTCCCGGTCTGCCACCACTCGCCCGCCTCCGCCCTCGCCATGGCCCGCCGGCTGCGCGAGAAGCAGCCCAAGGTCGTCTATCTGGAGCTGTGCGAGGACATGGCGCCGCTCCTCGGCGAGCTGCGCAACTGCCGCCTGCCGGTGGCGGTCCAGGCGTTCGCGAGCGAGGTCGACGGGTTCCCCGCCGAGTGGGCCCCGCTCTCGGTCGTCGCCCCGATCACCGAGGCCTCCGCCGAGTACCAGGCCATCGCGTACGCCCTCGACACCCCGGGCGTCGAGCTGGTCCTCGTCGACCGGTCCTCCGACCACGTCTTCCAGTGGGACAGCCGGCAGGGCGAGAGCACCCCCGAGAGGGCGCCCGGTCCTGCGGACGGGTCTCCGGAGCCTGAAGCCGCGCTGCACGGTGAGGCGGTCGGCGTGGAAATCGGTGACCTGCGGCCCCGTTTCGCGGAGCTGGAGGAGCATCTGCTGCGTCACGGCAAGGTGCGGCACTGGTCGGAGTGGTGGCACCAGTACGTCGAGATCCCGCTCGGCGACAGCGACCACGCCGCCTACCGCCAGGTCATGTTCCTCGTCGGCAGCCTGTTCCGGCGGCTCGCGCCCGGTGACGGGCAACGGCTCCGGGTGGACGAGGACCGCGAGCGGTACATGTGGACCCGGATGCGCGAGCACCTGGCATCGAGCGGCGCGGCCCCCGAGGACTGCCTGTATGTGTGCGGTGCCTTCCACGCGGCCAGCCGGGTCGAGGAGTTCGGGGTGGCGGGCGGCGGGTCGTATCTGATCTCCCCGCGCTCCGCCACCGCCTGGCAGCACGGGCTGATCCCGTCCAGCCACGCGGCGATCGAGGCGCAGTTCGGGCTGGCCTCCGGGTCGGTGTCGATCGCCGCGACCCAGTGGGCGAAGAACCTCAAGCGCACCCGGGTCCAGCCGTACCGGCTGGCCGGACAGGACGGTGCGAAGAAGCCGCGCACGGTGAAGAAGGCCGCCCCGGCCGCCTCCGCGCCCCCGGCGGAAGCCGCCGCTGACCGGCTCTCCGGGTTTCTGCGCCGGCCGCCGGTTCTCGACACGCTGGACGAGGCCGAGCTGCTCGGCTGGTCGGTGGACATCGTGCGCGCTGCGCGGCGCGGCGGCTATCTGGCGTCCACCGCCGACGCCATCGCGGTGTTCGAGACGTCGATCCTGCTGGCCGGGATGCGGGACCGGGCCAAGCCCACTCCGTACGACTTCCAGGACGCGGCGATCACCTGCATCGAGAAGGACACGGTGCCGGGACGGCGAGACGTGCGCCGGCTCGTCGAGATCATGATGGGCGGCGACCGGATCGGGCGCGTCGGCTACGACGCGCTGCCGCCGCTGGCCCGCGACGTGCACGACCGGCTCGCACCGCTGGAGCTGAAGCTCCAGCAGCGTGGCGTGCAACGTGCCCTGCTGGACATGCATTCCCGCCCGGAGCTCGGGGCGTGCTCCGACGTGCTGTGGATGCTCCGCCGTCTGATGCCGCACGGCGCGGCCCGGCCGATCATGGGCGAGCGGAGGCTCGGCGAGCGTTCGATCCAGGAGTCGTGGGACCTGGCGCTGGGCACCCATCAGCGGGCGCTGATCGAGCTCGGGTACGAGGGCGTGAGCATCGAGCAGGTCCTGGAACAGCGGCTGCGCCGCGACGCGTACGGTCCGCGGGCGACGGCGGCGGTCGTCCTCGCCGCCGTCGAGGACGCGACGCTGTATCTCGGCAGCCGCCGTCTCGCCGGTGAGCTGGGCACCCGCGCCCTGGAGGTCCTCACCTCCGAGCGCACGGTGGACGGGGCCCCGGAGGTGCTGCGCCGGGTGCGGGGGCTGCTGGCGTACTACCGGACCGGCGAGCCGGTCCTGCCGCCGTGGGTGGAGTCGTTCGTCAAGGCCGGTTACGCGCACTACTGCACCTTGCTGCCGACGGCGTTCACCGACGAGGACGTCACCGCGGGGCAGGTGGCGGCGATGCTGGGCTTCCTGTTCAGCATGGAGGGCCTGGCGCTGTCCCTGGGCTGCGACCGGGCACAGCTGGAGCTGGCCGTCGCCCAGTCGCGCCCCACGGACCCCGAGCGGACGGCGCTTCTGTGGGCGGCGCAGGTGCAGCTCGGAGCTCTGTCCCGCGCCGAGCTGCGGGAGCGCTGCGGCGAACTGCTGGCGAACCCGATGGTGGTGCCCGCCTACCCGCGTTATCTCAGCGGCTTCGTGCACGCGTTGGTGCCGGTGCCGGGGCTGGCGGACGTGGTGGTGGAGGCCGTGTCGAACGCGTTCGGGCGGCTGCCGGATCCGGTCCTGCTGCCGTGGCTGCCCACCCTGATCACGACGCTGCGCGCCGGAGCGGCGGACCTGGCCCCGCTGTTGATCCGTGAGGCGGGGCGGATCTTCCCGGCCCGCCTCGCGGCGCTGGACACCTGGGTGCCGCCGTGGCGCGAGGCGCCGGAAGCCGGTGCACCCGCCGCCGGCCGTACGAAGGCGGCCGACGGCGGGGACCGAGGTGCCGCTCTACTCTTCGCGCACCCGCGGACGCTCGACGCGGTCGCTGAGCTGCTCGGCTGCGACGGCAGGTGGGCCGCGCCCGGAGCGGGTCCGGCGGGCCGGGGCGGCGCCGCACTGATAGCCCGTCACCCGGACACCGCGACCGCGTGGGAGTCGCTGCTCGCGGGCGCGTGAGGGATGGGCGCGACGCCGGGGAGGCCGACCTCGCCCGGCGTCGTGCCCCTTCGGTCTCCCTGGCCCCCCTTCCACGGCATCGGCCGGGTGTTGCCCGGCGGCTGCGATATCAGGCCCTGGATCGCCCGGCGGTGCGCAGCCCCCCACCCGCCTGCTTGATATTGCTTGAAACGCTTGCCTAATATGCAGCTTCGAGCATCTACCGCCAGGAACAGGGAGCACAGATGACGCACGTGGCTCAGGAGCTGGCCAGTCAACCCGACTGCTGGCAGGTGGCCGCCGGCATGGCGGACGGGCTCGCCCACCGGCTTCCGGCGGCCGGCGAGCGCATCGCCGTGGTCGGCTGCGGTACGTCGTACTTCATGGCCCAGGCCTACGCGGCGCTTCGGGAGAGCAGCGGCCAGGGCGAGACCGACGCCTTCGCCGCTTCGGAGTTCCCGGCGGGCCGCCCCTACGACCGGGTCGTGGCGCTGAGCCGCTCCGGCACCACGACGGAGGTGCTCGGACTCCTCGGGAAGATCGGTGACACGACCCGGCGCACCGTGGTCATCGGCGACCCCGACACCCCGATGGCGGCGATGGCCGACGACACGATCGTGCTCGAGTTCGCCGACGAGAAGTCCGTCGTGCAGACCCGCTTCGCCACCTCGGCGCTGACCCTGCTCCGCGCCCATCTGGGCCTGCACACCGACGCGGTCGTCGAGGACGCCCTGGTCGCGCTCGCCGAGCCGCTGCCCACCGGACTGGTGGAGTGCAGCCAGTTCACCTTCCTCGGACAGGGGTGGAGCGTAGGGCTCGCCAACGAGGCCGCGCTGAAGATGCGCGAGGCCGCGCTCGCCTGGACCGAGGCGTACCCGGCGATGGAGTACCGGCACGGCCCGATCAGCATCTCCAGCCACTCCACCGCGACGTGGATGCTCGGCGAAGCTCCGTCCGGGCTGATGGACGAGGTGCACGCGACCGGCGCCCGATGGGTGGCCGGCGGTCTGGACCCGCTGGCGGAGCTGGTCCGGGTGCAGCGTCTGGCGCTGGCCATCGCGAACGCGCGTGGTCTCGATCCGGACCGGCCGCGCCACCTCAGCCGCTCGGTCATCCTCAGCAGCACGGCCTGACGGCCCCGGCCGCCCCCTCCCGCCCGACGGTCCCTCACCCCGGAGTCGCCATGTCCATCGCCGCCACCGGCGATCTGATCGCCCAGGCCGCCGCACAGCACCGTGCGGTCGCCGCGTTCAACGTCATCACCCTGGAGCACGCGGAAGCCATCGCCGAGGGCGCGGAGGCGGCGGGGTCGCCGGTGATCCTGCAGATCAGCGAGAACGCGGTCGCCTACCACCGGGGCCGGCCGCGGCCGCTCGCGCGCGCCGCGGCGGAGGTGGCCGACCAGGCCGCCGTCCCCGTCTCCCTGCACCTCGACCATGTGCAGTCGACCGAGCTGCTGCACCGGGCGGCGGACTGCGGTTTCAGTTCGGCGATGTTCGACGCCGCCCGGCTGCCGTACACGGAGAACCTGGCGGCCACCCGCGCCGCCGTCGTATGGGCGCACGAGCGGGGCCTGTGGCTGGAGGCCGAGCTGGGGCAGGTCGGCGGGAAGAACGGGGAGCCCGCGCTCGACGCCCATGCGCCCGGGGCCCGTACGGATCCCGACGAGGCACGGTCGTTCGTCGCGGCCACCGGGGTCGACGCGCTGGCTGTGGCGGTCGGCACCTCGCACGCCATGACCTCGCGGGACGCCACCATCGACCACGGTCTGCTGGGCAGGCTGCGTGCGGCCGTGCCGGTTCCGCTGGTACTGCACGGTTCGTCCGGGGCCTCCGACGAGGAGCTGGCCCGCGCCGTGGCGGGCGGGATCCGCAAGGTCAACATCGGCACCGCGCTCAACATCGCGATGACCGGAGCGATACGTGAGCGACTGGCCCGGGACGACCGGGGCGTGGATCCGCGCCGCTATCTGTCGGACGGCCGGGACGCGATGGCCCGCACGGTGGCCCGGATGATCGCGGTCCTGCCCTCGGGACGGGCGCACGCCGCGTGACGCTACGCCGGGGGCGTCCCGACGGGCGCCCCCGGCCGGCAGGTGTACGGGTACGGGTCAGGCCTGCTGGTGCAGGGTGCGGGGGTCCACCGCGTGGGCGAACGGGAGGCCGTGCGCGTAGCGTTCGAGCTCGTCGACGGCGGCGTCCGCGAGCCGGTGGAGTTCGCCGCCCTGCGACCCGGCGATGTGCGGGGTGAGAAGGACGTTCGGCAGGTCGTAGAGGGGTGAGTCGGCGGGCAGGACTTCTGGTTCCGTATGGTCGAGCACGGCGTTGAGGCGTCCGGTGACCAGTTCCCTCACGAGGGCGTCGGTGTCCACCAGGGAGCCGCGTGCGGTGTTGACGAGGGTCGCCCCGTCCCGCATGAGGGCGAGACGTCCGGCATCGAACAGGTGCCGGGTCGCCGGGAGTTCGGGGGCGTGGATACTGACGACGTTGCTCTGTGCCGCCAGGGCGTCGAGGCCGGCGCGCTCCACGCCCAGGGTCCGGGCGCCGTCCTCGTCCAGGTACGGGTCGTGGACCAGGACGCGCAGATCGTAGGGGCGCAGCAGTTCGACGACGCGGCGTCCGATGCGTGAGGCACCGACGATGCCCACGGTGCGACGGTAGTTGCCGACGGCGGGGAACCGCTTCAGGAGGTTCACCCGGGAGCGGGCCTCGCGGTAGACGCGGGCGCTCTCCAGGATCTGCTTGTTGGCGAAGAGGATCGCAGCGACCGTGTATTCGGCGACCGGGAGGGCGTTGGCCGTCGCGGCGGTGCTGACGGCGATGCCCCGGTCCCAGACGTCCTGGGTGATGTGGTGCTTCACGGAGCCGGCGGCGTGGACCACCGCGCGCAGCCGGGGCATGGCGCTCAGGGCCGCGGGGCCCAGGGGCGGGCAGCCCCAGCCGGTGAACAGGACCTCGGCCTCGTGGAGCCCGGTGCGCTGGGCCGGGTCGTCGGCGCCGAAGTCGGTGACGAGGAGGCCGGGGTCGAGGTCGGCGACGCGGGCGAGCCGTTCCAGGGTCTCCGGGGCCAGGATCGCCTCGCGGGTCTCGCCGCTCATCGCCAGGACGGTGCGGGGGCGGGTCGGCCGGGGCGCGGCGGGGTGGCTCACTTGACGGCTCCTGCGGTGAGGCCCGAGCGCCAGAAGCGCTGGAGGCAGAGGAAGGCGACGATCAGGGGGACGACGGCGACGAGCGAGCCGATGATGACCAGCGGGTAGAGCTCCGGCTGCTGGTAGACGTTCTGGTTCCACATGTACAGGCCCAGGTTGACCGGATAGAGCCGGTCGTCGTTGAGCATCATGAGCGCGCCGTAGAAGTTGTTCCAGCTCGCGGTGAAGGAGAACAGGAAGATGGTCACGAAGCCGGGCGCCAGCATCGGCAGGGCGACCTTTCCGAAGGTCCGTACCTCGCCGGCCCCGTCCATCCGGGCCGCTTCCAGCACCTCGTCCGGTACGTACCCCTCGGAGAAGACACGGGCCAGGTAGACGCCGAACGGGTTCACCAGGCTGGGGATCAGGACGGCCCAGTAGGTGTTGACGAGGCCCAGTTCGGAGGCCATCAGGTAGAGCGGCAGCTGGACGACGGTCGAGGGGATGAGGACGCCGACGAGGACGACCCCGAACCACTTCTCCCGGCCGCGGAAGGCGTACTTGTCGAAGGCGTAGCCGCAGGCCACCGAGATGAGGGTGGAGAGCCCGGAGGCGACGACGGTGTACAGGAGGCTGTTGAGCAGCCAGCGGACGAAGACCCCGTCGTTGTAGGCGAGGAGTGCGTTCAGATTGGCCAGGAGCTGGAAGTCGCCGAGGCTGAACGGGTTGGTGGCGAACAGGTCCCGGTAGCTCTTGGTGGAGGCGATGAGGAGCCAGGTCAGCGGCATCAGGGTGTAGACGGCGACGACGGCGAGGACGCCGTTCACCATGACGCGGGAGGTGAGCCCCCGGCCGCGGCGGTCCGGCGGCGGGGCGGAGCGGCGTCCGGCGGCTCGGGGCGCCGTGGGCGCGGTCGGTGCGTCGGGGGTGGCTGTCTGGGTGCTCATGAGGCCTTCCACCGGTTGCCGAGCTTGGTGACGACGAAGGACAACAGGCCGGCGACGAGGGCGAGCAGGAGGGAACTCGCGGCGGCCAGGCCGTAGTCGTGGCCCTTGAAGGCCGCGGTGTAGATGAACATGGCCGGCGACCAGTCCTCGCCCATGGTGTTGGCGCGCAGCTGTACGAGCTTGGGGGCGTCGAAGAGCTGGATGGCGCCGACGCACGTGAACAGCAGGGTCAGGACGACCGTGGGACGGATCATGGGGATCTTGACCTGGAGGGCGGTGCGCAGGGCTCCGGCTCCGTCGACGGTCGCCGCTTCCAGGACCTCGCGGGGAACGGCCTGGAGCCCCGCGTAGAAGATGATCATGTTGTAGCCGGTCCACTGCCAGGCGGAGATGTTGACGACCGAGAGGATCGCCTCGTCCTGGCCGAAGAAGTTCCACTGGGCGCCGAGCGCGTCGAGGGCGTCGGTGATCGGGCTGAGCCCCGGTGTGTAGAGGTAGAGCCAGATCAGCGAGGCGATCAGGCCGGGCACCGCGTGCGGCAGGAAGTAGGCGATCTGGAAGAAGCGCCGGGCCCGGGCCATGGTCGAGTCGACGAGCAGGGCCAGGACGAGTGCTCCGCCGACCATCGCGGGGATGTAGAGCGCGCAGTAGAGCGCGATGTTCCCGAACGAGCGGAGGAACGCCTCGTTGCCCAGGGCTTCGGTGAAGTTGCCGAACCCGGCGAAGACGCGCTCGGTTCCGCCGAATCCCAGGCCGGAGGACTCCTCGCGGTAGAGGCTCATCCAGGCCGCGTAGATCATCGGCAGGACCGTGACGGCGGTGAAGAGCGCGAAGAACGGGATCGTGAACAGGGCGACGGCCCGGCGCTGTCCGCGTCGGGTGCCGGGTCCGCCCGGCTTTCCCGGTACGGCGGAAACGGCCGGACCGGCGGGCCCCGTGGGTGGCGCGGCCGGGGGTGGCGGAGTCTTGGCCGGCCGGGCGAGTGGGGCTGCCACCTGATGCTCCTTCGGCTGGATGGGGTGGGCGGGAGAGGAGAGGGGCTGCCCGGCGCCGTGGGCCGTGGGCAGCCGTGCGGCTACTTGTCGAGCTTCAGGCCGCGGTCGGTGACCGCGGTCTCGCCCTTCGCCTGACCGGAGCTGAGCATCTTCGTGTGGTCGCTGCCCGCGGCCATCTGCGCCGAGGTGACCTGCTGCTGCACCGGGCCCCAGGTCCAGCCGGGCACGATGGTGTCGGCGGCCTCGCCGGCGATGGCGTAGACGTCCTGGCCGGCGAAGTAGGAGGTGTCGAACTCCTTCGCCGCCGCGGCGCGCATGGCCTCGTTGGCGGGCAGGGCGCTGCTGGGGGCCTTGAGGGAGCTGAGGCGGGCGGTCATGGCCGCGGGGTCGGTGGTGACCCACTTGATGAACTCGGCCGCCGCCTCGGTGTGTTCGCTGCCCTTGGGCACGATGTAGGAGGTTCCGCCGTACATGCCGGTGCTCGGCTTGCCGTCCCAGGTGGGCAGGGGGGCTATGCCCCACTTGCCTTTGCTGTCGGGGTAGCTGACGGGGAAGGTCCCGGCGCTCCAGGCGGCGCCGATGACGGTGGCGACCTTGCCGGTGGAGCGCTCCTTGGCCTCGCCCTCGCCCCAGAGTGGGGTCTTGGAGGCGAGGCCGTCCGCGAGGAGGTCGTCCCAGTAGGCGGCGACCTTGCGGGAGGCCGGGTCGTCGATGTTCACCTTCCAGGCGTCGCCCTTGGTGCCGTACCACTGGGCGCCGGCCTGCCAGGCGAGGCCGGAGAGCAGGGCGGGGTCACCGCCGCCGAAGTTGGTGATGGCCACGTCGGGGTCGGCCCGCTGGATCTTCTCGGCGGGCGTGCGGTACTCGGCCCACGTCGTCGGCACCTCGACGCCGTGCTTCTGGAACAGGTCCTTGCGGTAGAAGAGCTGGATGGGCGTGACGTCGAACGGGACCGCCCAGGTGGAGCCGCCGAGGTTGACCAGGGACTGGACCGCTTCGGGGAACTCCTTCTTCACCAGCTCTCCGGAGGTGGGCGTGAGGTTCACCAGGTTGCCCTCGCTGGCGTACTCGGGCAGGGCGGAGTAGTCCATGGTGGCCACGTCGGGGGCGTTGTTGCCCTTGACCGCGTTGGACAGTTTGGTGACGCCCTCGGGCCCCGCGGGCACCAAGGAGAACGTGACCTCGATGTCGGTCTGCGTCTTGTTGAACGCGTCGGCCGTCTCCTTGGCGCCCAGGGCGGACGACCAGAAGGTGAGGGTGACGGGCTTGCCGTCGCCGGAACCCGAGGCGTCCGACCCCGATCCACCGCCGCAGGCGGTGACGAGCAGGGCGAGTGAGGCGGCGGACGCCGCGAGGGCGAGGCGGGACGTGCGGGCGGTACAGGGCATGGGCCGGCTCCTACGGGACCTCGAACTGCGGGAGATGAGGCGAACGGCACACATCATTTTGTGCGGAAGAGATCGCCGTCAAGAGCAAATGACCAATTCAATCGAATCGATCATTCGCAGTTCGGTGTCCGCCCCTGGGCCAACGGCCCCCGGGCATGCGAAGAGAGCCGTGCCCGCAGGGCCGGTAGGCCCGGGCACGGCTCTTCGCACGGCATCTCTTCCGTCAGGGGGCGGCGGCGACCGACCCGCAGGAGACCCGGATCCGCAGGGTGGGCAGGATCTCCAGGTGCCTGCGCGCGGCGGAACCCCGGCCCGTCTCCCCCGCCCCGGCCCCCGCCCTCGTGTCCGTCGCGCCGGGTTCCGTCACGCCCAGACGGTCCAGCAGGAGCCGGGCGGCGGCGGCCCCCACGGCGTGCTTGTCCGGGGCCACGGCGGTGAGCGGCAGGTCGGCGAGTCCGGCGACCTCGTCGTCGTACGCGATCACCGCGAGGTCCTCGGGCACCCGCACGCCCCGGGCCTGGAGCCGTGGGATGAGGACGATCGCGTCCGCGTCGCTGTGTACGATCGCGGCGGTCACGTTGCCGCTCGCCACGGCCTCGCACAGGTACTCCAGCGTCCGCTCGAAACGCTTCGCCTCCGACCGTGCGCGGGCGTCGTCCAGCGGCGCGGCCGACACCGGGGTCATCCCCAGCGCCTCCACGGCGGCCCGGTATCCGACCCGGAGCCGGGGAGCGGTCGGGCTGTCCTGCACGGCGAGCGCGATCGCCCGGTGCCCCAGCCCGGCCAGGTGCGCCACCGCTTCGGCGGCGCCGTGCGCGTGGTCCGAGCGCACCCGGTCCAGGCCCGCCGCCGGATGGCCGAGGGGTGCCGAGCGTTCCACCAGGACGACCGGGGTCTCCTGCTCCACCGTCCACAGCCCCTCGCCCTGCTCC
>NZ_NTGZ01000192.1 GCF_002551245.1 Streptomyces sp. rh34
GGCTCGCCCTGGTCGTCGGCTGGACCGGACGGCCCGCCTCGACCACGGCCCTGGTGTCGGGCCTGGACACGAGCGACTGGCGGGGCGGCCCGTCCCACCGGGACTTCCTGGCCGGCAGCGCGGACTGCGTCCGTGCCGCGATCCGCGCGGTCGAACACGGCGACCGGGCCGACCTGCTGGACCGGTTCCGTACCGCCCGGCAGCTGCTCGCCCGCCTGGACGAGGAGACCGGACTCGGCATCTTCACCCCGGAGCTGCGTGCGCTGTGCGACGAGGCCGAGGCCGTCGGCGGAGCGGCCAAACCCTCGGGCGCGGGCGGCGGCGACTGCGGCATCGCCCTGCTGCCCGACGAGGCACCGGAGCAGATCGCGCGGCTGAGGGCCCGCTGGAAAGAGGTCGGAATCGTGCCGTTGCCCCTCCGCCCCGCCGACCGAAGGGACCAGAGCAATGATCGCTGAACGCAAGGACGACCACGTCCGGCTCGCCGTCGAGCAGCAACACGGACCCGGCGGTCGCAACCAGTTCGACGACGTGTCCTTCGTCCACCACGCGCTGGCCGGCCTCGACCGGGCGGAGGTGTCCCTGCGGACCCGGTTCGCGGGCATCGAGTGGCCGGTCCCCCTGTACATCAACGCAATGACCGGCGGCAGCGCCAGGACCGGCGTCATCAACCGGGACCTGGCGATCGCCGCGCGCGAGACCGGCGTGCCGATCGCGTCGGGATCCATGAGCGCCTATTTCAAGGACCCGTCGTCGGCCGGCACGTTCGCCGTGATGCGCCGGGAGAACCCGGACGGGTTCCTCATGGCGAACATCAACGCGACGACCACCGTCGACGACGCGCGGCGGGCCGTCGATCTGCTGGGGGCCGACGCCCTGCAGATCCATCTCAACACCGTCCAGGAGACGGTGATGCCGGAGGGCGACCGGTCGTTCGCCTCCTGGGGCCCGCGGATCGAGGAGATCGCGGCCGGTGTGGACGTACCGGTGATCGTCAAGGAGGTCGGGTTCGGGCTGAGCCGCGAGACCGTGGCCCTGCTCGGGAAGCTCGGCGTCCGGGTCGCCGATGTCGGCGGTCGCGGCGGGACCAACTTCGCCCGCATCGAGAACGGCAGGCGCGATGGCGCCGACTACGCCTACCTCGACGGCTGGGGGCAGAGCACGGCCGCCTGTCTGCTGGACGGGCAGGGAGCGGGCATTCCGCTGCTCGCCTCCGGTGGTGCCCGCCACCCGCTCGACGTGGCCCGCTCGCTGGCCCTCGGCGCCGCCGCCGTCGGCGCCTCCGGCGGATTCCTCAAGGTCCTTCTGGAGGGCGGGGTGTCCGCGCTGGTCGAGCAGATCTCCACCTGGCTCGATCATCTGGCGGGACTGATGACCGCGCTCGGCGCGCACACACCGGTCGAGCTGGCCCGGTGCGACGTGCTGGTCCACGGGGCTCTGCGGGACTTCTGCGTCGACCGGGGTATCGACACGCGCCGGATAGCCCAACGGTCCGGCTTCCTCAGCACCACGGACCGCACCACGGACCGCACGACGGGGAGCACACGATGAACGACACGTACGAGACCGCCGGGGTCCCCATGAGGTGGGTGGGGCCCCTGCGGATCTCCGGGAACGTCGCCACCACCGAGACCGAAGTGCCGCTGGCCACCTACGAGACGCCCCTGTGGCCGTCCGTGCAGCGCGGCGCGAACATCTCCCGGCGCACCGAGCGGGGAATCGTGGCCACCCTCGTCGACGACCGGATGACGCGATCGGTGCTCGTCGAGGCGGAGGACGCGCAGGCCGCCCATGCCGCGACCCGGCTGCTCGACGCGCGTATCGACGAACTGCGTGAGGTGGTACGCGGTTGCAGCAGATACGCCGAACTGCTCGGCATTCGGTACGAGATCGCGGCCGATCTGCTGTTCATCCGGTTCGAGTTCAGCACCGGTGACGCCTCCGGCCACAACATGGTCACCCTCGCGGCCGACGCGCTGCTGACCCACATCCTGCGGACCGTTCCGGATATCGCGTACGGATCGATATCCGGGAACTACTGCACGGACAAGAAGGCCACCGCCGTCAACGGAATTCTGGGCCGCGGCAAGAACGTCGTCACCGAGCTCCTCGTGCCGCGTTCGGTGGTCGTCGAGAGGCTGCACACGACGGCCGCGAAGATCGCTTCTCTGAACGTACGCAAGAACCTCATCGGCACGCTGCTGGCGGGCGGAATCCGCTCGGCCAACGCCCACTACGCGAATATGCTGCTCGCTTTCTATCTGGCGACCGGCCAGGACGCGGCCAACATCGTCGAGGGATCGCAGGGCGTCACCATCGCCGAGGACCGCGACGGTGACCTGTACTTCTCCTGCACCCTGCCGAACCTGATCGTGGGCACGGTGGGCAACGGCAAGGGACTCGACTTCGTGGAGGCCAACCTCATCCGTCTCGGCTGTCGGGCCGACCGCCCCACCGGAGAGAACGCGCACCGACTCGCGGTCGTCGCGGCCGCGACGGTCCTGTGCGGTGAACTCTCGCTCCTCGCCGCGCAGACGAACCCCGGCGAACTCATGCGCGCGCACGTCCGTCTGGAACGCGACAACGAGACGACCCGGATCGGGGTGTAGGGCATGACCGGGAACGGCGTCAGCGGCACCGTCGGAATTCACGACCTGTCCTTCGCGACGACACGGTTCGTCCTGCCTCACACGGAACTGGCCCTCCACAACGGCGCCGACATAGCCAAGTACCACATCGGCATCGGCCAGCGGGCGATGAGCGTGCCCGCCGTCGACGAGGACATCGTGACCATGGCCGCGGCCGCGGCCGCCCCTGTGGTCGCCCGGCACGGCACCGACGGCATCCGGACGGTGGTGCTCGCGACGGAGTCGTCCATCGACCAGGCGAAGGCCGCCGGTGTCTACGTCCACTCGCTCCTCGGCATGCCCTCCGCCATCCGGGTCGTGGAACTGAAGCAGGCCTGCTACGCCGGCACCGCCGCACTCCAGTTCGCGCTGGGACTCGTCCACCGGGACCCCGCCCAGCGCGTCCTGGTGATCGCCACCGATGTCGCGAAGTACGACCCGGACAGCCCCGGTGAGGCGACCCAGGGGGCGGCCGCGGTCGCCATGCTGGTCTCGGCGGACCCCGCGCTCGTCCGCGTGGAGGAGCCCTCGGGGCTGTTCACCGCCGACGTCATGGACTTCTGGCGTCCGAACTACCGGGAGGCCGCACTGGTGGACGGACAGGAGTCCATCTCCGCCTATCTGCAGGCGGTGGAAGGGGTGTGGAAGGACTACCGGGAGAAGGGCGGGCGGGCGCTCGGCGAGTTCGCCGCCTTCTGTTACCACCAGCCGTTCACGAAGATGGCCTACAAGGCGCACCGACACCTGCTGCACTGCTGCGGCGAGGACACCGATGATGCCGTGGTGGACCGTGTCCTCGGGCGGACCACGGCGTACAACACCGTCATCGGCAACAGCTGCACCGCCTCCGTGTACCTGGCCCTGGCCGCGCTGCTCGACGACGCGGACGACCTGAGCGGGCGGCCGGTCGGGTTCCTCAGCTACGGGTCCGGCAGTGTCGCGGAGTTCTTCGCGGGGACCGTCGTTCCCGGCTACCGCGAGCACCTGCGGACCGCCGCCCACCGCGAGGCGGTCTTCCGCCGCCGGCCGATCGACTACGCCGCCTGCCGCGAGCTGCGCGCGCACTCCCTCCCGGCCGACGGCGGCGACCACCTGGTGCCGACGCAGACAGAGGGGCCCTACCGGCTCGCCGGGATCAGCCGGCACAAGCGCCTGTACGAGGCGCGCTGCGGGCTGTCCCGTCACCCCTGATGGCCGTCACCCGGGTGCGCCCAACGGCCGCCGCGGGCCGTAGGGCGCACTGCCGGGCATCGGCTCCCCGGTCAGGAGGCGGCGCCGGGCGCCCGGTGGTGGGTTCGCGGCAGGGCGGCCCGATGCACGGGCTCCGTCCCGCCCGCTGCCATCAGGTGCAGCCGGCTGGTCATCGCCATGCTCCGGCGGTGCAGGTCTGCCGGGTTCAGGCAGGCGTAGGTGTCCGCGACGATCGCCTTGTCGTGGGCGGTGACCTCGTGATGGCGCAGGGTGCGGTGGTACGGGGTGGCCGTGTCGTACTCCTTGCGGCGCGGGCCCCCGTTCTCGTCGGCGGGCACGGCGTGCTGCTGTGGGTAGAAGTAGTTGGTGAGGGTGGACAGCGCCGCCCAGATCTGGTTGAGCAGGACCAGTTGCGCGGTGGTGTCGTACCGGTAGTCGCCGGCGATGGTCTGCAGCAGGCTCCAGTTCTTCTGGCCGACGTGGTGGTTGCCGCTGTAGGTCGGGCGGGCGTGCGTGAACGTCACCCGGCGCTGCCCGCACCAGCCCAGCAGGATGTCCTCGGCCTCGGAACCGGAGTTGCCCGAGTCGAGCCCCAGCATCGGGAACGGCAGTATCCGGGCGACCTCGTCCAGTGCGTACGGCACCCGGTTGACGTTGCGGATCGTGCGGTTCTCCGACCAGCCGGTGGCGATGTCGGTGACGGTCACCGTCCGCAGGCAGCCGTCCTCCGGCCCGTCGCCGTCGTGCCGGACGACCGTGATCTCCATGAAACCCGGCCGGGTGTGGTCCCACTCGGCCCAGTTGAGCAGCGGGAGTTCGTTGCGCAGCAGCGAGCCGGCCCGGGTGTGCTTGGGCACCACGGTCCGCTGCCGCTGCTCCGCCAGCCGTCGGTCGATCGTCGCCGCCGACATGCCCATCAGCAACGCGGCGGTCTCGTCACTGATGTCCAGCTCGCCGTGGCGGCGGAGCACCGGCACCAGGTGGGGCAGGACCGGGGCCAGCCGCTTTCCCGCGGGCCGGTCCAGCACCTTCCAGCAGAACGTCAGGGCGGCGACGACATCGGCGTCGTACTTGGTACGACCGGTGCGCGGCGGCCTGGCGGCCTGCGGGCGCGCCACCCTCAGCAGCGCCTTGCGGGCGTGGCTGCGATGCCATCCGGTGACGGCGCACAGGTGGTCGAGGATCGCCGACTTCTCCTGCTTGCCCGCCAGGGCGTAGCGAGTGGCGACCGTGTTGGCCAGGGCCTTGCGTTCGGCGAGCGTGCAGACCGTCGTTCCGGTCGGGACGACGACGGATTCGGTAGCGGGCGCTTCCGGTTCGCCCGAGACGGAGCGCCGCGGTGTCCGGGCCGGTCCGCCGGCCCAGGGCGCGAGCGCCCCCGCGAGGTCGGGCCCGGGTCTGTTCCCTGTGTCGATCCGCAGTTCCGTGATGGCTGAGTCCGTCACTGTGTCCCCCATGATCGGCGGCCTCTTGATGAGACCCTCGCCCTATGCGTCGAGCGGGGGACGCGCCAGATCGACAACCTGGCTGCGGAAGGGCGTTTTTTCGACGACATTGGCTGAATGCGCACGCGCACTTTTCGTGCGGCAACCCAGCCGTAGTGATCGGTTCGGCGGCTGCCTACGCTCGCTGTGATAATCGCAGGCAATAAGATCAGAGGTGGCCGGTGGCAGGGGTGCAGGGATGCTGACCCGAGTTGTTCGTCTTGCAATCAACCGACCCAAGATGGTGCTCATCGCCGCGCTGATCACGGTGTTTGTGTGCGGGGTTTTCGGGGCGTCCGTCATGGACCGTCTGAAAGCCGGTGGTTACACTTCCCCGGACTCCGAGTCGGCGCGGGCCGTAACCGTCGTCAACGACCACTTCAGCGGTGTGCAGCCGAACCTCATTGTCGCGGTCACCTCCGACGAGGGCGCGGACAGTGCTCAGGCGCGCTCCGCGAGCGGGACCGTCGCTTCATGGCTCGATGGACGCGACGACGTCGACGGCATCCAGTCCTATTGGAGCCTCGGCCCCGAGGCCGGATCCACGCTGCGCAGCGAGGACGGTGACACCGGACTCATCACGGCCCACATCGACGCCAGTGAGACCGACCTGCCGAAGGTCTCCGACCAGCTGCTGGACGAGGCGCCGCGGCCGGACGGGGTGACGGTCCGCGTCGGCGGCTACGGCCCGCTGATGGCGGAGATGAACTCCACGGTCACCAGGGACGCCACCATCGGCGAGGCCGTGGCCTTCCCGATCGCGCTCATCGTGCTGATGATGGTCTTCGGCAGTCTGATCGCGGCCGGTCTGCCGCTCCTCATCGGTGCCGTCTCCATCGTGACGACGCTCGCGGTTCTGCGCCTGGTGACCATGTTCGCCGATGTGAACATCTACGCGCTCAACATGACGACCGTGCTCGGCCTCGCGCTCGGCATCGACTACAGCCTCCTCATGGTGAGCCGCTACCGCGAGGAACTGCGCGCCGGGCTCGCCCCCGCGGACGCGGTGCTGCGCGCCGGTCAGACGGCGGGCCGCACGGTCGTGTTCTCCGGGGTCACCGTCGCGCTCGCGCTGGCCGCGCTGTTCGTCTTCCCGGTGTTCTTCCTGAGGTCCTTCGCCTACGTGGGTGTCGCGGTCGTCCTGGTCAGCGTCCTGACGGCGGTGCTCGTCCTGCCCGCGGCCCTCATCCTGCTCGGCGACCGGGTCGACAAGTACGACATCCGGGTTCCCCTGCGACGCCGGCTCAAGCTCAAGCCGCCGCGCGCGGTCGAGCCCGAGGACAGCCGCTGGTACCGCATGGTCGTCGCCGTCACCCGGCGCGCCGTCCCTGTCGCCGTCCTGACCACCGCCCTGCTGCTGCTCCTCGGCGCACCCTTCCTGTCGTCGAAGTGGGGCTACCCGGACGACCGGGTGATCAGCGCTTCCGTCTCGGAGAGCCGTCAGGTCGGCGACATGCTGCGCGAGGACTTCGCGGAGGACGCGGCCGCCTCGACGACCATCGTGCTGCCCGACTTCGACGGCGGCGACCAGAAGCTCGCCACGTACGCGACAGAGCTGTCCCGGGTCGACGGTGTCTCGGACGTGGCCAGTGGCGCCGGCTTCTTCACCGACGGCGCGCAGGCCGGGCCGGGACGTGCGGCCCTCACCAACGAGGCGGGCGCGGTGCTGCGGGTCGGCACGGCCCTCGACCCGTACGCGGAGGAGGGCAAGCAGCTGCTGGAGCACCTGCGCGCCGTGGACAGCCCCGGGAAGACCCTGTTCGCCGGCGCCGCCGCGGAGAACCAGGACGTCATCGACGCGCTCACCGAGCCGTTGCCCTACGCGGTGGCGCTGATCGCGCTCGCCATGTTCGTGCTGCTGTTCCTGTTCACGGGCAGCGTGGTGCTGCCCCTGAAGGCGCTGGTGATGAACACGCTGTCACTCGCCGCCGCGTTCGGCGCGATGGTGTGGGTGTTCCAGGAGGGGCACCTGTCCGGGATCCTGGGCTTCACGGCCACCGGCTATCTCGTCGCCAACGTGCCCGTCCTCATGTTCTGCCTGGCCTTCGGCCTGTCGATGGACTACGAGGTCTTCCTGCTCTCCCGCATCCGTGAGGAGTGGCTCGCCTCGGGCCGCACCACCACCGAGGACAACACCCACGCCGTGGCCATGGGCGTCGCCCGCACCGGACGTGTCTTCACCGCGGCCGCCGTCCTCATGGCCATCGTCCTCACGGGCATGGGCATCTCGAAGGTGTCCTTCATGCAGCTCTTCGGTCTGGGGCTCGCCCTGACCGTTCTGGTGGACGCCGTGATCGTCCGATGTCTGCTCGCCCCGGCGATGATGCGTCTGATGGGCCGCTTCAACTGGTGGGCGCCGGCTCCACTGCGGCGCCTTCACGACCGCATCGGCCTGACCGAGGAGACGGCACCGCCGTCCGGGAAGACCGCCGCCGACCCGGGTGCCACCCAGGTCGGTGCTGTCGCCGAGGGCACCGCGCGGCGCTCGGAGCCGTGACCCGCGAGGGACGGAGGCCGGCTGCCGCCGCTGGACAGCAGCGGGCGCCGGTGCCCGGAGCCGGTCAGGGGGTGATCGCCCCCTGACCGGCTCCGGGCTTTCAGCCGTCCAGGAGCATGGCCTCGCGGGCTATACGGGCTTGATGCTGCGGCCCAGCAGGGCCGTGACGTCCACCGTCTCGTCGGCCGGGGGAGTGGCCGTGGGCACCGGCCGGTCGAAGCCGGAGAAGTCCACGGTCCCTTCCTCGCCGCCGTTCCGCACGGTGATCCGCACCGGGTACGGCGTGCCCTCGGCGGCCACGTAGGCCGTCAGCCGCTCGCCGCCCTCGGCCCGGGTCACCGGAACGGCGGGCGCGCCCTTCACCTCGGTCTTCTCGCCCTTCGTCAGCGTGCCCCGGTCAGCGGTGCCGGCGTTGTCGGCGATCAGCTCGCGGAAGGTGTCGAGGTCGCAGACCTCGGTGACACTGAGCAGCCGCGGGTTGTCCGCCGAGGCCTTCATGTAGCGGCCGTCGAGGATCGCGTCGAAGGTGGAGCCGCCGATCGGCACGTGCTTCTCCCAGAAGGCGGCGTCCGGCTTCAGCCAGACGTCGTCGCCGCGCTTCACGATCTCCACCGAGCCGTCGTCCCCCATGTCGACCCCGCCGGTGCAGTTCCCCTCGCGGTCCAGGGTGAGGTCGAGGCTCATGTCCGGGCCGCTTCCGTCGAGACTGCCGCGCGCGCTGAGACGCAGGGAGTTCACATCGAGCAGTGCTTCGCGCGAGCGTTCGGCGATCTCCTCGGCGCTCAGCGAGTCGATGTCGTCGTCAGCCCGCGGCAGGGTGCCACCCGTCACGGTGAGAGCGACGGCCGCCGCACCCGCGGCCGCCCGCGCGGCCCATCGGTGTCCGCTCACGTCGCCTCCTCGCAAAGGCCCCGGTCAGGGGGCGCGATCCATGGTGGCCGGCACATTCGAGCGTACGCCGACAGCGCGGCCACCGCCCGGCGCGTGCACGGAGAGTGAAGTGCGGCGGTGTTTTCGGCCACGGAGCGTGGGCAAAGCTGCGGTGATCCCGCCCGGGATCACGTACCCGACGCACCACGAGCACGTGCACGACGCACCACCGGAAAGCACGCACGCACCACGGAAAATCGCACACACCACGAAGGAGAACCATGAACCTGTTCACGGGGACGAGGAGCAAGGGCGGCACGGCCAGGGGGAAGCGCTCCCGGTCCGCCCTGCTGGCGCTCGCCGCCGCGGCGACGGCGGCCGCACTGATGGTCCCGGTCACCGCGACCACCGCGACCGCCGCCCCGGGCGCGATTCCGCCCGGCCTCTCCTGCGACACCGGCAAGCACGCCATCGACGACTACACGGGCTTCGCGCTCTGCCGCAACAACGGCAGCCGGACGCAGACCTTCTGGGTCCACCTCGTCTGCGGCTGGTCACCGGACGTCGACGGCAATCACGTCACCCTCAGGCCCGGCGAGTCCGGCCAGTCCACCGCCCACTGCGGGAGCCTGGGCACCGGCATCGGCGAGATCCACGTCCACCCGTGACCCCGTGGCGATAGACCCGGGCCCCGTTCCGACCGGTGCGGCCGGAACGGTTGAGCGGGCCGCCTCCTCTCGTTACCCTCCAGTAAGTACGGGTGGGCGCAACCGGGTCGACCGGTCGGCCCGCACCACGAGGGAGGCGGCACGCCCATGTCCTCAACCGAGCCCACCGACCGGACCGGCCCGGCCGTACGGGATCCCGGTCGCGCCCCCCGCCCCGCAGCCCCCGGGCCGCCGCCGGGGCCCGGACTCGCGGAGAGCGCCCGCCGGCTCGCCGACGCCACCACCACCTCCTCCGCACTCGTGGCCGACGCCCTCGCCCGCGTCGAGGCCACGCAGCCCACCCTCAACGCCTTCCGCCATCTGCGGACCGAAGCGGCCCTCGCCGAGGCCGCGGAGGCCGACCGGCGGCTGGCGGCGGGGGAGCGGCTGCCACTCCTCGGCGTGCCGGTCGCCGTCAAGGACGACACCGATGTGGCGGGCCTGCCCACCCACTTCGGCTGCGACGGGGAGCTGCCCCCGGCCGCCTCCGACAGCGAGGCGGTCCGCCGGCTGCGCGCCGCCGGGGCGATCGTCGTCGGCAAGACCAACTCCTGCGAACTGGGCCAGTGGCCCTTCACCGAAGGGCCCGCCTTCGGCGCCACCCGCAACCCGTGGAACACCGCGCACACCCCGGGCGGCTCCTCCGGCGGTTCGGCGGCGGCCGTCGCCGCCGGACTCGTCCCCGCCGCCCTCGGCTCGGACGGCGCCGGATCCGTGCGCATCCCGGCCGCGTGGACGCACCTCGTCGGCATCAAACCGCAGCGCGGGCGCATCTCGGTCCACCCGCACAGCGACGCCTTCCAGGGGCTCACCGTGAACGGCCCCCTCGCCCGTACGGTCGCCGACGCGGCGCTGCTCCTGGACGTCGTCGCCGGAGCGCACCCCGAGGACTTCCACCGCCCGCCCGCCGTGCGCGCCGCCGAGGCCGCCCGCCGCGACCCGGGCCGGCTGCGCATCGCCCTCGCCTGGCGTCCCCCGCTCACGCTCACCGGCGCCGGACCGGACCCGGAGGTGCGCCGGGCGGTCACCGAGCTCGCCGAGACCCTCGCCCGGCTCGGCCGCCACGTCGAGGAGGCCCGCCCCAGGTACGGGCTGATCGGCCTCGCCTTCGTGCCCCGCGCCACCGCGGGCATCGCCGAGTTCGCCGCGCGTCACCCCGAACCGGCCCTGCTCGACCCGCGCACCCGCAGCGCCCTGCGGACCGGGACGCGGCTGGGCGGGCGGGTGGTGCGGGCCGCCCGCGCCCGTGAAGTGCGCCAGCACCGCAGGATCGGCGCCCTCTTCGACGCCTCCGGATTCGACGTGCTGCTCACCCCGACCACGGCCGCGCCGCCGCCCCGGATCGGCGCCTTCGACCACCTCAGCGCCTGGCGCACCGATCTCACGATGGCGGCCGTCTGCCCCTACGCCTGGCCGTGGAACGTCCTCGGCTGGCCCGGCGTGAACGTCCCGGCCGGCTTCACCCGGTCCGGGCTCCCCGTCGGCGCCCAGCTCCTGGGCCCCTCCCGGAGCGAGGAGCGGCTGATCGCGCTCGCCGCCCAACTGGAGGACGACCTGCGCTGGCACGAGCACCGGCCCCCGACCCGCCCGTGACACCGGCCCCGCCCCCGTGACGCGGGCCCGGTGCCCCACGCCGCGGGCCTGCGGGGGCCGGGCTCCGGGGCGCTTGCGCGGCCACGGTGCGTGAAGCCGTACGGGGGCCTTGTGGAGCCCGGCACGGTGAAGAGATATCTTGATGTCAAGCAATGTTGCAGACGTGGAGCGGAGCACCCGGTGACTGACTCGACCATCATCTATACGCACACCGACGAGGCCCCTGCCCTGGCGACCTACTCGTTCCTGCCCGTCGTCGAGGCCTACGCGTCGACCGCAGGCGTCACGGTCGAGCGCCGTGACATCTCCCTCGCGGGCCGGATCATCGCCAGTTTCCCGGAGCACCTCAAGGCCGAGCAGCGTATCGATGACGCACTCGCCGAGCTCGGCGAGCTGGCCAGGACCCCCGGCGCGAACATCATCAAGCTGCCGAACATCTCGGCCTCGATCCCGCAGCTCAAGGCCGCCATCGCCGAGCTCCAGGAGCAGGGCTACGCCCTTCCGGACTACCCGGACGACGCGCGGACCGACGCGGACAAGGACGTCCGCGCCCGCTACGACAAGGTCAAGGGCAGCGCCGTGAACCCGGTGCTGCGCGAGGGCAACTCCGACCGCCGCGCCCCCGCGTCCGTCAAGAACTACGCCAAGGCCCACCCGCACCGCATGGGCGCCTGGAGTGCCGACTCGAAGACGAACGTCGCCACGATGGGCGTCGACGACTTCCGCTCCACCGAGAAGTCCGCGGTCGTCGCGGAGGACGGCTCGCTCCGCATCGAGCTGCACGGTGACGACGGCACCACCACCGTGCTCCGCGAGTCCGTACCCGTCCTCAAGGGCGAGGTCGTCGACGCGGCCGTCATGCGCGTCGCCGCGCTGCGCGAGTTCTTCACCGCGCAGGTCGCCCGTGCCAAGGCCGAGGGCGTGCTGTTCTCCGTGCACCTCAAGGCCACCATGATGAAGGTCTCCGACCCGATCATCTTCGGCCACGCGGTCCGCGCCTTCTTCCCGAACACCTTCGCCAAGTACGGAGACCAGCTCGCCGCGGCGGGCCTCACCCCGAACGACGGCCTGGGCGGCATCCTCAAGGGCCTCGACTCGCTGCCGGACGTGGGCGCCGAGATCCAGGCGTCCTTCGAGGCCGAGCTGGCCGAGGGCCCCGCCCTCGCGATGGTCGACTCGGACAAGGGCATCACCAACCTGCACGTCCCCAGCGACGTCATCGTCGACGCCTCCATGCCCGCCATGATCCGCACCTCGGGTCACATGTGGGGCCCCGACGGCGACGAGGCCGACACCATCGCCGTCCTCCCGGACAGCAGCTACGCCGGTGTCTACCAGGTCGTCATCGACGACTGCCGCGCCAACGGCGCCTTCGACCCGTCGACCATGGGCTCCGTGCCCAACGTCGGTCTGATGGCGCAGAAGGCCGAGGAGTACGGCAGCCACGACAAGACCTTCGAGATCCCCGCCACCGGCACCGTGCGCGTCGTCGACGCGAACGGCGCGGTCGTGCTGGAGCAGGCCGTCGGCGCCGGCGACATCTTCCGGATGTGCCAGACCAAGGACCTGCCGATCCAGGACTGGGTCAAGCTCGCGGTCACCCGCGCCCGCGCCACCGGCAACCCGGCCGTGTTCTGGCTGGACGAGACCCGCGCGCACGACGCCAACCTGATCGCCAAGGTGAAGACGTACCTCGCCGACCACGACACGGACGGCCTGGACATCTCCATCAAGTCCCCGGTCGAGGCCACCGCCTTCTCCCTGGAGCGCATCCGCCGCGGCGAGGACACCATCTCCGTCACCGGCAACGTGCTCCGTGACTACCTCACCGACCTCTTCCCGATCCTGGAGCTCGGCACCAGCGCGAAGATGCTCTCCGTCGTCCCGCTGATGAACGGCGGCGGCCTCTTCGAGACCGGTGCGGGCGGCTCGGCCCCCAAGCACGTCCAGCAGCTCGTCAAGGAGAACTACCTGCGCTGGGACAGCCTGGGCGAGTTCCTGGCCCTCGCGGTCAGCTTCGAGCACCTGGCGACCACCACGGACAACGCGCGGGCGCAGGTCCTCGCCGACACCCTGGACCGGGCGACGGGCACCTTCCTCAACGAGGACAAGTCCCCGAGCCGTCGCCTCGGCGGCATCGACAACCGCGGCAGCCACTTCTACCTGGCCCTGTACTGGGCCCAGGAGCTGGCGCGGCAGACCGACGACGCGAAGCTCGCCGAGGCGTTCGCGCCGCTCGCCAAGACGCTGGCCGAGCAGGAGGAGACCATCGTCGCCGAGCTGATCGCGGTGCAGGGATCCCCGGCCGAGATCGGCGGCTACTTCCAGCCCGACCCGGCCAAGGCCGAGGCGATCATGCGCCCGTCCGCCACGTTCAACCAGGCCATCGCGACCCTCGTCTGACCTGACGCGAGGCGGCCCCGTCCGCCTCACCGCCCCGCCCCGGCAGGCTCCGCGCCCGCCGGGGCGGTTCGCGTGCGGAGCCCGTACGGGTGACGGACCAATCCACCGGGGCAAGGGCTCCGAATGACCACCGTGAGGATCACCCGGAAAGCACTGACCCGCTCCACGTTCGCCGCCCTGAGCGGACTCCTCGCGGGATTCGCCTCGCTGGCCGTCGCCGAGCTCGTCTCGGCGGCCGTCAGGCCCGAGGCGAGTCCTGTGACAGCGGTCGGCGGAGCGGCCATCGACCGGACGCCCGCCGGGGTGAAGGACTGGGCGATCCGGAACTTCGGCGAGGACGACAAGCTCGTCCTGCAACTCGGCATCGTCGTCACGCTCGCCCTCTTCGCCCTGGCCGTCGGCCTGTTGGCGCTGCGGGACCGCCGGGCCGGCTCCGCCGCCGTCCTGGTCCTCGGCGTGGTCGGCACGGCGGCCGCCGTCGGCAGGCCGGACTCCACGGGCCTCGTGGACGGTCTGCCGTCCCTGCTGGGGGCAGTCGTCGGGGCCGTACTGCTGTACGTCCTCATCGGCCGGCTCACCCGCCCGCACCGGATCACCGGCCAGGAGCGGGAGAGCGAGCGGGACGCCGAGCCGGAGAGCGAGCCGGGCGGCGAACGGGACGACGAGCCGGAGCATGACGCCGGCTGGGACCGGCGGGGCTGCGT
>NZ_NTGZ01000193.1 GCF_002551245.1 Streptomyces sp. rh34
GTTCCGCGCGGGGCCACGCTCGGCGTGCCGTGCGGCTCTCCGGGCGTGGGGGAGCCGGAACCGGAAGGCGAGGGCCCCGGGCTCTCCGCGGGAGGTCCGCCCGGCCGCTGGACCACCGACGGGCGGGCTTCCGGGCCCGGGAGCGCCGTCCCTCCGAAAGCCGCGACCAGGGCGAGAACGAGGACGGCGGCGGCGAGGACCCCGAGCCCCTGCCCGTACCGACGTGCTCGACGCGACCGGAACCCCGGCCCCCGGGGAGACCCGCTCCCGATCGTGGCCACCTCCCCGGTCGGGGCGTCCACCGGCACGACCTGCACCGGCACGATCTCTACCGGCACGACCTCCACCGGCACGACCTCCGCGGGCTCCGCCCTCTCCGCCGCCTCCGTCGCCGCCTGCCGATCGAGGCGTTCGCGGTCCGCCACGATCCACAGGCGGTGCAGCGCCTCCCGCTCCCCGGCCGGGGCGCCGCACAGGCGGGCCAGCCGCTCCACGGGGGCGAACTCCGCGGGCACCGTCCGCCCCGTGCAGTACCGGTGCAGCGTCGAGCCGCTGACCCCGATGCGGCGGGCCAGCGACGCGTACGTCCGGCCCGACCGCTCCCGCAGCGCGCTCAGCCGCTCCGCCAGCACCGCCCGTGCGGCCCCCTCGGCGTCACCCGACACGCTCGACCTCCCCGCAGCCGTTCCAGGGCGTTCCAGCCCTCCGAGAACACCCACGTCACCAGGGGTGGGACGGTTCCAGCCCGGCGGGAAGCCGTGTCGCGCTTGTCCGGTCCGGGGCGGCGGCCCACGCTGGTGCTCGTTCCCGTACCGCAGCCGTACGGCCCCCCGAGCGGGCTCCGTACACCTCGGCGCGACGGCGTACGACCATCCGACCGCACCACCCGAAACGGGGAGACCTCACCATGCGCACCCTTCGCACCGCACTTCTGACCGCCGCGGCCGCGGGCCTGGCCGTCACCGCCCTGGCCCAGGTGCCCGCCGCCGCGGCTCCGGCCCCCGCTCCCGCCCCGCCGAAGTTCCTGAGCGCGGGCCAGCTGCCCACCTCCCTGACCCCCTGGACGGCCGGACCCGTACACCAGGGGGTCCCCGTGGAGGGATCCGTGTGCACCGCCGGCCTCGCCCCGGCGGCCGGCACCCGTCACCGGGACTTCTACACCGAACTGGACACCGGCGCCCGCCAGACGATCACCGTCGCCGCCACCACCGCTCGGGCCAAGGCGCTCGCCGCCGAACTGCGGAGCGCGCTGGAGACCTGCCTCGACCGGCTGAAGGAGCAGGACCCCGGCCTGGAGGGGGAGGCGCTCTACCAGGGCCGTGTCGACATCGAGGAGGGCGCGCACGTCTACAGCATCGACACCTCGCACCCGGAGGTCGGCTCCACCGACATCGGGCTCTACGCGGTGGGCCGCGACGGCAGGGCGGTGACCGTCGTCGAGTGGGGACAGCTGGGCGACCTTGACGGCGCACCGCTGGAGGGGTTCAAGAAGACGACCCGCACCGCCGTCGCCAAGCTGTACTGAGGCCGCGTCCGCGACCGGCCGCCGGGGGGCGGCCGGTCGCCGGAGGTGCGGGGCACCCCGCCCCGGGAGCATGCTGGCTGTGTGACCCGGCACGGAAGGACCCGGCATCCCCCGCCCGCCGGAAACGGGGCCGCGGCCGGGGGGCACGAGGGCGGCCGAGTGCCCGACGAGCTGTCCCTCGTCCTCGCGCAGGCCCTCGTCAGCGCCGTCGAATCGAGCGACGGCTTCGCGGGCGGCGTCTACCTCCGCAGCCGGACGCCCGGACTTCTGCGGCTCGCGGTGCTCGCCGGACTGCCGGGCCCGCTGTTCCGGCCCTGGTGGCGGATGCAAGTGAACCGGCCCTTCCCGGTGTCCGAGGCCTACCGCACGGGGAGCCCCGTGCTGCTCGCCGACGCGGAGGAGTCGATGCGCCGGTTCCCGCAGCTGATGGCCGGGCTGCCGTTCCCGTTCGGGTCGCTGTGGGTGCCGATCACCGGCCCCCGGGGGAGTGTGGGCGTGCTGGCGATCCTGCGGGCCTCAACGCCGGGGCAGCCCGTCGACCCCGCCGACGGCGACCGGCTGCACCGCCTGGGCCACCGGCTCGGTGGCGCGCTCACCGATCTGGAGCGGCGGGGCGTCGACTGCGTATGGGATACCGAACCGGCCCCCGTGCAACTGCCCGCCGCCGCCACGCCCCCGGTGCGGGTCGGCCGCTTCGACTGGGACCTGCACTCCGGGCAGGTCGCCGCCGACGACGAACTCTGCGCGATCCTCGGCTTCGAGCCCGCCGCCTTCCCGGGCACCGTCGACGCGCTCGCCGAACGACTGGTCCCGGAGGACGTGTACGGGCTGTGGGCGCTGGCCCGTCGGACGGTGGAATCGGCCGAACCGGCCGTCCGCCGGATGCGGCTGCGCGGCCCCGACGGCCGGTCCCATCTGCTGGAGCTGTCCGGCCGCTGGACGCACCCGGACGGCGATGGGTCCGACGGCCGTCTGAGCGGCTTCCTGGTCGACCTCGGCGCGGGACCCGTCGTGCCGGAGGCCGCCGACCGGCTGCCCCGCGGCGTCCTCTCCCTCGACAGGCTGGGCCGCATCACCTATGCGAACGGCCTCGCCGAGGAACTGCTCGGCCACACCAGGGCGGAGCTCGTGGGCCATGTCGTGTGGCAGGCCCTGCCGTGGTTCGGGCACGAGGCCTACGACGACCACTACCGGGCCGCCCTGATGGCCGACGAACCCGTCCACTTCCTCGCCCGGCGCCCGCCCTCGCGGTGGCTGTCGGTGTCGCTGTACCCGGGCCGCGACGGGGTGACCGTCGTCCTCCAGGCGACCGACCGGCCCGCGTACGCCCCCGGCTCCGTCACCACGCCCGGCCTGGGCATCGGCTCGACCGCCGACCGCTCCTCGGCGCTGTACCGGCCGGTGGCCCTCGCCATCGCGCTGACCGAGGCGGTCACGGCACGTCAGGTCTCCGCGGTGGTCACGGAGGAGCTGCTGCCCGCGTTCGGCGGCCGTCAGCTCGCCATCTACCTCCTGAACGAGCGCCATCTCCATCTGGCCTGGGAGACGGGTTTCCCGAAGGGCTTCCTCGACCGTTTCGACGGGGTCGGGCTCGACGTCAGCATTCCCGGGGTGGAGACCCTGACCACGGGCCGTCCGATCTTCTTCGAGTCCATGCAGCGCCTGGCCGAGGCCTATCCGGGCATCCCGATCGACGCGGACGTCGGGGCGCGCGCGTTCCTGCCGCTGATCGCCTCGGGGCGGCCCGTCGGTTCCTGCATCCTCGGCTTCGACCGGCCCCGCGGCTTCAGCCCTGAGGAGCGCACGGTCCTGACGGCGCTGGCCGGACTCATCGCCCAGGCCCTGCAGCGCGCCCAGCGCTACGACAGCGAGTCGGCCCTCGCCCGCGGACTCCAGGACGCCCTGCTGCCGCACCGGCTGCCCGAGGTGGACGGGGTGGACACCCTGGGGCGCTACCTCTCCGGCACACAGGGCATGGACATCGGCGGCGACTGGTACGACGTCATCGAGACCGGCCACGAGCTCGCCCTGATCATCGGCGACGTACAGGGCCACGGGGTCTCCGCCGCCGCGACCATGGGCCAACTGCGCAGTGCGGTGAGGGCGTTCGCGCTGAGCAGCCGTGATCCGCAGGAGGTGATGAGCGGGACGAACCGGTTGCTCATCGATCTCGACCCGGGCCAGTTCGCGAGCTGCTGCTACATCGTCCTGGACCCGGTGACCGGAGTGGCCCGCGCCGTACGGGCGGGGCATCCGCAGCCCGTGCTGAGGCGGCCGGACGGCCGGACGGAGGTGCTGGACCTGCCCGGCGGCATCGTGCTCGGGATCGATGAGGAGGCGTCCTACCCGGTCACCGAGTTGCGGCTCGAACCGGGGGCGATGCTCGCCCTGTTCACGGACGGGCTGATCGAGCGCCCCGGGACGGACATCGACGAGGGGGTCGAGCGGCTGCGCGCCACCGTCGAACGGATCGGCGCGGTCCCCCTGGCCGAGACGGCCGACCAGGTCATCGGAGAGGCCCGGGCGGCCACCGACCGCCCCGACGACATCGCGCTCCTGCTCGCCGCCCGGTGGGCCGGGACCCCGGCGGTCCGGCGGCCGCGGGCGGAGCGGGTGTCCGGACCCGACCTGTGGCGCACGTTCAGGGGGCCGGATCCGGGGCACACGGCGGGCGCCCCGGATCCGGCCTCCTAGAAGGCGGCCTGTCGGTCAGGCGTCGGCGGCGCGCTCGGCCGGGACGAAGGCGCCGGAGGCCTCCAGCATGCCCTCGCGCTCCACGACCTTGACCCGCTCACGGCCCTGGGCCGCGCCCAGCGCCTGCTCGTGGGCGTCCAGCTTGTGCCAGCCCTCCCAGGTCGTGTAGCGGACCCCACGCTCCTCCAGGAAGGCCTCGACGGCCTCCGGCGCGGGCGTGGCCGGCTCGGCCAGACGGCCGGCGGCACGGTCCTCCAGCACGCAGGCGACCGTCTCGTTGGCGTCGCCCTTGGTGTGCCCGATCAGACCGATCGGGCCGCGCTTGATCCAGCCGGTGACGTAGACCGAGGTCATGTGCTCGTCACCGGCGATGACGCGGCCCGCCTCGTGCGGGACGGTGCCGGAGGCCACGTCGAAGGGGAGCTTGGACAGCTCCTCCGAGTAGTAGCCGACGGCACGGTAGACGCTCTGCACGTCCCAGTCGGTGAACCGACCGGTGCCCCGGACGTTGCCGGTGCCGTCCAGCTCGGTGCGCTCGGTGCGCAGCGCCACGACCTTGCCGTCCTCGCCGAGGATCTCGACGGGGGACTCGAAGAAGTGCAGGTACAGCTTGTGCGGGCGGTCGCCGACGTCGCGGATCGCCCAGTTCTCCAGGGTCTGAGCGACCATGTTGGCCTGCTTGTTCTCCCGGCGGGTCGCGATGGAGCCCTCGTCGTACTCGATGTCCTCGGGGTTGACGATGACCTCGATGTTGGGGGAGTGGTCCAGCTCCCGCAGCTCCATCGGGCTGAACTTGGCCTGCGCGGGGCCGCGCCGCCCGAACACGTGCACCTCCAGCGCCTTGTTCTCCTTGAGGCCCTGATACACGTTGTCCGGGATCTCGGTGGGCAGCAGTTCGTCCGCCGTCTTGGCCAGGACGCGGGCCACGTCCAGGGCCACGTTCCCGACGCCGAGCACGGCGACCTTCTCCGCGGTGAGCGGCCAGGTGCGCGGGACCTCGGGGTGCCCGTCGTACCAGGAGACGAACTCGGCCGCGCCGTAGGAGCCGTCCAGTTGGATGCCGGGAACGTCGAGCGCCCGGTCGGCCTCGGCGCCGGTGGAGAAGATCACCGCGTCGTAGAACGACCGAAGGTCGTCCAGGCCGATGTCGTGCGGGTAGCTGACGTTTCCGAAGAGCCGGATCTGGGGCTTGTCCAGCACCTGGTGCAGGGCCTTGACGATGCCCTTGATCCGCGGGTGGTCGGGGGCCACGCCGTAGCGGATCAGGCCGAAGGGCGCGGGCATGCGCTCGAAGAGGTCGATGGAGACCCCCGGGTCCTGGCAGACCTCGGATTTGAGCAGCGCGTCCGCAGCGTAGATACCGGCGGGGCCGGCTCCGACAATGGCGACGCGGACGGGGCGTGTCATGGCGTGGTGATCCTTCGGGGCGGGCGAACGCGGGCAGGTACAGCGTACGTCGGAGGTAAGGGTTGGCTTACTAGTCTCCACCGCACACCGTAAGCGATCGCCTCGCGGGCCCTTCGACCGGCCCTGCCTAGAGTGCCCGATTGATCCGTTTTGCTATACCGATATGTTCGATTTGGTTCTTTTAGCCCTCCTGTTTCATAAAGGGCTTATTGGGGCCACTGGGGCATTTGCTTGACCTTGTTTTCACCGTCGCCGCGAGGGAGTGGCGAGTGTCACGTCCCAGGGGGCGGACGGGGAAGCGGAGGCATCGGTTCCCTTCTGTGCGAAGAAAGTTGACACCGTGACGGAGTGGTCCGATCCGGCAATTCCGCCATTCGATCTTGCGTGAAAAGGAGAATCCGGAATGCGGGGCTTGTTCTGTTCGGCGTTTCTCGCCTACGGTCACCGTCAATCCGGATGGAACGCCGAATCCTGCCGCCGTCCGGGAAACCGAAACCCACTCACGTACGGCAGGAGCGGGGGACCCAGGTAAGTCGCCGATCCGTAACCGGAACGGCTTGGGGTGAAGCCGCACGAGCGTGCGGCCAGACATCTCCCGTCTGAACCCGACAGCTCACCTCGCAGGCGCCGGAGAGGAAATCCCCCATGCCCGCACAGGGTAAGCACCGTCGTCCCCAGTCCACCTCGCTGCGCCGCGGCCTCGCCGCCGTGACCACCGGCGGAGCCGTCCTCGCCCTCCCGGTGATCGGCGCCACCAGCGCCTTCGCGGCTCCCGCGCCCGCCGCCGCGCCGCAGCAGGCCGTGGCGCCCGCCCCGGTGTCCGCACAAGCGAATTCCGCCGTGCGGGCCGCACCCGCCCAGCATTCCGTGGTGGCCGGTGAAACGCTTTCCAAGATCGCCCGCGAATATTCCGTCAGTGGCGGCTGGGAGAAGCTGTACGAAGGCAACCGGAAGATCGTCGGAGAGAATCCCGACCTTATTCACCCGGGTATCAAGCTGACCCTCGGAGCCAAGACCGAGGCCCCTTCGGGCGACAACGCGGGCAAGGCCGCCAAGGCTTCGCCGTCCGCCGCGCGCGGCGCCGAGGCGGACCGCGCCGACCGTTCGGAGCGCATCGACGCCGCCCCCGTGGCAAAGGCCGTTCCGGCCGCCGAGAAGGCCGTCACGTACACGAACGACCTCGACGGCTGGATCAAGGAGTCGCTGGCGGTCATGGCCGAACAGGGCATCCCCGGCACCTATGAGGGCATCCACCGCAACATCATGCGCGAGTCCTCGGGCAACCCGGCCGCGATCAACAACTGGGACTCCAACGCGGTCAAGGGCACCCCGTCCAAGGGGCTGCTCCAGGTCATCGACCCGACCTTCCAGGCCTACCACGTGCCCGGCACCTCGACCGACAGCTACGACCCGGTCGCCAACATCACGGCCGCGTGCAACTACGCCGCTGACCGGTACGGCTCGATCGACAACGTCTTCGGCGCCTACTGACCCTCGTTGCCCCCGAGGGGCCCCGGACCCCAGGTCCGGGGCCCCTCGGGCGTGCCGGGAAGTTACCTCCAAGTTTCTAGTGACTTACCACGCGATCGACAGTAGAACCTGTTGCACTCTGTCGAGAGTGAGGAATGTCACATGAACGACACTGCCATGCAGAATGGCGAGACCAAGGGCGTCTCGCGCCGAAGATTCATCGCTGGAACAAGTTCTCTTCTGGGTGCTGCGGCCATCGCCGGGCACACCGCACCGGCGTGGGCCGGAGTCCGTGCCGCGGCAGCGCCGATCGGCTCCGGGGCCCGGGTGCCGGTCCTGGTCGTCGGCACCGGATACGGCGGCTCCGTGGCCGCCCTCCGGCTCGCCCAGGCCGGCGTCGACGTCCACATGGTCGAGATGGGCATGGCCTGGGACACGCCGGGCGCGGACGGCAAGATCTTCGCCAACACCACCAGGCCCGACGACCGCTCCTTCTGGCTGCGGACCCGGACGGAGCAGCCGCTCAGCAACTTCCTCGGCTTCCCCATCGACAGAAACGTCAACCGCTACACCGGCATCCTGGACGCCGAGGAGTTCTCCGGCATCATCGTCTACCAGGGCCGCGGAGTCGGGGGCGGGTCCCTGGTCAACGGCGGCATGGCCGTCACACCCCGTCGGGAGCACTTCGGCGCGATCCTCCCGACGGTGAACGCCGCGGAGATGTACGGCACCTACTACCCGCGCGCCAACAGCGGACTGGGCGTCACCACCATCGATCCCGCCTGGTTCGACAGCGTCGACTGCTACCAGTACGCCCGGGTCGGCCGGAAACACGCCCAGCGCTCCGGCTTCCCGTTCCTCTTCGTGCCCGCCGTCTACGACTGGGACTACATGAAGCAGGAGGCGGCCGGGACCGTCCCCAAGTCGGCCCTGGACGCCGAGATCCTCTACGGCAACAACTACGGCAAGAAATCGCTCCAGAAGACCTACATCGACCGGATCAGAGCCACCGGCCGGGTCGCCATCTCCCCGCTCCACGAGGTCACCACGGTCACCCCGGCGCCGGGTGGCGGCTACACGGTGCTGATCGACCAGCTGGACACCGTCGGCCGGACCACCGCCACCAAGACCGTCACGGCGGACAAGGTGTTCTTCGCCGCGGGCAGCGTGGGCACCAGCAAGCTGCTCGTCGGCCTCAAGGCCACCGGCGCGCTACCCCTCCTCAACAACGAGGTCGGCAAGGGCTGGGGCGACAACGGCAACGTCATGTGCGGCCGGGCCAACCACCTCTGGGACCCGACGGGGAAGGTTCAGTCGTCCATCCCCACCGGCGGCATCGACAACTGGGAAGCCGGCGGGGCGTTCGCCGAAGTCGCGCCGCTGCCCACCGGCATCGAGACATGGGCCTCGTTCTACCTCTCCATCACCAAGAACCCGAACCGGGCGCGGTTCACCTGGAACGCGGCGGCGGGGAAGGCCGAGCTGAACTGGCAGACGGCGTGGAAGCAGCCGTCCATCGACGCCGCGAAGACCATCTTCGACAAGATCAACCAGAAGGAGGGGACGATCTACCGCACGGACCTCTTCGGGGTCCACAAGATCTGGGGCGACCACCTCACCTACCACCCGCTGGGCGGCGCGGTCCTGGACAAGGCGACCGACAACTACGGCCGGCTGCACGGCTACCCGGGCCTGTACGTCATCGACGGCGCACTGATCCCCGGCAACACCAGCGTGAACCCGTTCGTCACCATCACCGCGCTCGCCGAGCGCAACATCGAACGGATCATCGCGACCGATCTGTAGGCGACCCGGCAGGGGCCGGGGTCCACGGAGAGCCCGGGGCCGGGAGTGCCAACCCGGCGGCCCCGGACTCCGTCAGCAGGCGCCCGCCTCTCACCCGTGGCCGGGCAGAACGCACACCGCGTCGATCCCCAGCACATGGTTGAGCCGTCCGAACGCCAGCCACGAGCCGATGCTCATCGTCAGCTCCACGATCTCCACCTGGCTGTAGCGCGCGGTCATCCGCTCCCAGAAGGCATCGTCCAGACCGTGGTGGTCGAGCGTGTACCGCTCGGCGTACTCCGCCGCGAGCCGGGTCCGCTCGTCGAAGGCGTCGGTCGTACGCCACTCGGTCACCGCCCCGGCGAACTCCTCCTCGACCTTCGCCCCGTCCCGCTCGGTCCGCCAGTCCAGGCAGAACAGGCACCCGTTGATCTGGGCGACCCGCAGCCTTGCCGCCTCGAACTCGCGCAGCCCCAGCGTCGTGTGCTCGTACACGGACATCGAGAACGTGGCGGCGGCCATGCCGATGCCGGGGACCATCTCCCCCCACACATAACCGATGGGCTCCTGGCCCTCCGGAACATCGATGATCATGCCGGTCTCCTTCCCAGCCTGCCGACCGCAGGCCGCAGCGGAACGTCGAGTGCGTCGTACAGGCCCGGCTCCGCGGCCACCAGCCAGTCGATCGCCGAGACGAGCCGCCCGACCGCGGTGGCGTTCCCGCCCGCCGAACGGTTCGCGTCCTCGTCGGAGGCCTCGACCGTCACCTCGATACGGGGGCGGCCCTCGATCACCACACGGTGCGCGCCCACCCCGTCGGGCGGGGAAGGCCAGTCCGGGGCGCACGAGCCGTGGATCCGGGTGATGTGCTCGATGACGATGCGCGGCTCGCCGTCCACGATGCCCTGCACCTCGAAGCGCACCGCCCCCTGGGTGCCCGCCGCGAACTCGCCCATTGTGCGGGTGTGCACCGCTCTCTCCAGCGCCCGGCGCTCCAGCGTCTCGCGGATCTCGTCGAGCTCGATGCCCAGCGCCCGCGCCATGAGCCGTATCTGACCGCCCCACACCATCGTCGGAACGCTCCCCGCGAGCATCAGCGGCTCGTAGTCCATCGGGTGCCCCATACCGATCAGATGGCGTACCGACTCCTCCTGCTCGTACGTGGAGTAGTCGAAGATCTCCTGGCAGCGGATGACGTCCACCTCGGTGCCGAGTCCGCTGACCAGCAGCGGCAGGACGTCGTTGCCCCAGCCGGGGTCCACACCGGAGACGAAGAGGGAACCCCCGCCCGCGGCGACGGCGGCCAGGACCGGGTCCCGCAGCTCCGGCGGGGCGTTGCGCTGATCGTAGAGCGGATACAGGGAGGGCGTGACGACCACCGCGCCCGCCCGGATCGCCCGGCCGATGTCGGCCAGGGCGTCATCGGGACGGATGTCGCCGGAAGCCGCGTAGACCACGGCCCGGGGGCGGGCGGCCAGGACGGCGGCGATGTCGTCGGTGGCCGCGACCCCGAGCGTGCGGCCGGCCCCGCCGAGATCGCCCGCATCGCGGCCGACCTTGGCGGGATCGTGCACGAGGACGGCGGTGAGTGTCAGTGCCGGATGGGCCTCGACGGCGCGGATCGCCGCGCGGCCGACGTTGCCGGTACCCCAGACAACCGTGGGAATCATGCGCGGAGGGTAGCCCCGGCGCCTTGTACTTCCCAGAGTCGTGAACCCTCGGATCCGCCGGGAGAAGCGGGTGTTCCCGGGCCGCGGTGATCCGCCGGCCCGGGAACCGTGCCGAGGACTACCGCTTGGCGCGTGCTCCGTTCGGGGCGCCGGATACCGTGAACTGCGAACCGGGCTCGATCAGTACATGGCCGTCGCGCGAGTCGGTGATCGTCACGCCCGTGAGCGTCGCGTTGCCGCGCGCGCCGCCCATCGCGAGGATGCCGGATCCGTTGTTGGACTTGTCGATCCGGACGTTCTCGATCTTGACGTCCGGCATCAGGCCGCCGCCCGTCTTGAACTGGATGCCGTCATAGGTGGAGTCGACGATGTCCGTGTCGCGGATCGTGACGCCGGGGATCGGCAGGTTCTGCGGGAAGAGGGTGATCGCGCCGAACTCCTGGTCCTCGTTCCAGAAGGCTCCACCGGTGCGGTACAGGCCGTTGTTGGCGATCAGCGTCTGCCCGGAGAAGGGCAGCGGGTCGTGGTCGGTCGCCAGCATGATGGCCGGGTAGTTCATCGTGTCGGAGATCAGGTTGTTCTCGATCCTGTTGTCGTAACCTCCGTAGATCGCGATGCCGTTGGCGCGCCACGGGAGCTGGATGGTGTTGTTGCGGAAGCTGTTGTCGTGGCCGATGTCGACGGACTGGTCCTTGACGTATTTGCTGGACCAGACCGCGAGGGCGTCGTCGCCGGTGTTGCGGAACGACGAGTTGTAGACCGTGGAGTTGCGGGTGCCGTTGGCGAAGTTGATGCCGTCGGCGTAGGTGTTACGGATCCGCATGCCGGTGAACTCGACGCCGTCGCCCGGGTTCCACAGTTCCTGGATGTTGGTGAAGTCACGACCGGCCCAGACGCCCACGTTGGCGTGTTCGATCCAGACGTTGCTGATCTTCGTGTTCTTGCCGAACCGGCCGTTGAGCGCGACGCCGCCCTCGTGGTTGCCGTCGCCGCCGCGAATGGTGCCGGAGCCGAAGATGGCGATGTCGGAGATTTGCGTGTTGTCGTCGATGTCGAAACCGAAGTTGCCCTCGTGCGGGTGGTTGATCCCGCCCGCCTCGTGCGGCGGGGTGAGGGTGTAGAGCTGGGAGTGCCACATGCCCGCGCCCCGGACCGTCACATCACGGATGCCGACCTGGTTCCACTGGCCTCGGTCGAGCGGGTCGTCGGTGAGGATCTTCTGCTCCTGGCGCCACTGCCCGGCCGGGATCCACACGCAGTCGATCTCGCCGCTCTGGTTCGCCGTCACCGCGCGCTGGATCGCGGCCGTGTCGTCGATCCCGTCGTTCGCCACCGCGCCGTACGTCGTGATGGACACGCAGCCCGAGGGCTGCGACGAGGGCGCCGCCACCTGCTCCAGGTCGATCAGGTCGATGACGTGGAAGGAGGCGTTGTCGCTCGCGTCCCGCTGGAGACGGAACTTCGTTCCCGCCGGGTAGGTCCGCGTGAGCAGGGCGTGGGACTCGTCGAACAGCCGTCGGGCGTCGCCGCCGGGGGTGTTGGTGAGCCCTTCGGGGCTGTCGGTGTTCCCGTACAGCCAGCTGTGTTTCGAGGAGAGGTCGAGCTTGCGGACGAACTCGCCGTCGGCGTACAGGCTGATGGTCGCCTCCCGGCCGCCACCGCCCGGCGCGTCCGGAACGGAGTTGCGCACGACGACGGAGTTCGACGGGGCGGTCGAGGTGAACTCCACGAACTCACCGGTGGCGTCGAGCCGCACCGACTCGCGGCCGGAGGACTCGGTGGCGAAGTTGGTGTGCCCGAAGGTGCGCTCGGCGTCGGACCGCAGCAGCGTGCCCTCGTAGGCGGCCTTCTCCGCCTCCAGCTCGGTGTACGGCACGGCCGCGCCGCGTCCGACCACGATGGAACGGGCGAAGACGTTGTTGGTCTCGCTGGTCTCCGCCACCTGGTTCGTGGCATCGGCGGTGGCGGTCAGCGTCGCGCCGCCGCTCGCCGCCGTCCAGCTGCCGCCGATCGTGACGTTCGCGGTCGCGCCCGCCGCGATGGCCGGTGTGGTGCCGTTGAGCGTGGTGGAACCGACGGTCAGGCGGGTGACGGTGCCCGCGTTCACCGCGCTGGTGCCGCGGTTGCGCACCGCCACGGTGAAGGTGACCGCCGCGCCGACGGCCGGGTTGGCCGGACTGGAGGCGATGGAGCGGACCTCCAGGTCGGGGCCGGGGCTCTGTCCGACCACCAGCGGGGAGGTGGTGGTCCGGCTGTTGTTGGCGTTGTCCGACTCGACGACCGTGTCGGTCGGGTCCACCAGCGCCGAGACCGCGTACGAGCCCTGCGGCCGCTTGCCGACCTCGACCGAGACCGGGGCCGAGGCTCCCGCGGCGAGCGGCCCGACGGGCGCGCTGCCCACGACCACGCCGCCCAGGCTCACGTTGACGGTCGTCGCGGGGGAGGCGGCCGAACCGGTGTTGCGGACGGTCCCGTCGATGGTGATGTCGTCCGTCTCGGACGGGGACGAGGGGCTCCAGGACAGAGCGCTCATGGTGAGGTCCGGGTTGGGCGCGGCCGTCCCCCGGACCTGGATCTCGCCGATCTGTGCGCCGGGCGCCCCGGTGTTGGCGAAGAACTTGAGCTGGAGGTCGGCGACCCGGCCGTCCACCGGGATGGTCACCGTGTTCTGGTTGCCGGCCGGGTTGAACGCGTAGCCGGCGCGGGCCCGGAGCGAGGTGAACGCGGTGCCGTCCTGGGTCCGTCCGAGCACCTGGATGTCCTGGGTCCGGCTGCCCCAGATCGGGTCGGGGTTGAGCTTGACCACCACGGACTCCAGGTCCGCGTCGGCGCCGAGCTTCACCGTGAGGTCGGCCGGCAGCCCGTTCGACTCCCAGTAGCTGTTGACGTTGCCGTCGTTGGCGTTGACGGCCGGGAACCCGCCGTGCGATCCGCTGGCGACGACGGGTTTGCCCCGGGCCAGATCGGTGGCCTCAGCCGCGCTCGCGGCGACGGGCAGGAGCCCGACGGAGACCATTCCGGCTATCAGCAGCCCGGTGATCGACTGTCCGGAAAGTCGTTTCCATCTCATGGTGTCCTCTGCTTCCACAATATTTGAGCCCACAAGTCAATCTTTTGCGGTGAGAGGTTCACAGATTTCTGCTCTACTTCTGTTTTGTCAACGGTCTTCGCATGGCCATGTCATTCGGGTGCCATAGCTGATGCTGCGTCAGATAAGTGTTCGGGTGGGCCCGTTCAGGCCCCGCCGGCACCCCTGGCCAGCAGCAGCGCGAGATCCACCGCCGCCACGGCCACCGCTCCCGCCAGGGCGGCCTTGCGCCACCGGCGGCCGAGCGCCGGACCCGCGAGCGACGCCGCACCGGCCAGGACGAGCGCCGTCGCACCCCCGGCGCTGTCTCTTA
>NZ_NTGZ01000194.1 GCF_002551245.1 Streptomyces sp. rh34
AGATGTGTATAAGAGACAGGGTCAGGGCCGCCAGGTGCCGGTCGTAGAACCCGGTGTCCAGGCGCGCCGCCGCGAAGTCCGGGTGGCGCAGCGACCGTACGAGCAGGTCGCGGTTGGTGACCGGGCCGTGGATCCGGGCCCGCTCCAGCGCGCGGGCCAGCAGCCGGACGGCCCCGGCGCGGGTCGGGGCGTGGGCGATCACCTTGGCGAGCATCGGGTCGTAGTGCACGCCGATGGTGTCGCCGCCGGTGTACCCGGTGTCCAGGCGCAGGCCCGGCGCGTCCGGCACGTCCAGTGCGAGGAGTGCTCCGGTCTGCGGCTGCCAGTCGCGTGCGGGGTCCTCGGCGTAGAGCCGGGCCTCGACCGCGTGGCCCGACGGCGACGGGGGTGTCGGCCCCAGTGGCTCGCCCTCCGCCACGCGCAGTTGCAGGGCGACCAGGTCGAGCCCGAACACGGCTTCGGTCACCGGGTGTTCGACCTGGAGGCGGGTGTTCATCTCCAGGAAGTAGGGGCGTCCCTCGGCGGAGACCAGGAACTCCACGGTCCCCGCGCCCCGGTAGCCGACGGCACGGGCCGCCGCCACCGCCGCATCGTGGAGCCGGGTGCGCAGGGCGTCGTCCAGGCCGGGGGCGGGGGCCTCCTCGATGACCTTCTGGTGGCGGCGCTGCAGCGAGCAGTCCCGAGTGCCGAGCGCCCACACGGTGTCGTGCTCGTCGGCCATCACCTGGACCTCGACGTGCCGGCCGCGCTCCACGTACGGCTCGGCGAAGACCTCGCCGTCCCCGAAGGCGGACGCCGCCTCGGCAGCAGCGGCCTGCAACTCACCCGGCAGCGCGTCGAGTTCGCGGACGATCCGCATCCCCCGGCCGCCGCCGCCCGCCGCCGCCTTCAGCAGCAGCGGCAGCTCGTCCTCCCCGGCCGTCACCGGGTCCACGGGAGCCAGCAGGGGGACACCGGCCCCGGCCATCAGCTCCTTGGCCCGGGTCTTGGACGCCATCAGCTCGATGGCCTTCACCGGCGGGCCCACCCACACCAGGCCCGCGTCCCCCACGGCGGCGGCGAAGGAGGCGTTCTCGGAGAGGAAGCCGTACCCGGGGTGCACGGCGTCCGCCCCGGCGGCCAGCGCGGCGGCCACGACGAGGTCGCCGCGCAGATAGGTGTCGGCGGGGGCCGCGCCCGGCAGGCGTACGGCGAGGTCCGCCTCCCGTACGTGCAGGGCGTCGGCGTCCGCGTCGGAGTACACGGCGACGGTGGTGATGCCCAGGTCGCGGCAGGTGCGGAAGATCCGGCAGGCGATCTCGCCCCGGTTGGCGACGAGCAGGGTATGGATCACGTCACTCCTCATGGGCGGGTCACATCCGGAAGACGCCGAAGCCGCCGCGGGCGCCCTCGACCGGTGCGGTGTGGATCGCGGACAGGCACATACCGAGGACGGTCCGGGTGTCGCGCGGGTCGATGACCCCGTCGTCGTACAGCCGCCCGGAGAGGAACATCGGCAGCGACTCCGCCTCGATCTGCTGCTCCACCATCGCCCGCAGCCCGGCGTCGGCCTCGTCGTCGTAGGGCTGCCCCTTGGCGGCGGCGGAGGCGCGGGCGACGATGGACAGGACCCCGGCGAGCTGCTGCGGGCCCATGACGGCGGACTTGCTGCCCGGCCAGGCGAAGAGGAAGCGCGGATCGTAGGCGCGGCCGCACATGCCGTAGTGGCCGGCCCCGTAGGACGCCCCCATCAGGACCGACAGATGCGGAACCTTCGAGTTGGCGACCGCGTTGATCATCATCGCGCCGTGCTTGATGATGCCGCCCTGCTCGTACTCCTTGCCGACCATGTAGCCGGTGGTGTTGTGGAGGAAGAGCAGCGGGATGTCGCGCTGGTTCGCCAACTGGATGAACTGGGCGGCCTTCTGGGACTCCTCGCTGAACAGCACGCCCTGCGCGTTGGCGAGGATCCCGACCGGATAGCCGTGCAGCCGCGCCCAGCCGGTGACCAGGCTCGTCCCGTAGAGCGGCTTGAACGCGTCAAAGTCCGAGCCGTCGACCAGCCGGGCGATGACCTCACGCGGGTCGAAGGGCGCCTTCAGGTCGCCCGGCACGATGCCGAGCAGCTCGTCCTCGTCGTACTTCGGCGGCTCGGCGGGTCCCGGGTCGGCGTGCGCCTTGCGCCAGTTGAGCCGGGCGACGATGCGCCGGGCCTGGCGGATCGCATCGTGCTCGTCGAGGGCGAAGTGGTCGGCGAGCCCGGAGGTGCGGGCGTGCATCTCGGCGCCGCCGAGGGACTCGTCGTCGCTTTCCTCGCCGGTCGCCATCTTCACCAGGGGTGGTCCGCCGAGGAAGACCTTGGACCGGTCCTTGATCATCACGGTGTGGTCGGACATGCCGGGGACGTACGCGCCTCCGGCCGTGGAGTTGCCGAACACGACGGCGACGGTGGGGATCCCGGCGGCGGAGAGCCGGGTGATGTCGCGGAAGAGGGCCCCGCCGGGGATGAAGATCTCCTTCTGGGACGGCAGGTCTGCCCCGCCCGACTCCACCAGGCTGACGCAGGGCAGCCGGTTGGCGAAGGCGATCTCATTGGCGCGCAGGGCCTTCTTCAGCGTCCACGGGTTCGAGGCCCCGCCGCGCACGGTCGGGTCGTTGGCGGTGATGAGGCACTCGACGCCCTCCACCACCCCGATCCCGGTGACGAGCGAGGCCCCGACCGCGTAGTCGCTGCCCCAGGCGGCCAGCGGCGACAGCTCAAGGAACGGGGTGTCGGGGTCGACGAGCAGCTCGATCCGCTCCCGCGCCGGGAGCTTGCCGCGCTTCCGGTGCCGGGCGACGTACTTCTCGCCGCCGCCCGCGAGCGCCTTGGCGTGCTCGGTCTCCAGCTCGGCGAGCTTCGCCACCATGGCGGCCCGATGCGCGGCGTACTCGGGGCCGTTGGTGTCGAGCGCGGTGGGCAGGACGGTCATGCGGTCACCTCCGGGAGGGGGACGCCTTCCAGCAGCGGGACGGGGACGGGAAGCGACCGGGACCGCAGCCACTCCCCCAGCGCCTTGGCCTGCGGGTCGAACCGTGCCTGGGCGGCGACGCCCTCGCCCAGGAGGCCGTGGACGGTGAAGTTCAGGGCGCGGAGGTTGGGCAGGACATGGCGCACGACGGTCAAGGCGGCGGTCTCCGGCAGGAGTTCCTTCAGGCGCTCGACGGTCAGCTCGTGCGCCAGCCACCGCCAGGCGTCGTCGTCGCGCACCCAGACGCCCACGTTGGCGTCGCCGCCCTTGTCGCCGCTGCGGGCGCCCGCGATCAGACCGAGAGGTGCGCGCCGGGTGGGGACGCCGGCGGGATACGGCCCGGGGAGCGGAGGCTCGCCGAGGCCGGTCAGCTCCCGGGTGCGGGCGGGCGGTTCCAGCACCTCTCTGCGGCCGTCCGGCAGTACGGCGGTGTGCGCGACGTCCGTCGCCGGTACGGCCCTGGCCTCGAACACCCCGTAGGGCGCGCCCTTTCCGGGCGGGGCGGTGACGTGGAAGCCCGGGTAGCTGCCGAGCGCCAGCTCCACGGCGGCCCCGGAGACGGCCCGGCCGACCGCGTCGGCGTCCTTGTCGCGGACGACGAGCCGCAGCAGGGCACTGGCCCGCTCCTCCGTGGCGGCGTCGGCGTGGTCGGTCCGGGCCAGCTCCCAGCGCACCTCGGCCGGCGGGCGTACGCCGGACCGCTCCAGGGCGTCGGCGAACTGGTCCTTCACCAGCGCCGCCTTGGCCTCGATGTCCAGGCCGGTGAGGACGAGGACGACCTCGTTGCGCCAGCCGCCGAGCCGGGTGAGCCCGGCCTTGAGGGTGGGCGGCGGGGCCTCGCCGCGTACGCCGTCGATACGGACCCGGTCCGGGCCGTCCGGGGTCAGCTTCACGGTGTCCAGGCGGGCGGTGACGTCGGGGCCCGCGTACCGGGCCGCGCCGGTCTCGTACAGGAGCTGGGCGGTGACGGTGCCGACGTCGACGAACCCGCCCGTGCCGTCGTGCTTGGTGATGACCGAGGAGCCGTCGGCGTGGATCTCGGCGAGCGGGAAGCCGGGGCGGCGGAGGCGGTGGGCGTCGTGCTCGCCGAAGAACGCGTAGTTCCCGCCGGTCGCCTGCGTACCGCACTCCAGGACATGCCCGGCGACCACTGCCCCCGCGAGCGCGTCCAGGTCGTCCGGGCCCCAGCCGAAGTGGGCGGCGGCGGGTCCGGTGACCAGGGCCGCGTCGGTGACCCGGCCGGTGACGACGACCTCGGCCCCGGCCCGCAGACAGGCGGCGATCCCGGAGCCGCCGAGGTAGGCGTTGGCGGTGAGGAACCCGTCCGGGACGGGCAGGCTGTCGCCCTCGACGTGGGCGACGGTGACGGGCACGCCGACCTTCTCCGCCAACTGCCGTACCGAGTCGGCCAGTCCGGCCGGGTTGAGGCCGCCCGCGTTGGCGACGATCTTCACCCCGCGCTCAACGGCGAGGCCGAGCCCTTCCTCCAGCTGGCGCAGGAAGGTGGTGGCGTAGCCCTTGTCCGGGTCCTTGAGGCGGCTCCGGCCGAGGATGAGCATGGTCAGCTCGGCGAGGTAGTCGCCGGTGACGACGTCGAGGGGGCCGCCGGTGAGCATCTCGCGCAGCGCGTCGAAGCGGTCGCCGTAGAAGCCGGAGGCGTTGCCGATCCGGAGGGGCGCGGGGCCGGGGACGGCGCTCACCGGTGGCCGTCCTGTCCGGCACGCTCCGCGCGGGGCGTGCGGCCCGGTCCGGGAGGCCCCGCGAAGGCCTGGGCGATGCCGAGCCACTGGTCGGCGTCGCGTCCCTCGGCGGTGACCGCGAGGTCGGACCGGTGGGCGCGCTGGGTGACCAGGAGGCAGAAGTCGAGGAGCGGCCCCGTGATCCGCTGGGCGGCTCCCTCCGGCCCGTACGCGATCATCTCGCCCTCCGGGGTGTGGAGTTCGACGCGGAACTCCTCCTCGGGCGCGGTGATCCCGCGCACCCCGTAGGCATAGTCCCGGGCCCGGACGCCGATCCGCGCCACATGCCGGAGCCGGGCGGTGGGGGCCCGGGTGACCCCGAGGGCGTCGGCGATGTCCTGGCCGTGCGCCCAGGTCTCCATGAGCCGGGCGGTCGCCATGGACGCGATGCTCATCGGCGGCCCGTACCAGGGGATCCGGGTGCCCGCCGGGGCGTCCCTCAGGACCGCGTCGAGCCGCCGCCGCCCCTCCCGCCACCGGGCGAGCAGAGCGTCCGGGTCATGGGCGGCGACCAGGGCGTCGGCCGCCTCGTCGACGAAGGCCTCGGGCGCGGCCAGGGCCTTGACCACCTCGTCCCCGAACCGGTCCGGCTCGGTGGCCGCCAGCAGCGCGACCTCGTCGGTCCAGCTGAGGTGGGCGATCTGGTGGGCCACCGTCCACCGCTCGGCCGGGGTCGGCCCGCGCCAGCCGGGCTCGTCCAACACCCCAACCAGGGCGTCGAGTTCGTCGCTCTCTTCGCGCAGATCGTCGATCACGGCTACGACAGCGGACACGTGCGCTCCCCTCGGGACCGGGTGTGGTGCCCAGGAGCATGGCAGCGGGCCGGGAAACAATCAAGCACGCTTGCATGATTTTCCTGCCGGTCGCCCGCCCCACCCGTCACCCGCCCGCGCCCCCGCCGGCACCTCGGCCGCCCGTGCGACCGGTGAGGCGCACGCGCTGAGCCCGTCCGGCGCGCGACCCCCTACCGGGTAATACCGGGCGCCCCGGCCGCGTCCAGGGCCGGGGCGAGGAACGTGAAGGCCCGGTCGGTGAGCGCGGCGGGGTCCTCGGCTCCGTCGCTGTCGCTCCAGCGCCGCAGCACGGTGTCGAACGCCGCGAGCGCGGCCCCGGCGGCGAGGCGCGGGGAGAGCTCCCGCTCCGGGTCGAGCCCGAGGCGGCGGGCCACCTCCACGGCGAGGTCGTCGCGCCACTGGGCCTGGTGCTCCAGGAAACGGGCGCGCAGGGCGGGCGTGCACAGGATCAGCTGGACGACCCGGAGGGCCCGGCCGGAGTGCTCGGCGCCGTCGGCGCAGGCCGCCATGGCGATCCAGACCGCGTGGCGCAGCGCCTCGGAGGGCGGCTCGGCCGCGGGGCGGGCGGCCAGCTCGGCACGCATGCCCGTGCCCATGTCGGCCAGGAACTGGACCACCACGTCCTCCTTGGACGCGAAGTACCGGAAGAACGTCCGCTTGGACACTCCGGCAGCGGCGGCGATCGCGTCGACCGTGACCGCGTCGAACCCTTCCCGCGCCATCAACTGGAGCGCCGATTCGGTCAGTTCGTCCGTGACGAGCTGACGTTTGCGCTGGGCCATGGTCACTGCGGGGCGGGTGCTCACGCCCTCATCGTAGCGCCATGCCACTTTTGGCGCTCAGTATCTTCTTGACACCGAGTGACACGCACGACAACGTATGCCACATGACGACACAGGACGGGAAGCAGGACGCGACACACGACGGGACACAGCGCGCGACACGGGACGGGACGCGGAAACCGCGCTGGACCGCCGAGCAGATTCCCGACCAGACGGGCCGGGTGTCCGTGGTCACCGGGGCCAACAGTGGCCTCGGCCTGGCGACCGCGCGGGCCCTCGCCCACCGGGGCGGGCACGTGGTCCTCGCCGTGCGTGACGAGGGGAAGGGGCGCCGGGCCGTCGCCGCCATCACCGCCGGCCGGCCGGGGGCCTCGCTGGAGGTGCGCCGCCTGGACCTGGCCGACCTCGACTCCGTACGGGCGTTCTCCGACGCCCTGCACACCGACCACGCGCGGCTGGACACACTCGTCAACAACGCCGGGGTGATGGCACCGCCCCGCACGGCCAGCGCGCAGGGGCACGAGCTGCAGTTCGCCTGCAACCACCTCGCCCACTTCGCGCTCACCGGGCTACTGCTCGACCTGCTGGCGACCGGAGGACGGGACCCGCGCGTCGTCACGGTGACCTCCGTCAACCACCGCAAGGCGCACCTGCGCTTCGACGACCTGAACGGCGAACGCGGCTACGGGCCGATGGCCTTCTACGACCGGTCGAAGCTCGCCAACGCCGTCTTCGGGCATGAACTGCACCGGCGGCTGACCGCGTCCGGCAGCCCGGTCCGGAGCCTGCTGGCACACCCGGGCTACACGGCCACCAACCTGCAGACGAGCGGACCGACCGGCCTGGTGAAGCTGCTGTTCGGCCGCGTCCTGCGACCCCTCGCCCAGCACCCCGGCGCGGGCGCGCTCCCGCAGCTGTACGCGGCGACCGCCCCGGACGCGCGGGGCGGCGACCTCATCGGCCCGGACGGCCCCGGGGAGCTGCGCGGCGGGCCGACCCGGGTGCCCCTCGCCCCGGCGGCCGTGGACGCCCCGACCGGACGGCGGCTGTGGGAGGTGTCGGAGCGGCTGACGGATGTCCGCTTCCCCTTCCCGGCCCCCGAGTGACGGGGTCCTGGACTTCCCAGGCAGTCCCCGAGCCCGCGGCACCACCCTGCCCTACGTAGGGCAGGGTGGTAAACTCGACAGCATGATAAAGACGACCGTGTACCTTCCGGAAGAACTGGAAGTGCGACTGGATGCCGAGTCCTCCGCGACCGGCGTCAGCAAGGCCGAGCTCATCCGGCGGAGCATCGCCTTGCTGCTGGACGGCGCGGAGCGGCCGAAGCGCACCCGGGAACTGCCCGTCTTCGACAGCGGACGCTCCCGCACGGCCGACGAGATGGACGACTCGGTGTACGAGCACATCAAAGAACGGACCGCACGTCGTTGATCATCGTCGCCGACACCTCAGCCCTCTACGCCGCTTTCGACGCCGCACAGGCAGAGCACTCGAAGGCGGCCAGGATCCTGGAGAACGAGAGGCTCGCCATCTCCCCCCTGGTGGTCACCGAGCTGGACCACCTGGTCCATCGCGACCTGGGATTCCCGGCGGCCATGCAGGTGATGGAGGCGCTGAACAGCCGTATGGATGACGGGCAGTACCGCCTCGCCGAACTCAGGCTCGCGGACCTGCGCGCCGCCCAGGAAGTCCGGCAGAAGTACGAAGCGCTGCGGCTCGACCTGGCCGACGCGGTCGGCGTGGTCCTCGCCGACCGGTACCGGACGGACCGCATCTTCACCTTGGACCAGCGGGACTTCCGGGCCATGTCACCACTGACTCCCGGGCTGAACGCCTTCCGGATCCTGCCCGCCGACGACTGAGGGCCGAGCTGCGTCGCCCGGCGACGGCTGAGGGCCGAGCCGCGTCGCCCGGCGACGACTGAGGGCCCGCCCGCGTCATCCGCCCTCGTCATCCGGCCGCGTCACCTCGCCCGCGGCTCACCCCTCGCGGCGCGGGCCCCTCCGGCTGCGCACCGCGCCGACGCTGGCCCCGATGACCAGGGCGATGGCGAGGGCGTCCGTGGTGGAGAGGGCCTGGTCCAGGATCAGGAAGCCCGCGCCGGCCGCGATGGCCGGTTCCAGGCTCATCATCACGGCGAACGTGGACGCGGGCAGCCGGCGCAGCGCCATCAGCTCCAGGGTGTACGGGAGGACCGAGCTGAGGAGGGCCACCGCCGCGCCGAGCGCCACGGTGGACGGGACCGTGAGTTTCGCACCGGACTCGATGATGCCCAGCGGCAGCGAGAGGACCGCGGCGACCCCCATCGCCAGCGCCAGCCCGTCCGCCTGCGGGAAGCGGCGGCCCGTCCGGGCGCTGAACACGATGTACGCCGCCCACATCGCCCCGGCCCCCAGCGCGTACGCGGCGCCGACCGGGTCGAGGCGGTCGAAGCCGCCGCCGCCCAGCAGGACGACACCGGCGAGGGCGAGGCCCGCCCACACGAGGTTGATCAGGCGGCGGGAGGCGAACACCGAGAGGGCGAGCGGGCCGAGCACCTCCAGGGTGACGGCGATGCCGAGCGGGATCCGGTCCAGCGCCTGGTAGAAGAGCGTGTTCATGCCGCCCATCGCGACACCGAAGGCGAGCACCGTGCCCCAGTCGGCACGCGAGTGGCCGCGCAGCTTCGGCCGGCAGATCACCAGCAGGATCAGCGCGGCGGCCGCCAGCCGCAGGGTGACGACGCCCAGCGCACCCGCCTTCGGCATCAGGAGCGCCGCGACGGCCGAGCCGAACTGGACGGACAGACCACCGGCGACCACCAGCACGATCGGCGTCAGCGCCGCCCGGCGGTCGGCCCCCGCCCGCGCGGCGGGCGCGCCCGTGCCCCCCTGGGCGTCCGCCCCGGCACCTTCGAGTGCCGTCACCGCTTCGGGTACGGCGACGGCTGCGACGGCCGGTTCGGCGGCGCTGCGCTGGTCGTTCACGGGAGGACCTTCCGGGGGAACAGGGACGAGACAGATCAGTACACTGTAATGGACTGGGCAGTGCGGAAAGCCGCACTGCCCCCGGGGAACACCGACGACTGGCTCAGCACGATCGCCGCCGGCCTCGGCAGCGGGGTGTCCACCGTGCCGACCGCGCGCCGGGCCCTACGCGTCGCCCCCCGGCCCCTCGGCGACGGTCGTCGCGTCGACCTCCTCGATGGCCTCCGCGACGACCTCCGCGAGGTGCCGGGCCCGCCGCCCGGCCAGCTGGTCGAGCTGCGTACGACAGGAGAAGCCGTCCGCGAGGAGTTCCGTCCCGGGTTCCGCTTCCCGTACGGCGGGGAGCAGCCGCTCCTCCGCGCAGGCGACGGACACCTCCCAGTGGCCCTTCTCGAAGCCGAAGTTCCCGGCGAGCCCGCAGCAGCCGCCGCTGAGTTCGCCGGTGAGGCCCATCCGTTCACGCAGCCGGCGTTCCGCCCCGTCGCCGAGGACCGCGTGCTGGTGGCAGTGCGTCTGGCCGACGACCGGGCGGTCCGGGCGGGGCGGGGTCCAGTCGGGGGCGTACTCCTCCAGGTACTGGGCGAACGTCCGCACGGAAGCGGCCAGTTCGGCGGCGCGCGGGTCATCCGGGAGGAGTTCGGGCAGGTCGGTGCGGAGGGTCGCGGCGCAGCTCGGTTCGAGGACCACGAGCGGCCGGCCCGGCGGGAGGTGGAGCAGGTCCAGGGTGGTGCGCATCACGCGGCGGGCCGCGTCGAGCTGGCCCGTCGACACGTACGTGAGGCCGCAGCACGCCCCGCGCGGGTGCGGCAGCACCGTACGCCCCGTCGCCTCCTCCAGGACCCGGACCGCCGCCCGGCCCACCTGCGGGGACAGGTGCTCGGTGAAGGTGTCCGCCCAGAGCGCCACCACCCGGTCCGACGCGAGGGTCCGCGTCCCCTTCCCCTGGCGGCGGAGCAGCCACCGGCTGTACGTCTCCGTCGCGAGCACCGGGATCGTGCGCTCGGGCGCGATCCCGGCCAGCCGTTTCGCGAGCGCGGCGAGGGGGCGCAGCCGGGCCAGCGCGTTCAGCGGCCGGGCGAAGGGGGCGGCCAGGCGCAGCCACCGGGGGAGGCGGCCCATCGCGTAGTGGGCGGCGGGGCGGAGCCGGCCCCGGTAGTGGTGGTGCAGGAACTCCGCCTTGTACGTCGCCATGTCGACGCCCACCGGGCAGTCGCTCCGGCAGCCCTTGCAGGAGAGGCACAGGTCGAGCGCGTCCCGGACCTCCTCGCTGCGCCAGCCGTCCGTGATGACCTCGCCCGCGAGCATCTCGTGCAGCAGCCGGGCCCGGCCCCGGGTCGAGTGGGCCTCCTCGCCGGTCGCCCGGAAGGACGGGCACATGACGCCCGCGCCGCTCGTCTCCGTCGTACGGCACTTGGCGACGCCGACGCAGCGGCGGACCGCGCCCGTGAAGTCCCCGCCGTCCTGCGGATAGCCGAACTCCACGTCCACCGGGCGTTTCGGGAGGACGGCGAAGCGGAGGTTCTCGTCGAGGCGGTCCGGGCGGACCAGCATGCCCGGGTTCAGGCCGCCGTCCGGGTCCCACAGGTCCTTGTACCGGCCGAAGAGGGCGACGAGTCCGTCCCCGTACATCCGGGGCAGCAGTTCCGCGCGCGCCTGGCCGTCGCCGTGCTCGCCGCTGAGGGAGCCGCCGTGCGCGACGACGAGTTCGGCCGTCTCCTCGGAGAAGCGGCGGAAGCGGGCCACCCCGTCCGCGCCGATCAGGTCGAAGTCGATACGGACGTGGACGCAGCCGTCGCCGAAGTGGCCGTACGGGGTGCCGCGCAGGCCGTGTTCGGCGAGGAGGGCCCGGAAGTCGCGGAGGTACGCGCCGAGCCGGGCGGGCGGCACCGCGCAGTCCTCCCACCCGGGCCAGGCCTCGCTGCCGTCGGGCATTCTGGTCGCGGTTCCGGCGGCGTCCTCGCGGATCCGCCACAGGGCCCGCTGCCCGGCCGGGTCCGTGACGACCGTCCCGTCGACCGCGTCGGCTCCCCGCAGGACGCGTTCGGCGTGTGCTCTCGCCTCGGCCGGGGTGTCGCCGCCGGTCTCGACGAACAGCCAGGCGGCCCCGCGCGGCAGCCCGGCGGACCCGGTGACGAGGTCGGCGGCCATGCCCTCGACGGTGAGCGGGCGGTACGGGAGGAGGCCCGGGGCGGCGTCGGCGGCGGCGGACTCGTCGGCGTAACCGAGGACGGCCAGGGCGCGGGCGCGCGGGGCCTCGACCAGGCGCACGGTGGCCTCGGTGACGACGCCGAGGGTGCCCTCGCTGCCGCAGAACGCCCGGACCGGGTCGGGGCCGCCGGGGTGTTCGGGGAGCAGGGCGTCGAGCGCGTACCCGGAGATGCGGCGCGGCAGTGCGGGGTAGCCGGTGCGCAGGAGGGCGAGGTGGGCGGCGACGAGTGCGCCGGTGCCCTCGGGGCCCTCGCCGCCCCCCTGTTCCAGGTGCAGCGTCTCGCCCCCGTAGCGGACCACCGACAGCTTCCGCACGTTGTCCGCCGTCGTGCCCCAGGCCACCGAGTGCGCGCCGCAGGAGTTGTTGCCGATCATCCCGCCGAGGGTGCAGCGGCTGTGGGTGGAGGGGTCGGGGCCGAAGGTCAGGCCGTGGGGTGCGGCGGCGGCCCGCAGGTCGTCCAGGATCACGCCGGGCTGGACGACGGCGGTGCGGGCGGCGGGGTCCAGGGCGAGGATCGCGCGCAGATGACGGGTGAGGTCGAGGACGAGTCCGGTGCCGGTGGCCTGTCCGGCGATGGACGTGCCGCCGCCGCGCGCCACCACCGGCACCCCGTGCTCCCGGCAGACGGCCAGGGCGGCGGCGATGTCGTCGGCGTCGCGCGGGGCGAGCACACCGAGCGGGACGCGGCGGTAGTTGGAGGCGTCCATCGTCGTCAGCGCCCGTGCGGCGGCCCCGAAGTCGCTCGCGCCGCGTACGGCGGAGCGGAGGGCGGCGACGAAAGCCGGAGGAGCCGCCGGGGAGGTCGTCAGGGAAGTCGCTGGGGAAGTTGTCGGGGAAGTTGTCGGGGAAGTCGCCGAAGGAGTGTCGGTATGCGGTCGATGCTGTTCGGCCATGGTCTCAGCATGCCGTCGGGGCAGGTGAACTCTTGGGATGCGGACGGATCAAAGCACGTAAGCAGTACAAAAAAGCCCACAAGATCTTCCCAAACAGACCGTCAAGTCTCCTATAGTGACCAAGACTTGCGCAGGAATTGGCAGCTCCAGTTGTGCATGATCGCCCATAACCGTGCCGAACTGTCCTGAATTCGACTAGTCGATTTCACCCGGTTCGCACCACTTGAATCACCTCGTACCGCCCCGCACCGCCTCATACCGTCCCGCACCGTCCGCCACCGAGGACTCCGATTGCGCCCCTCACACCGGCCCACCGCACTCGCCCTGCTGATCTCGGCAGCCGCCACCGGCACGCTGACCCTGTGGGGCGTCGCCGCCGCCCCCGACGCGGCACGGACCCCGCTGGCCTGGGGCGCGGGCGCAGCCGCCGTGCTGCTGAGCGTCTGCGTGGCCGTCACCGTCCACACCCTGGGGACCGCGCGGACCCTGCGCGCCCTGCGGGCCGCCGACGCCCAGCGGTTCACCGCCGAGACCTCGCGCCTGGTCTCCGCCTCCGCCGTCGAGGCCCAGCGCTTCACCGCGGAGACCGCCCGGATCAAGGGCGCCGCCGCCGCCGAGACCGCCCGGGTCGCCGCCGACGCCCGCGCCGAGAACGAGCGGATCGCCGCGGCCGCCGCCGCCGAGCAGGCCCGCCTGTCCGTCTCCGTCGACCGGCTGACCGCCCGCGCCACCCGCGCCGAGACCGAGCGCTCCGCAGCCGTCGCCGCCTGCGCCAACGCGGCGGGGCGGATGCAGGCCCTGGCCACCAGCATGCTGGCCGACCTCCGCGAGATGGAGCACCGGCACTCCGACGAGTCCGTGCTCGGGGACCTGCTCCACCTGGACCACCGCACCGCCCAGGCGGGCCGCCTCGCCGACTCCATCGCCGTGCTGACCGGGGCCCGCTCCGGCCGGCGCTGGGCGAAGCCGATCGTCATGGAGTCGATCCTGCGCGGCGCGATGGGCCGGATCGGCAGCTACCAGCGGGTCCGCCTGCACTCCACCAGCGATGTCGCCATCGCCGGTCACGCGGCCGAGGGCATCATGCACGCGCTTGCCGAACTCCTCGACAACGCTGCCAACTTCTCGCCGCCCACCGCCGAGGTCCACGTGTACGTGGAGGAGGTCCCGGCGGGCATCGTCATCACCGTCGAGGACAGCGGGCTCGTCATGAGCGAGGTGCAGCTGCGCCGCGCCGAGAAGGCCGTCTCCGCGGAGAACCAGGACCTCACCAACCTCTCCGGCACCCGCCTCGGTCTCGCCGTCGTCGGCCGGCTGGCCCGCAAGCACGGTCTGACCGTCTCCTTCCGGCCGTCCGCCCGGGGCGGCACCGGCGCGCTGATGATGCTCCCCCAGGACCTCATCTCCCGCTCGACCGCGCCGACGCCGACGGCCCCGGCCGCCGCCCCGGCCACCCTCACCGCCCC
>NZ_NTGZ01000195.1 GCF_002551245.1 Streptomyces sp. rh34
GCCCGTATGCGGGCCGCGCGCTGGTCCGCGTCACGGGCCGACGGCCGGTCGCCGCGGTCCTGGATGTCCGAGGAGTGAGCCGCCCGGTCACGCGCCGGACGCCGCGCATCCGCTGCGTCGGGGGAGCAGGCCGACGGCCGGCGTTCCCGGGGGCGGGACCCGGCTGACATCGGCCGGAGGCAGGTACCGCGGTGGGCCTCCCCTCGTGCGTCCCACCACGTCCGCGCTTCCTCGGAACCCGGGTTCGATCCTGGTGCGCCATGCTGGCCCCATGACACGTAAGGGGTGGGCCGTAGCAGCAATGGCCTGGGGCGTGATGGCGGTGCTGTTCATGGGGGTAACCCTCTGGGTGGGAGCGCTGGGAATCGTCCGGCTGGGACTGGCTGGGGACGAAGTGCAGATACGTCTCTCGCAATGCCGGCTCAAGGTCGACGGTCGCGGGGGGAGCCACAACGCATGCATGGGCACGCTCGCGGACGGCGAGAGCATCGGCACGGTGAAAGTGGGATATGACGGCAAGGCGGGAGAGACCGTAGCGGCTGCCGGGACGCCGTTGGGAACCTATGCGGTGATCGACACCAGTTTCACCTCATGGGGGGTGGGCGTCTTGTATCCGCTGCTGCCGTTCATGGCTGCGGGGTTGACTGCCTGCCTTGCTGTTCGTGCGGCTCGCCGATGCTTGAGGTGGAGCGTGTCAAGCGCCGTGTCATGAGGGTTGTGGCAGCCCAGGTGATCAGGTCTCGGAGTGCTGCATGAGCCGTTCGTGGCCCCTGGCCCGGCGGCGGACGTGCATCATCCAGGCGCGTGATCGTTCGCCGACCCAGCGTCCGGGTAGGACGATGAAGCCGGAGGTGTCCTCGGGGCGGCCGACCGGTTCGATCGCGAGGTTCAGGTGCCGTTCAGGAGACCGCCCGCACGCTCCGGTCGACCCCGGCAGCCCAGTCCGCCCCGCCGACCAGGCACGACCTCCGGTCGTCCTCGCTGGGGACCGTCGTCAAGCGACAGCGCAACCGGCGCCGCGACCGCCACTGCCTGGCTACTCGTCAACAGGGGACAGACAACGGGTCCTCAGGCGGAAGCCTCCGGAGTGTTCTCGATCAGCCGCCGGAAGGCGACCGTGTCGAAGACGTCCTCCATCCGTACGGCCCTGCCGTCGCGGAGCGTCCACGAGTGGACGAACCGCAGCGTCGCCGTCCGGCCGTGCAGCGACGTCACCTGCCGGGTGCCCAGGACGATGACACGGTTGCCGGAGACCACGAACTCCTGCGGCTCCAGGCGCATCCCGCCGATGACGCTCGGTACGTGTCGCAGGAAGGCCAGAACACCGGAGTGCCCGTGCCGGGTACCGCCCAGACCGTGATCGGCCATCCCCTCGGGGTGGACCCACTCGATGTCCGGCGCCAAATTCTTCAGCAGCGCGTCCACGTCCTGGGAGTGAAAGGCACCGTATGCGGCGCGGATCACGTCGACGTTCGCCACGCCGCCGCCTTCGCGGTTGTCCTGTTCGTACGTTTCCTGGTGCATCGGATGCCAACGCTCCTCAAGGGCGGATCAGGTGCTCGGGATACAGCGCTTCCAGGGTGCGGCGGATGCCGTCGCGCCAGCCGACCCGGCAGGGGCCGGTCAGTTCCTGGCGCCTGGCCGGGTCGAAGCGGTAGGTCTCCCGCGTTACCTCGCTCGGCACGAGCTTCGCCTCGACGCCGGTGAGCTCCTCCAGGTGGCGCACGCAGTCGGTCATCCCGACCGACTCGTCGCCACCCCAGTTGACCAGCGTCGCGGGCACGGAAGCGGACCGCCACAGGTGCGGCACGTGGGCCACCAGGTCGTCGGTGTACAGAGGGGAGAGCCAGTTCTGACCGCTGACCGGTACGGGTATGGGCTCGCCCGCCAGCATGCGCTCGAAGTACAGCATCGGTACGCCGCCGTATCCCCCGGGCCCGTACGCGATGTTCAACCGGGCGATCGTGGTGGGCAGCCCCAGGACCTGAGCGAAGGCACGCACGGTTCCCTCGGTGGCGATCTTGCCGACGGGATAGGCGGGCAGCCAGTCGGCGACGCCGTCGACCGGGTCGGCCTCCGTGTACAGGTGGTCCAGACTCTGACGGGCATAGAGGGCGCCCGTGGAGACGTACAGGAAAGCCTCCGCCGTCCAGCAGTGGGTCATCAGCCGCCCGGTCGCGGTGGAGTTCACCTCGATCGCGGCGTTGAAGTCACCGTCCTCACCGCGACGGACCGCGGAGTGGATGACATGGGTGAAGTCGTCCGGGAGACCCTTGAGGGCATCGCCCGACAGGTCGTCCATGTCCCACTGCCAGGTCGTGATGCCCTTCTCGTTCAGCTCGCGCTCGACGCCCGGTGCGCCGAACCGGCCGAGGCACCACACATCGTTGTGCTCCGCGAGGGACTCCGCCACCGGACGGGCGACCTGCCCGGTGCCTCCGGTCACCAGAACCTTTTTGCCATTCACCGGTACCACACTCCTCACTTGTCGTCATCGGTGACCGTGGCGCCCCGTGGCGCGGACTCGTCCGCTTCGGCCAGGGAGCGGTCGAGCTCCCGGCGCAGAACGGACTGGAAGGCGTCCACGTGGCGGGGGCCCATCAAGGTGTAGTGCTCACCCGGAACTTCGACGTACCGGCTGGGCTCTCTCGTGTATGCGTCCCAGCGCCGCAGCTCGTCGGCCAGCCACTTCTGCCGGGTGCCCCGCAGCGGATGTGCGTAGAAGACGGTCATGGCGCGTACGGTGCCGCCGGGTTCGTAGCCGCGTCCGAGGTCGGTCAGGCGGTCGGCCAGCTCGGCCCAGGCACTGAACCGCTGGAGGTCCAGATCGAGTTCGGCCATCCGCTGTGCGGGTGCGATCTCCATCAGCCGGGTCAGCTGGTTCTCCCTGGGCAGGCCGCGCAGAGCCTTCGGCAGTTCCAGCGACCGCCGCTTGTCGATCAGACCGAGGAAGAAGGCGAGATTCGTGGCGGTCTCGGCGAAGTCCAGTTCCTCCATGCGGTACTTGATGTGCGGCGGCAGATTGAACGAGCCCAGGAAGTCGACGCGCTCGCCGTCGCCCTCCAGAATCTTGGCCATCTCGAAGGCGACGGCGGCGCCGAAGGAGTAGCCGGCCAGGGCGTAGGGGCCGTGCGGCTGCCGCGCCCGGACGGCGGCCACATAGCTGCGCACCATTTCCTCGAAGGTCGCGAACGCTTTCTGGCCCTCGTCGAATCCGCGGGCTCGCAGCGCGTAGAAGGGCCGTTCCCCTACGAAGTACCTGGCGAGGTTGACGAAGACCAGAACCTCGCCGACGCCCGGGTGCACGCAGAACAGCGGCGTCCCGGTCCCCGTCGTCTGCATGGGCACGATCGGGTCGTAGTCCGCCTCGCGCAGGCCCGGCCGGCGGGTGGGAGCGGTCAGCCGGGCGGCGAGCGAGCGGACCGTGGGAGCCTTGAGGACGGCGGTGATCGGCAGATCCGCGACACCGAGCCGCTGGGACACCCTGCTGCGCAGTTGGAGCACGTCCAGCGACGTCCCGCCGAGGTCGAAGAAGCTCGCGGTGGCGCTGATCGAGCCCACCTGTGTGGCGAAAACGTCCGCGAATATCTCCGCGAGCACGCGTTCGGTCTCGCCCTCCGGAGCCGCGTAGCCGCCGAGCATGCGCACGCTGAGCTCGTCGCAGGCCCGTACGACGCTACGGTACGCGCCGGCCTCCAGCCGTCCGCGCATCAAGCTGCGCTGGATCTTGCCCAGGCTGGTCTTGGGGAAGGCCTCCTTCGGCAGCGGCAGAAGGAGGCCCGGGCGGAAGCCGCAGTGCAGGATCACGCGGCTGCGCACGGCGGCCGTCACCCGGTGCAGTGCGACCTCGTCGTCCGCGGGGACGTCCGGGTGAAAGGCGATCACGAGCTGCTCGGTGTCGCTGCCTTTCCGGCGGGTGGGGAAAGCGGCCACGTACGACGCGCCCACCCCGTCGAGCTGCTCCAGTGCGGTCTCGATCTCCTGGCTGTAGTAGTTGACGCCGTTCACGATGATGCTGTCCTTGCTGCGGCCGACCAGGCTCAGGCGGCCCTCCTGGTCGATGCGGCCCAGGTCGCCGCTGCGGAACCAGCCGTCGGTGGTGAACGCCTCACGCGTGGCGGTCTCGTCGCGGAAGTAGCCCGAGGTGATCACGGGCCCCTTGAGCTGGAGTTCGCCCACCTCGCCGACCGGGAGTTCGCGGTCCCCCCGGAGGTCCTCCGCGTCCCCGATCCGGATACGCAGGCCGGGGACCGGGGTGCCCAGGGTGGCGAACTCCCGGCCGCGGTCGGCGTCGGGGAAACCCTGGGAATAGACGCTGCCCGCGCAGGTCTCGGTCATTCCGAAGGCGGGCCACAGGGAACCGGGGCGTAGACCGTACGGGGCGAAGCGGCGGAGGAAATCCTCTCCGGTCGCGGTGACCACGGCCTCCCCACCGCTGATGATGTGCCGTAGCCGGCCCAGGTCGAACGCTTGCCCGGTGGATCCGGCCGGGTGCGATCCGGCAGCCCCGGCAGGGGCGCGGTCGAGGTCTTCCTCCGCCGAGTTGAGCAGACCGAGGAGGAAGTTGGGCATGAAGGTGACCGTCACGCCATGCCGCGAGACGAGCCGCAGGGACTCCAGGGGATCGCTCAGGACGACCGAGGCCTCGACGTGGACCTGGCGAGCGCCGTGGGTCAGCGGGAGCAGGTGGCACTCCAGCAGTGCGGCCACGTGGTCGAAGGAGACCCAGTTCAGGGTGGTGTCGTCGGCTGTCAGCCGATGGTGGCCGTTCTTCGCCGCCATGGACACGAGGAGATTCGCGTGGGTCAGCACGACCGCCTTGCCCGCACCTGTCGAGCCGGAGGTCATGACGAGGACGGCGGGGTCGTCGGGGTGCGCCGTCCAGGCCGGGGCCGCGTCGTGCCTCAGGTCCGCGTGCGGGGCGGCGAGCCGCTCGTATGCGGTGACGGCGAGGCCGGTCACCTGCGGCAGTTCCGCGGCCAGCGATTCCGTGGTGACGACCAGCGGGCCTTCCAGCAGAGCGTTCACATGGCTGAGCCGGGCACTCCATTGCTCTACGTCACTGCGCAACGGGGCCATGGGACAAGGCACATAGCCGCCCAGGACAGCACCCCAGAAGGCGGTGATGAAGTCCCTCGGCCGTTCGAGCAACAGGATGACCTTGTCCTTCGGCCGGAGGCCCCGGGCGGCCAGTCCCGCGCGGACGCGCTGAGCGTCGGCCAGCAATTCGGCAGGGCTCTGGTCGTGATACGGCGCCTGGGCCCCGCCGAGGCAGTAGCGGATGCCTGCCCCGGAGTGTTCGTCGACGGCGCGGAGCAGCAGATGGGCGATGGACTGTGGGCGTGAGGCGTGCACAAGCTTCTCCGTTGCTCCGTCTGCATGGCGAGTGGGAGTTTCTCCAGCCCTTACGAGGCCCGGCGAGAACCCTTACGAGGCCCGGCGAGAAATGAACGGCCGCGCGATGACATTCCTTCGGAGACGACCGGAGATGTCGCCGGTCAACGTGTCGTTCGCTCCTTCGGCGACCGGGCCGGCCGGTTCGCCGGCCAGCGCGATGGAGGCCGTCCACCCGTCCGGCGCCTCGGCGTCGCCCACCCACCACGTGGCCGGCGTCCCGGGCCCGGGAGTGACCATCCGCGCGGGTCCGGGCTTCCAGGCGTGACTCTCCAGCGCGCCGAGGCCGGAGGTGATCCCGGTGCCGACGGCCTTGAGTGCCGCTTCCTTGCGCGTCCAGCAGAGCAGGAAAGCGCGGGACCGGCCCGGCTCGTCGGGCTGGGACAGTACGAAGCTGCGCTCACGAGGGGTGAGCGCAGCGTCGGTCAGCTCCCTGACAATCCTACGGCCGTTTAGTTCCACATCAATTCCGACGTGGAATGGAGACAGAGCGAACATCCCCAGTCCCGTTGCATGGGAGAGACTGATGTGTAAAGGGGTGTTCGGGTGAATTATGGCGGGCGGTCCGTGGTCGGCGTCTTCGTATTCCGTGCGTGGCCGTCGACCGAGTACCAACTCGTCTGGGGAAATCTGGAGAAAATCAGACAAGATATGGCGCATGGCGGACCGGCAGATGACGAACTCCGCGGCCTTATTGGCGGACCTGAAACGTCGCGCCCGCACTCGCTCGCCGTCGCTGAGGAGAGTCAGGTCATCCGCCATGTCCGAATCGGCTGAAACCTTCCACCACCACACCAGGGCGTCCGCAGCCTCGAACCCGTCCGGCGTGAACATGCCGATGGGGCGCGTCGTGGCGGTACGGGCTGTAGTCACGAGCTCATCGTAAGAAGGGGGTCAGACACTCCACTCCAGATCTGACCAGAAGTGGACAGCAGGGGATACGGACTGCGGGGACGCGGTCATTCTCAGCGAGATAACCGGAACCGGAATCTTCAATTTCGCCCTCTGGAGGCAGTTTCCTGTCGCCGGGATCGGCTGGTCGGCCGGTTCGGGGTCCAACCTTCGGCACGCCTCCGCCGGCGGTGTGCCGAAGGTTCGGGGTGGGGCCGCGGGCGTGCGGGCCTCGGCGCTCGTCGGTGCGGCTTCCGCCCGCGCGAAAAAGAGGCCGCTGAACGGGTCGAACCCGGCAAAGCGAACGCCGATTCGTGTGTTCTGTCCGAGTCTCAGGGCCTTTCGCGGGTCGTGGGCGTCCGGGGTCAGTGCACGACGGTCCGGTCCGTCTCATGACTGTTCGGCTGCTGTTGACTCATTGTCCGGATATCAGCGAAAGGGTGGCCGCTTCCTTGCCTCCGTCTGCCTCGCCATGGCTCTGACCTGCTACAAGAAGATCGGGAAGTTGCCCATGTGAAACGTCATCTGATACTTGTTGACGTGATCTGATCGCTCGAACTAAGTTTGAGAACAGATCACTCGCCCAACCGGCGGCGAGTTTGATGGTTCAACTAAATGGCTGTACTGGTCAGGAATTCGGGGGATTTCCATGGCGGTAAAATCCTGGAGTACGGGCGCGAGAGACGCGGCTGAGGGCTGGGCGGGGGACGGTGAGGCACCGGACCGGGGCGCGAACTCGGACGTGCACGATCTCTGCGGTTCGGTGGAGGCCGAGACGGGTAGCCCCGCCGTCCACCTCGAACAGGCATTGCTACAGGCCCACGCCCTGATCGAGTCGACAGTGACCCTCCATCGCCGGCAAGCCGGGGTGACTCCACGCGTCGTGCGCACGGATGCTTCGCCGTTCGGCGCTGTACTCGACAAGCTCACCCGCCAGGCCCGTCACTCGGTGTGCATCGTGCTGACCGGACCCGGCGAGCTGGCGGACATCGTGCCCCGGCTGCTGGCATGCATTCCCGACCGCTCGATGGTCCGGGTGCTGTGCAGCGCCGACCCGGCGTTGGAGCCGACGCTCGCGATACTGCGGCGCTCGCAGGCCCCAGGACTCGGCATCCGGACATCCGACAGCGATCTGCGCGAGACGGTCGTGGTCGACGGAACCGCGGCGTTCGTGCGGGCGGATGTCACGGCGGGAGGTCAGGCCTTCGTCGTGAACGACACGGCGACGGTCCGCACGCTGGAACTGCTGTTCGCGGGCGCCTGGTCCCGTGGACGCAAACTCGACAATCCGTTCGCGGTCAGCCCGCGCCTGCGCACCGCACTCACCCACCGGATCCTGGAGCGGCTACGGGCGGGCGACACCGACGAGACCGCGGCGGGGGAGTTGAAGGTGTCCCTGCGCACCTACCGGAGGTATGTCGCGGAGATCATGCGGGAGCTCGATGCGAACTCCCGCTTCCAGGCCGGAGTCCGGGCCGTCGAAGTCGGCCTGCTGTCAGGCTAGGGCGCAGCCGAGGCCGGCGAACCGGAGCCGGAACCTGAGCCAGAATCAGAGCCGTGGTGGCGCATTCTGCGGGCATGCGGGAAAGTTCGCGTACGTCATTCCCCTTTTGGAGAGCGAGCCATGGGGACGACGGAGTGCCACCCCCGTTCCCACGGGCGGCGGGGCACGGTCTCGGTTCTGCGCATCAAGGTTTCGCGGGGACATCGCAGGGCTGTCCACGGCAGGCCCCCAGTCGCTTTCCCCGGCCTGCGACTCGTTCTTCTGGCCGATTGTGTGCAGCACCCCTGATGATGCTGCTCGACCATGCCGATGTCACTGAAAAGAACGGACTTCCAAGCTTCCATGGGACAGGAAAGCGAACTGGGCCACGCTCTGCTGCAGGTGCAGGCACTCATCGAGTCAACCATCGCCATTCAGCGCGACAGGTCGACGAAGGAGCGTCTGATCACTTCGCTGGACAGTGACTACGAGGTCATACTCGACACCGCGGACCAGTTGATCCGCAGTGCGACCAGGGGAATCGACATCCTGCACGCCCGCCCGCCGAGGTCCAGCGAACTGGACGAGATGAGCAAGGGCCGTGGTGAGCAGCCGGAGCGCGATCTGATCTACGAGGCGAACGAGCACGTCTCGGTACGACTGCTGACCACGCCGTCGATGCTTGACGAGGAATACGTACGCGAACAGCGCGACAAGGAGTATCCGGCAGCAATCCGGGTCACTCGGTTACCACCGCTTCAGGCGCTGATCGTCGACGGCCGGACAGCCCTGGTCGTGGCCGATTCCGCGGCCGGGCGCTACGCCTCGTTGATCCGGCTGCCGGAAATGCTGAACACCCTGAGCATCCACTTCGAGAGCGTCTGGCGAAATGCCGCGCCCGCCTGGGAAAGGATCGCCTTCAACTCATGGGGGCGGGCCGAGCTCGCGCGGCGTATCCTCAGCGCGCTGCGCGCCGGGGTCACGGACGAGGTGGCCGCCCGTGAACTGAGCGTGTCGGTAAGGACGTACCGGCGCTACGTCGCGGAGATCATGGTGCTGCTCGGAGCCACTTCCCGCTTCCAGGCCGGCGTCCGCGCCGCCAAACTGGGTCTGCTGCCCCCGCAGCCGTCCCGCTCGGACGCCGGAGGCGCACCGCATCCGGCGGACAGCCGCGAGGCTCACCGGCAGCTTCCTGAAACAAGTATTGCGACCGGTTGCCCTGGCAAAGCCGGGTAGGCGGAGAAGGCACGGGGCCCGGGGCGGGTCGCCGGGGCGACCCGCGAAGGGAAGCCGCATACGTCCGGCGACCGGCTCCGAAGGGCCGGCGCCCCCGACCTGACGGGACACCCATCCGGCGGAGCCGGTCGCCGTGATCGGGCGACCGCTTCCGGTCAGGCTCAGCTGCCCGAATATCCGTCCTCGGAAGACGTGGTTTCCGCCGGGTTGTCCGGCTCGGAGTCTTCCGTCACCAGTGCGGCCAGTGCGTCTACGTACTGGGTCAGCAGTTCGGACCACGGGGTTGCCCTGGCGTACAGCATGGCTTGCTGTTCTCGCACGTGCCGCTGGTCGATCTCGTCCAGCACATCCAGTGGGTGCGGCACGGGTGTTTCATTCATGATGTCTCCGATGAGTGGATTCGGGGGCAATTCAGGTCCCGCTTTCACACACTCAGTCGGGCTCCTTTACCCGATCCCGCGTCAGTCTATGGCCCCCTGTACTGGTTTCGTCCAGGCCCGGTGCAGCATCCTGCGGCTTTGGGCTGCCCCGTAATCCGTCGCCGCCCTCGTCAGGTCGTGCCGCCCCGGCCCCGATCGCCCCGGTATGCCCGGAGGAACGTCCGTACTCCCTCGATGACGAGTGGGCGTACGCGGGCGTCCTGCGCGGCGTTCGCGGAGCCGAGGCGGTCCAGTGCGACGCCGAAGGTCAGTGCGAGGAACTGGTCGGCCGCCAGCCGGGGGTCGGGGGCGTCGAGCAGCCCGGCCCCGGCGAACGCGGCGAACCGCTCGGCGATCGCCTCGTCGGGGGTGTCCGCCATGGGGTTGTAGTCCTGTGGCGGCAGGTGGCCGGACTCCGTCCGGACCAGGCGCTGCAGTGTCGTGTACTCCGCCGAGCCGAGCATGTCGGTCGCGATGCGCAGCGCGAACGCGACCAGGCCGTCCTCCAGTTCATCGACCTCGGTGATTCCCGTGAGGGTGTCGTCGAGGGTGCGCCGGACCGTGGTGACCAGCGACTGGCCGACCGAGTCGACGACCGCCCGCAGCAGGCTCCGCTTGTCGCCGAAGTAGTCGTAGACCGTCCGCTTGGACACCTCCGCCCGGGCGGCGACCGCGTCGACGCTGGAGCGGTCGAAGCCGTCGGCGAGGAACAGTTCCCGGGCCGCCGAGAGGATGGCGGCCCGCTTCCGTGTGGACCCCTCGCGCAGGGTCTTGGTGGTCGGCATGGGCTCATCCTAACCTTTCTACACTGCACGGTGTAGTGTAGTTCTGGCCCGGTGCGTACCGTGCGCGTTCCTCCGTATGCGGGCGACTCCGCCCCGCCCGCCGGGCCGTGAGGAAAGGACCTCCATGACCACGACCTCGGCTCCCCCGCTCCGCATGGGGAAGGCCGCTCTCCGGGCCCTCGGCCTCCTGGCGCCGGCCACCGGCGCCCTGGAATCGGTGGTGACGCCGACGCTCCCGCTGCTGCGACGCGAGCTGGACATGAGTCACGCCGAAGGGGCGTTGCTCAGCATCGTGCTCCTCGTCACCGGCGCGCTCATCACGCCGGTGGCAGGGAAGTTAGGCGACCGCTACGGCGGGAAACGGGTGCTCGTCCGGCTGATGGCGGTGGTCTGCGTCGGTGGTCTGGTGTCCGCCCTGGCACCGAACCTGCCGGTGCTGCTGCTCGGTCAGATACTGCAGGGAGCGATGGTGGGCGCGCTGCCCCTGTCGTTCATCCTGGTGCGCGAACACCTTCCCGAGGGGGAGTCCAAGGTGGCCATCGGGGTGGTCAGCGGGCTGTTCGTGGGGGGCACGATGGCGGGAACGCTGTCGGCCGGACCTGTGGCCGAAGGACTGTCCCGGCACTGGATGTTCGCGCTGCCGACGTTCGCGGTCATCGGGGCCACAGTGCTGGTGCACAGGTCGATGCCGCAGGATCCGCCGCGCCGGTCGGACGGCGCCGGGGTCGACTGGCCCGGCCTGGTCCTCCTGAGCGGAACGCTGGTCACGCTCATGCTCGCCCTCGCGCTGGCACCCGACCTCACCGCGCGGCCCCTCGTGCTGGTCGCCCTCCTCGTGGCGCCGGCCGCCTTCGCGGCCGGATGGGTGGCGGTCGAACGTCGCGCGTCCGCGCCGATGGTCGATCTGCGCATGCTCGGACGCCCGGCGGTGTGGAAGTCGTGCGTGCTGACGTTCATGATCTGCGTCGGTACGTCGGTGGCGGCCTATCTCGTCCCGGCACTGTTCGCGGTGTCCGCCGACGCGTACGGGTTCGGGGCGAGCGCCACACAGATCGGCCTCTTCCTGCTGCCCGGCGCCGTGGCGGCGTCGCTGGCCGGGCCGGCCGGCGGGTTCGGGGCGCGGCGGTTCGGTTCGCGTGCCGTGGTCACCGCCGGGGTCCTCATCATGGCCGCCGGCCTGCTCGGCCTGGCGGCCGTACACACCGAGGTCTGGCACCTCGTCCTGGGCAAGGCACTGATCGCGCTCGCCAACGGGCTCTGTGTCACGGCGATGGTGACCAGTGCCGCCACCTCCGTGGACCGCGGCGACACCGGTATCGCCACCGGCCTGGTCCTGGTGACGCGCGTGATCGGCTTCGCCGTGGGCGTCCAGATCAGCGGCGCGATCCTCACCGCCGGAACACCCGCGGGGTCGGATCTCCCGGCCGAATCGGCCTTCGTCGCCGGCTTCGTCCTGGCCGGCGCCGTCACGGCGCTGTCCCTCCTCGTCGTCCGCACCCTGAACAAAGGAGCCAAGGAATGACCCGCACCGATCTGTTGGCGAACGCCTCCGCCGCACGCGGACGTACGGTCCTGATATCCGGGGCCAGCATCGCGGGGCCCGCCCTCGCGTACTGGCTGAACCGCTACGGATTCGCGGTCACGGTGGTCGAGAGGGCGGGCACGGTCCGCGACGGCGGCTATCCCATCGACGTGCGCGGCACCGCACTCGACGTCGTGCGGCGGATGGGGATCCTGCCGCGGCTGCGGGAGGCGCACATCGATCTTCGCCGGCTGACCTTCCTCGACGAGGACGGCGCCGAGGTGGCCTCGGTGGACCCGCACGCCGTCACCGGCGGTGTCGCGGGACGAGACCTGGAGGTGCGGCGCGGGGCACTGGCCGGCGCCATCCACGAGGCGGTCCGGGACGAGGTGGAGCTCCTGTTCGGCGACTCCATCGACACCCTCGACCAGCACCGCCACGGGGTCGACGTCACCTTCCGCGGGGGCGCCAGTCGTACGTTCGACCTGGTGCTGGGGGCGGACGGGCTGCACTCGCACACTCGCGAGCTCCTGTTCGGCCCCGAGGAGCGGTTCCACCGCTATCTCGGCTACTGCTTCGCCGGGTTCACCCTGCGCAACACCTTCGGGCTCGTCCGTGAGACCACGATGTGGAACGCCCCGGGCCGGGCCGCGGTGCTGTACGCCGTGGGGGACGACGACGACGTGCACGGCTTCCTGAACTTCGCCCGCCCGCAACCGCCGATCGACGTGTTCCGCGACCCGGAGGCCCAACGGGAGCTGGTCGCCGCGGTCTTCGACGGCGCGGGGTGGGAGGTTCCGGGCATGCTCGCCGCCCTGCGCGACGCGGACGACCTGTTCTTCGACGTGGTCAGCCAGATCCGCATGCCCCGCTGGTCCAGCGGCAGGGTCGCGCTGGTGGGAGACGCCGCGTACGCGCCCTCGTTCCTCACCGGCCAGGGCTCCAGCCTCGCCCTGGTCGGGGCGTACATGCTCGCCGGCTCCCTGGCGGCCGAACGGGATCACTCCGCGGGCTTCGCCGCCTACGAACGTGACACCCGCGCGTTCGTGACCCTGAACCAGGATCAGGCCGGCAAGGGCGAGGCCGCTCTCTTCCCGACCACCGCCCGGGCGCTGGAGCGGCGTAACACCATGCTGCGCGGGCTCGGCTCCACGCCGCTCCCGGCGGAGGGGCGGCCGGCCCACTCGGCCTTGGTGCTGCCGGAGTTCAGGCCCCCCGCGTGAGACCGGAACCTGTCTGCCGGAGGCCGCAGGGGGCCGCCTCGGCGACCTGTTTCCGCCGAGGCGGCCCGGTGCGGGGGGCCGAACGGCGCGCCGGTCGCGGCGGCGATCGCGTGCCGGGCGCCCCCGGTGCCCGGGGAAAGTCACCGGTGCGGTGGCGTTGTCCTCGGGTCGTCCGGATGTATAGCCTAAAGCAATGGCATGTGACATTGCACTAGGGAGCGGCCATGGAAGTCGTCGTTGTCGGAGCGGGCATCGTGGGCGCCGCCTGCGCGTTCCACGCCGCCGCTGCGGGGCTCGACGTCACCGTCCTCGACCGTGGTCCCGTCGGCGCGGGCACGACCAGCCGGGGGGAGGGCAACATTCTCCTCTCCGACAAGGAGCCGGGCCCCGAACTGGAGCTGGCCCGGCTCAGCCGTGACCTCTGGGACGAGGCAGGCGAGGAACTCGGCCCGAAAACCGTCGAACTGGAGGCCAAGGGCGGCCTGGTCGTCGCGAGCACATCCGAAGCCCTCGGGGCCCTGCACGCGTTCGCCGCCCGTCAGGAGGCCGCAGGCGTCCGCACCGAAGCCGTCGAGCACGTCGGCGCACTCGAACCCCATGCCGCGCCCGGCCTCCCCGGCGGCGTCCACTACCCGCAGGACGCCCAGGTGCAGCCCGTTCTCGCGGCGGCCGCACTGCTGCGCGCCGCGGTCCGGCGCGGGGCCCGGACGCACACCGGCGAGGCCGCGGCCGCGGTCACCGGGGCCGACGGCAGGATCACCGGAGTGTCT
>NZ_NTGZ01000196.1 GCF_002551245.1 Streptomyces sp. rh34
ATTCACCCGGGACACCGCCCGGCCCGAGGGCGGCGGCAGGGCGGCGTCCGGCGACGCGCCCGCCCCGGCCCGGCAGTGGCCGCTGCTCACCGTGCTCTGCGCGGCGGGCCTCGGCCTGCTGATCGTGGTGCTCGACCCGTTCGACCAGGCGTTCCGCATCGGCACGATCCTGATCGGCGGCGCACTGATCGCCGGTGCCGTGCTGCGCTGGGTGGTGCCATCGGTCGGGATGCTGGCGGTACGTTCCCGCTTCACCGACCTGGTCACGTACGGGCTGATGGGCACGCTGATCGTGCTGCTCGCGCTGGTCGCACAGCCCGCACCGTGGCTCGACGTCCCGATCCTGGAGGACGCGGTCCGCTTCACGATCCGCTAGCCCCTGGCGGACGGGCTCGTCCCGATCAGGTCCGTGGTGCCCGTCCCTACCCCCGAGGAGGGACGGACACCACGACGGAACGGGACAACCGGGCAACAGCCCCGGTATGCGGCGGGATGAGCGGCCTTGCCCCGTCCGGACTCCAGCGTCACGGACATGGGTGACCGGAACAAGCGATCACTGTGGCCTGTGGCACGGAAGTGACCATTCCGGCACGGTGTGATCGCCGCGCAACGATGGCAGACTGGCACGGCGCACCGAGCGGCACGGAGCAGACGGAGCGGTGGCCGGCGCGGTGTTCGGGGCGCGTGAGGACACGCACCTCGTCCGGAACGCTCCCGTGCGCCTCCTCGTCAGGAACCGACACCCTGGCTCCACGCATCCTCGTGGGTGGTCCGGCTGACGTCCTCGCCGGACGGACAGCGGACGGGCCCGGGAACGCGGGGACCGGGGGACCGGCCGCGGCGGGGCACAGCAAGTACGTCCGGGGGACATGAGGGGGGAACACGCGATGTCTCGTTGGCAGGCACTGCCCGAAGAGCTCGACCCGCGGATCAGGGAGTTCGCCGGCCGGCTGCGCGGGCTCGTCGACCGCAGCGGGCTGGACCTCGACGCGGTGGCCGACCGCACGGGCTACAGCAAGACGTCCTGGGAGGGGTACCTCAACGGGCGGCTGCTCGCCCCGCGCGGAGCCGTCGCGGCCCTCGCCGAGGTGACGGGCACCCCGCAGCACCACCTCACGGCCGACCGGGAGCTGGCGGAGCGGGCCTGGAGCCCGGCCTCCGCCGACGGCCGGCACGGCGCGTCCGGCCCCGACGCGCGGGTCCCCGCCCACGGGGCGTACGGCCAGGGACCGGGCGGCCACGCGACCGACGGCCACGGGCCCGGCAGTTACGGGACCGGGGCGTACGGGCCGGGCGGTCACGCGACCGAGGCTTACGGGCCCGGCGACCGTGACACGGCGCTCCCGCCGTCCGTGCCCCACCAGCGCGGCAGCGCACCGGAGGCTCCCGGGGCGCCGCAGGACGGCCGGCGGGCGGGCCGCAGCGCCGGGGGCAGGACCCCCGGATTCCGTAGCCAGGGCGCCATGCTCGCCGTCGGGGCCGTCGGCGCCCTGATCGTCGTGGTCGGCGCGGTGCTGCTCGCACCCGGCGACGACGACGCGGCCGAGGCCACCTCGCCCCCGTCGGCGGCCCCCACCGCGGCCGCCCCGGAGCTGCCCGTGGGCGTCGAGTGCAGCGGCGCGGACTGCGCCGGGCAGGACCCCGAGGCGATGGGATGCGGCGGCGAGTTCGCCCGTACGGTCGCAGGCGCCGTGGTCGGCGGCAGCAAGGTCGAGGTCCGCTACAGCGAGGTCTGCTCCGCCGCCTGGGCCCGGCTCACCGAGGCGGCCGTCGGCGACACCGTGCGGATCACCGCGGGCACCGGCGGGCAGGACGGCGAGGTCATGGGAAACACCGACGCGTACACCCCGATGGTCGCGGTGAAGAAGGCGTCCGACGCGAAGGCCTGCGCGACGCTCACCTCCGGTACGAAGGGGTGCACCGGCCCGGGCGGGTGACGACGGCGCCGGACGCCCCCGCCCGGGGCGTCCCCGCCGCCCACGCCGCCCCCCGTCGCCCATGCGTGCGGTGCGTGACCGGTTGTGTGCGGTGCCACAGGGGGGCGGGCGGCCCGGCCCGACCGGGTCCGATAGCCTGACCGCTGGATATCTCTTCACGTCAAGATTCGTCGGGGCGCGGAGGGTGTCCAGCACCAGGGTCCGGCACCAGGGGCCGGGACCCCCACCGCCAGCTGTCTAAACGGAGACCGCCATGACCCGCACTCCCGTGAATGTCACCGTCACCGGCGCGGCCGGCCAGATCGGCTACGCCCTGCTCTTCCGCATCGCCTCCGGCCACCTGCTCGGCCCGGACGTGCCGGTCAACCTGCGCCTCCTGGAGATCCCGCAGGGCCTCAAGGCCGCCGAGGGCACCGCGATGGAGCTCGACGACTGCGCCTTCCCGCTGCTGCGGGGCATCGAGATCACCGACGACCCGAACGTCGGCTTCGCCGGTGCGAACGTCGCCCTGCTCGTCGGCGCCCGCCCGCGCACCAAGGGCATGGAGCGCGGTGACCTGCTCGCCGCCAACGGCGGCATCTTCAAGCCGCAGGGCAAGGCCATCAACGACAACGCCGCGGACGACATCAAGGTCCTCGTCGTCGGCAACCCGGCCAACACCAACGCGCTCATCGCGCAGGCCGCCGCCCCGGACGTACCGGCCGAGCGCTTCACCGCGATGACCCGCCTGGACCACAACCGCGCGATCTCGCAGCTCGCCGCCAAGACCGGCGCCGCCGTCTCCGACATCAAGAAGCTGACGATCTGGGGCAACCACTCGGCCACCCAGTACCCGGACATCTTCCACGCGGAGATCGCCGGCAAGAACGCGGCCGAGGTCGTCAACGACGAGGTGTGGCTGGCCGACACCTTCATCCCGACCGTCGCCAAGCGCGGCGCCGCGATCATCGAGGCCCGTGGCGCGTCCTCGGCCGCCTCGGCCGCCAACGCCGCCATCGACCACGTGCACACCTGGGTCAACGGCACCGCCGCCGGCGACTGGACCTCGATGGGCATCCCGTCGGACGGCTCCTACGGTGTCCCCGAGGGCATCATCTCCTCGTTCCCGGTCACCACGAAGAACGGTGTCTACGAGATCGTCCAGGGCCTGGACATCAACGAGTTCTCCCGTACGCGCATCGACGCGTCGGTCAAGGAGCTCACCGAGGAGCGCGACGCGGTCCGCGAGCTGGGTCTCATCTGACCCGCACCCGAGGCACGTCGAGCGCCCCCGGCAGCAGCTGCCGGGGGCGCTCGCGCATGCTCTCCGCAGGGCCCTCGGTCAGCCCTTGTGGTCGCCCGGCGTGTAGTGGCCGGGCCCCAGGCGGCCGACGACACCGAAGCGGTTCCAGGAGTTGATCACGGTGATCGAGGCGATCAACTGGGCCAGTTCGGTCTCCTCGAAGTGCTTCTCGGCCTCCGCGTACACCTCGTCCGGGACGAAGCCGTCGGTCAGGACGGTGACCGCCTCGGTCAGGGCGAGCGCCGCCAGCTCCTTCGCGGTGTAGAAGTGCCGCGACTCCCTCCAGGCGCTGAGCTGGACGATCCGCTCGACGGACTCGCCCGCCGCCAGCGCGTCCTTGCTGTGCATGTCCAGGCAGAACGCGCAGTGGTTGAGCTGCGAGGCCCGGATCTTCACCAGCTCGACCAGGACGGGGTCCAGGCCTTCGCGGGCGGCGATGTCGAGCCGGACCATCGCCTTGTAGACGTCGGGGAGGAGCCGGGAGACGGAGATCCGGGGCGGGTGCTCCGGGGCGAGGTCGGCCGGGGCGTGCTGGTGTGCGTGCGTCGTGGTCATGAGGACGACGCTACGGCCCCGATGGCACCTCGGTATGGTCCATTGTCATGACGAATTCCTGGGCCACTTTCGGTGCGGACCTGCATCTGGAACCGGTCGGCCAGGGGCTGCGCGGCGGGCTGATGGCAGCGCTGCGGGAGGCGGTGCGCACCGGCCGGCTGACGCCCGGCACCCGGCTGCCGTCCTCCCGGGTGCTCGCCGCCGACCTGGGCGTCGCCCGCAACACCGTCGCCGACGCCTACGCCGAACTGGTCGCCGAGGGCTGGCTCACCGCCCGACAGGGCTCGGGGACCCGGGTCGCCCAGCGGTCGGCGCCGCGCCGGACGGACCCGGTGGCGGCCACCCCCTCCCGGCCGGCCCGGCCGGGGGCCGGGTACAACCTGAAGCCCGGCTCCCCGGACCTGTCCGCCTTTCCGCGCACGGCCTGGCTCCGGGCGGCCCGCAAGGCGCTCACCGCCGCGCCCGACGAGGCCTTCGGCTACGTCGACCCGCACGGCCGCGTCGAGCTGCGGACCGTGCTGGCCGAGTACCTGGCGCGGGCGCGCGGGGTCCACGCCGACCCGGAGCGCATTGTGATCTGCTCCGGCTTCGCGCACGGGCTGACGCTGCTGGGCCGGGTGCTGCGCCGACGCCGGGTCCGGGACGTCGCCGTCGAGTCGTACGGCCTCGACCTCCATACGAACCTCCTCACCGAAGCCGGGCTGCGCACCCGGTGCCTGCCCCTGGACGAGCACGGGTCCCGGACCGGCGAGCTGCCCGCGATGCGCGGCGCGGGCGCGGTCCTGCTGACTCCGGCGCACCAGTTCCCCACCGGCGTACCGCTGCACCCGGACCGGCGGGCCGCCGTCGTCGACTGGGCCCGGTCCACCGGCGGGCTGATCCTGGAGGACGACTACGACGGGGAGCTCCGGTACGACCGGCAGCCGGTGGGCGCGCTCCAGGGCCTCGACCCGGAGCGGGTCGTCCATCTCGGCACCGTCAGCAAGTCGCTGGCCCCGGGGCTGCGCCTCGGCTGGATGGTGCTGCCCCGGAGCCTGGTCGGGGAAGTGGTGGCGGTGAAGGGCGTGTCCGACTGGATGTGCGGCTCGCCCGACCAGCTGACGCTCGCGGAGTTCATCGCCTCGGGGGCGTACGACCGGCATGTGCGCTCCATGCGGCTGCGCTACCGCCGCCGCCGCGACGAACTCGTCGCGGCGCTCGCCGACCGCGCGCCGGGCATCGAGGTCAGCGGCATCGCGGCGGGGCTGCACGCGGTCCTCGGACTCCCGGCGGGCGCCGAGCGTTCGGTGATCCAGGCGGCGGCGTTCCAGGGCCTGGCACTGGAGGGCCTCGCGCGCTACCGCCACCCGGGCGCCCCGGCCGCCCGCGACGCCCTGGTGATCGGCTACGGCTCGCCGTCGGAGAGCGCCTGGGCGGGCACGCTCGACGCCCTGTGCCGGGTGCTGCCGTGAGGGCAAGGTTCCGAACAGGCCAGTGCTCCCACTAATCTGACAAGAGGTCCGGTGGCGGAAAAGGGGACGCCGGATGCGATCGCGTACCACGGGGGAGAACAGAACATGGCCATACGAAGGCTGAGGTCGAGCACGGTCGTGCTCGGCGGCATGGGGCTGCTCGCCCTGACGATCACGTCCTGCGGCTCGGAGCCGGACAAGCGCTGCGCCGACCGGACGACCCGCGAAACCCTGCCCAGTTACGAGTGCCGGGGCGGCAGCGGCGGCACGGGCGGTTCCGGCGGCGGCCGGGGCTCGTACTACTACGGCGGCAGCACCAGCAGCTACGACGGCAAGGTGCAGGGCGGCAGCTTCGACAAGTCCGCGGTCGACCGCGGCGGCTTCGGCTGCTCCGGCTCCGGCGGCGGCTGACCGCCGTGGAGCGCCGCACGATCGAGCCGCGCCCCGGCTGGCAGGAGACCGTCGAGTCGCAGGGCGTCGTCTACCCGCTCACCCGCTATCCGGACGACTCACTGCGTCCGTACTGGGACGAGAGCGCCTACTACGTCTTCTCGCTGCCCGAGGTCGAGGCGCTGGAGGAGACCGTCGAGGAACTGCACACGATGTGCCTGGCCGCCGCCGGGCACATCGTCGGGCGAGGCCGCTTCGCCGACCTCGGCATCACCGATTCCCGCCTGGCCGCGCTGGTCGCCGAGTCCTGGCGCCGACGCGCCGAACTGCCGTCCGTGTACGGGCGGTTCGACCTGCGCTATGACGGGAGCGGCCCGGCGAAGATGCTGGAGTACAACGCCGACACCCCGACCTCGCTGGTGGAGGCCGCGAGCGCGCAGTGGTTCTGGATGGAGGACCGGTTCCCCGGGGCCGACCAGTGGAACTCCCTGCACGAGAGGCTGGTCGACGCCTGGAAGCGGCAGGCGCCCCTGCTGCCGCCCGGGCCCCTGCACTTCGTCCACTCCGACGGCGACGAGCTGGGCGAGGACCTGATGACGGTCGCGTATCTGCGCGAGACCGCCCAGCAGGCCGGGCTCGACACCGAGGCGCTGTCCGTCGAGGAGATCGGCTGGGACCGGCTGTCGGGCCGGTTCGTCGACGACCGGCTGCGGTTCATCCGCAGCTGCTTCAAGCTCTACCCCTGGGAGTGGCTGGCCACGGACCGCTTCGGCCCGCAGGTGCTGGACACCCTCGACAACGGCGGCGGCAGCGGCACCACCTGCTGGATCGAACCCGCCTGGAAGATGCTCCTCTCCAACAAGGCGCTGCTCGCGATCCTCTGGGAGCTGTACCCCGGCCACCCGAACCTGCTCCCCGCGTATCTCGACGGGCCGCGCGAGCTGGCCGGGCCCGGCGGGGCCGGGTACGTGTCCAAGCCGCTGCTCGGCCGCGAGGGCGCCGGCGTCGAGCTGCACGGCCCCGGCTCCCCGCCCGTGTCGCGCGACGAGCCGTGCTGCTACCAGGAGGTGGCCCCGCTGCCCGACTTCGACGGCAACCGGGTGGTGCTCGGCGCGTGGGTCGTCGAGGACGAGGCGGCGGGGCTCGGCATCCGGGAGTCGGCGGGGCCGGTCACGGACGAGTACGCCCGCTTCCTGCCCCACGTCATCCTCTGAGGCCCAGGGGGGCAGGGCCGGGCAGGGGGGCGGCCCTCGTGTCCGGCCCCTGTCCGGCCCTCTGCCCGGGTCTCAGGCGCTCAGCACGGCCCGCAGCCGGTCCAGGCCCCAGTCCAGGTCCTCCTTGCTGATCACCAGCGGCGGGGCGATCCGGATCGTGGAGCCGTGGGTGTCCTTCACCAGCACCCCCAGCTCCATCAGCTTCTCGGAGATCTCCCGGCCGGTGCCCAGCGCCGGAGCGATGTCGACGCCCGCCCACAGACCCCGGCCGCGCACCGACTCCACCGCGCCGCCGCCCGTCAACAGGCCCAGCTCCCGGTGCAGATGGTCGCCCAGCTCGGCCGCCCGCTGCTGGTACTCGCCGGTCCGCAGCATCGCGATCACCTCCAGCGCCACCGCGCAGGCCAGCGGGTTCCCGCCGAACGTGGAGCCGTGCTCGCCGGGCCGGAACACGCCCAACACGGCCGCGGAGGAGACGACCGCGGAGACCGGCACCACCCCGCCGCCCAGCGCCTTGCCGAGCACGTACATGTCCGGCACCACACCCTCGTGGTCCAGCGCGAAGGTCCTCCCGGTCCGGCCCAGGCCCGACTGGATCTCGTCCGCGATGAACAGGACGTTCCGCTCGCGGGTCAGCTCCCGTACGCCGGGGAGATAGCCGGCCGGCGGCACCAGCACCCCGGCCTCGCCCTGGACCGGCTCGATCAGCACCGCCACGGTGTTCTCGGTCATCGCCTCCCGCATCGCGGTGAGGTCCCCGTACGGGACGATCTCGAAGCCGGGGGTGTACGGGCCGAAGTCGGCCCGGGCCTCCGGGTCGGTGGAGAAGCTGACGATCGTGGTCGTGCGGCCGTGGAAGTTGTCCGAGGCCACGATGATCTTCGCCATGCCGTCCGGCACGCCCTTGACCCGGTAGCCCCACTTGCGGGCGGTCTTCACCGCCGTCTCCACGGCCTCCGCCCCGGTGTTCATCGGCAGCACCGTCTCCATGCCGCACAGCGCCGCCAGCTCCGTACAGAAGTCGGCGAACCGGTCGTGGTGGAAGGCCCGGGACGTCAGGGTCACCCGGTCCAGCTGGGCCTTGGCCGCGTCGATGAGCCGACGGTTGCCGTGGCCGAAATTGAGTGCCGAGTACCCGGCGAGCAGATCGAGGTACCGGCGGCCCTCGACATCGGTCATCCAGGCGCCCTCCGCCGAGGCCACGACGACCGGCAACGGGTGGTAGTTGTGCGCGCTGTGCGCCTCGGCGGAGGCGATGGCAGTTTCCGTGGTCGACACGGGATCTCCGTTCGTCGTGCGGCGTGGGCGGGGGGTGGTGCCCACTTTGTATCGTCGGTCGGAACCCGCGCCGGGAAACCTCCATCACCCGGCGCGCCCGCCGTCGCACGCCGGGCGGCCGAAATGTGCGGTTCCTCTCAGGCGTGCGCTCCCGTGCTCCGGGCTGCCGCGGGTACGCGCCCTCTCTGCCCCGCACCGGCTGCCGGAGATCGCCCTCGTACCTGAGACAATGGGGCCATGGCCTCTGACCTCCCCACCGACCAGCCGCGGACGGGCCGCACCGGCGCGGCCGCCCGTCCGCGCGTGCTCTCCGGGATCCAGCCCACCGCAGGCTCGTTCCACCTCGGCAACTACCTGGGCGCGGTACGCCAGTGGGTGGCGCTGCAGGAGACCCACGACGCCTTCTACATGGTCGTGGACCTGCACGCGATCACGATCCCGCAGGACCCCGCCGAGCTGCGGGCCAACACCCGGCTCGCCGTGGCGCAGCTGCTGGCGGCCGGCGTGGATCCGGAGCGGTGCACGCTCTTCGTCCAGAGCCATGTGCCCGAGCACGCCCAGCTCGGCTGGGTGATGAACTGCCTCACCGGCTTCGGCGAGGCCTCCCGGATGACGCAGTTCAAGGACAAGTACGCCAAGCAGGGCACCGACCGGGCCACCGTCGGCCTCTTCACCTACCCCGTGCTCCAGGTCGCGGACATCCTGCTCTACCAGGCGAACCAGGTCCCGGTGGGCGAGGACCAGCGCCAGCACATCGAGCTGACCCGCGACCTCGCCGAGCGGTTCAACGGCCGGTACGGACAGACGTTCACCGTCCCCGCGCCGTACATCCTCAAGGAGACGGCGAAGATCTTCGACCTCCAGGACCCGGCGGTCAAGATGAGCAAGTCGGCCTCCACGCCGAAGGGCCTCATCAACCTGCTCGACGACCCGAAGGCCACGGCGAAGAAGGTGAAGAGCGCGGTCACCGACACCGACACGGTGATCCGCTTCGACGCCGAGAAGAAGCCCGGCGTCAGCAACCTGCTCACGATTCTCTCCACCCTCTCCGGCAGCCCCGTCGAAGCCCTGGAACGGGCGTACGAGGGCAAGGGCTACGGTGCGCTGAAGACCGATCTGGCCGAGGCCATGGTGGAATTCGTCACTCCTTTCCGGGCCCGCACCCAGCAGTATCTGGACGACCCGGAGACGCTGGATGCCATCCTTGCCAAGGGGGCGGAGAAGGCCAGGGCCGTCGCCGCGGAGACTCTGGCACAGACGTACGACCGGATGGGCTTCCTGCCCGCGAAGCACTGAGTCCAAGGACCCTGGCGAGATCATGGCCGCAGGGGTCACACTGGCGGCGACGGAACGCGTGGGCCGGACACCCGGCCCACGCGGCATGACCGGAAATCGACCATCGACGATGGAGGAGAACGACGTGGGGACCGTAACGCTCGGCGTTTCGATCGCGGTCCCGGAGCCCTACGGCAGCCTGCTCCAGGACCGCCGCGCGAGCTTCGGGGACCCTGCCGCCTTCGGCATTCCCACCCACGTCACCCTGCTCCCGCCGACCGAGGCGCAGTCGGCCGACCTCCCGGCGATCGAGGCGCACCTCGACAGGATCGCCACGGCCGGCCGCCCCTTCCCGATGCGGCTGTCCGGCACGGGCACCTTCCGCCCGCTGTCGCCGGTCGTCTTCGTCCAGGTCGCGGCGGGCGCCTCGGCCTGCTCCTGGCTCCAGAAGCGGGTACGGGACGCCTCCGGCCCCCTGGTGCGCGAGCTCCAGTTCCCGTACCACCCGCACGTCACCGTGGCCCACGGCATCGCCGAGGAGGCCATGGACCGGGCCTACGAGGAGCTCGCGGACTACGAGGCCGCCTGGACCTGCGGATCCTTCGCGCTGTACGAGCAGGGCCCGGACGCCGTCTGGCGCAAGATCAGGGACTTCCCGTTCGGCGGGGGCGGCGGGGCGCCCGTGGTCCCCGCCCAGGGCGGCTGCACGGTCGACGCGCCGTCGGCGCCGTCGCTGCGGCCCTGAGCACCCGAGGCCGTAGGGCCTAGACCGGCAGCCGGCGGAACAGCGGGCGCGGGACGTGCCGCAGCGCCGCCATCACCACCCGGAGCGAACCGGGCACCCACACGGTCTCCGAACGCCGCCGCAGCCCCGTGACGATCGCCTCCGCGACCTCCTCCGGACCGGTCGCGAACGGCTGCTCCGGCCGCCCCGCCGTGGCCCTGGTCCGGACGAAGCCGGGGCGGACGACCATCACCTGCACCCCGGTCCCCTGGAGCGCGTCGCCGAGCCCCTGCGCGAACGCGTCGAGGCCCGCCTTGCTGGAGCCGTAGATGAAGTCCGCGCGCCGGGCGCGCTCCCCGGCCACCGAGGACAGCACCACCAGCGAACCGTGCCCCTGCGCCTGCAGTGCGCCGGCGCACACCAGCCCGGCGGAGACCGCCCCCGTGTAGTTGGTCTGGGCGACCCGGACCGCGGCCATCGGCTCCTCCTCGTCCCGGGCCTGATCGCCGAGGACTCCGAACGCCATCAGCACCACGTCGACGTCGCCCTCCGCGAAGACCTTGCCGAGGACGACCTCGTGGGAGGCGGAGTCCAGCGCGTCGAAGTCGACGGTCCGCACCTCCGCCCCCCGGCCGCGCAGCTCGGCGGCGGCCGACTCCAGGGCCGGCGAGGGGCGCCCGGCCAGCCAGACCCGACGGGTGCGCAGGGCGACCAGCCGGCGCGCCGTGGCCAGGGCGATCTCGGAGGTGCCGCCGAGGACGAGCAGGGACTGGGGGGCGCCGAAGGCATCCTTCACGGAAAACTCCTGGTCGGTTGAGGTGGAGGGGAGAGAGGCCTACAGCCCGAGGCGGCGCGACAGGTCGGAGCGGAACGCCTCCGTCGGGTCCAGTCGCGCCCGCAGCTCCCGGAAGTCCGCCAGCCCCGGGTACATCGCGGCCGCCGTCTCCGGGCGCATCCGGGAGTCCTTCGCCAGGCAGACCCGGCCACCGGCGGCGGCCACCTCCTCGTCGACGTCGTCCAGGAAGCGGGCCAGGCCGGGCAGGGCCGCGGGCAGATCCAGGGCCAGGGACCAGCCGGGCGCGGCGAACGACAGCGGGCCGGGGTCCGCCGCCCCGAACCGCTGGAGCACGGCCCGCACGGCGGGGCTCCGGCGCGCCGCGATTCGCCGTACGACCCGGTGCAGGGTCTCCTCCTGGCCGTACCCGAGGGCGAACCGGTACCGCACCAGGCCGCCCCGGCCGTACAGCAGGTTCGCCTCCGGGAAGGCGTCCGGGGCGTGGAAGAACGCGGGGACCGGCCGGAGCTCACCGGTCCGCGCACGGGGTGCGCCGCGGTAGCGCACCTCGTTGTACAGGGCGGCCGAGGCCGGGCCGAGCAGCCCGCCCGGCACCGGCGGGAAGCCGGCGAGCCGGAACCGTCCCCGGGTCCCTCCGGAGCGCGAGGAGAGCAGAGTGCGCCCCGCGTGCGCCGGGCTCATGTCAGGGGTCGCATGCTCCCCCCGGGTGAGGATCCCGCGTCCGGTCGCCCGGCCCCGGGCCATCAGGTCGATCCAGGCGGAGGCGTACGGCAGCCGGTCGCCGCCCGCGGTGAAGCGGGCCAGCAGATCGTCCAGGTCCCCGGCGCGCTCGGTGGAGACGGACATCAGCCCGGTCGCCACGCGCCGGAGGCGCAGGGTGGCGCCCAGGATCACCCCGGTCAGCCCCAGGCCCCCGGCGGTCGCGTCGAAGAGGGCGGTGCCGGGCAGCACCGTACGCACCTCGCCGTCGGCGGTGAGCAGTTCCAGGGCGCTCACGTGCCGGGCGAACGAGCCCGAGCGGCGGTGGTCGAGGCCGGTCAGATCGGAGCCGATCGCCCCGCCGACCGTCACCCTGCCGGTCCCGGGCACGACCGGCGGGAGCCAGCCCAGCGGCAGCAGGACCCGCAACAGCCGCTCCAGGCTCACCCCGGCATCGCAGCGCACCACACCAGCGGCGGTGTCGACACCGCCGACCCGGGCCAGGCCCGTCAGGTCGAGCACCGAGCCGCCCGCGTTCTGCGCCGCGTCGCCGGGCGACCGCCCCAGCCCGCGCGCGATGACACCCCGGGGCCCGCGCCCCCGGACGACGGCGGCCGCCTCCTCGTGGGTACGGGGGCGAAACCGCACGGCGGTCGTCGGGGCGGTGCGGCCCCAGCCGGTCAAGGACACCGTGTCGACGGACATGAGGGTGACCGTATCGTCCGGGAAATCCCCTTCGCGGCATTGGTGAATTCGCTCACCGGAACGGGTGATGGAGTGAGTGTCAGCGAAGCGTGACGGAGTTCCGCCGGACGGGTCCGGGAGAGTCCGGGGCGGGCCGTCGATGTTCCGGGCCCAGGAGGGTACGCGTGAGGTCATGGACTGGCTGAAGAAACTCCCGGTGATCGGGCCCCTGGTCGCCCGGCTGATGGAGACGCACCTGTGGCGTTCGTACGAGCGGCTGGACCGGGTCCACTGGGCCAGGCTCGCGGCGGCGATCACCTTCATCAGCTTCCTGGCCCTCTTCCCGCTGATCGCGGTCGGCGCTGCCGTCGCCGCCGCCCTGCTCAGCGACAAGCAGCTCGACACCATCAAGGAGAAGCTCGCCGACCAGGTGCCCGGCATCTCCGACCAGCTGGGCATCGACGGGCTGGTCGCCAACGCGGGCACGGTCGGCCTGGTGGCCGGTGCGCTGCTGCTGTTCACCGGTGTCGGCTGGGTCGGCTCGATGCGGGAGTGCCTGCGCGCGGTCTGGGAGCTGGACGACGTCCAGGAGGCCAACCCCGTCGTCGCCAAGGTGAAGGACGCGGTGCTGCTGGTCGGCCTCGGCGGCGCGGCGCTCGCCACCCTGGCGGTCTCCACCATCGGCTCGACGGCGGTCGGCTGGACAGCCGACCTGATCGGCATCCCCGAGGACGGGGCCGGCGGCATCCTGCTGCGGGTGGCCGCCCTGGCGGTCGCGGTCGTCGCCGGCTTCCTGCTGCTGCTCTATCTGCTGACGCTGCTGCCCGGGGTGGAGCCGCCCCGGCGGCGGCTGGTGGTCGCGGCCCTGCTCGGGGCGGTCGGCTTCGAACTGCTCAAGCTGCTGCTCGGCAGCTACATGCGGGAGGTCGCGGGCAAGAGCATGTACGGCGCGTTCGGCGTGCCGATCGCGCTGCTCCTGTGGATCAACTTCACCGCGAAGCTGCTGCTGTTCTGCGCCGCCTGGACGGCGACCGGCAGCAAGGACGAGGAGGCCGGCGAGGAGGCCGGCGAGGAGGCCGGCCAGGGCCCCGGCGTGGACGGCCCCGGCGAGGACGGTCCCGGCCCGGGTGGAGCCGCCGCGGAGTCCGGCGGCTCCACCCGGGTCTAGGACTTGTCGGTCGGGGCTGTCGGGGCGGCCGAGGCGGTCGGCTCGGCCGGCTCGGCGGGTTCGGTCGGGCCGGCCGTCGGCGGGGTGCGGCGGGCCAGGCCGGTCAGCGGCCAGCGA
>NZ_NTGZ01000197.1 GCF_002551245.1 Streptomyces sp. rh34
GCAGCAGCCCCATCAGCAGCCCCAGGGGGGCGGCGCGGGCTGGCACGGACAGCAGGCGCCCGCGCACCAGGCCCCTGCTCAGCACCAGGCCCCTGCTCAGCACCAGGCCCCTGCCCCGCACCAGGCCCCTGCCCCGCAGCAGGCCTGGCAGCAGCAGCCGCAGGCGCCGCAGCAGCAGGTCCCGCCGCAGCAGCCTCCGCAGCAGAAGGTGCCGCATCAGCAGAGCCCCGGGCATCCGGCCGGACCGGGACAGGGCGGTGCCGCGGGGGCGCCGCCGGTCTACGGCGACCGCAGCCCGACCACGTTCCACCAGCTGGCCCTCGGCCGGGTCATGCGCATCGGTCGTGCGCTGGAGAACGAGCTGGTCGTCTCCGACCTCCAGGTCTCCCGCAACCACGCCGAGTTCCACGCGACGCCCGACGGCCGCTTCGAGATCCGCGACCTCGGCTCGCACAACGGCACGTACGTCAACGGTCTGCCGCTCCACAAGTCCGGCTCCGCGCTCATCGGCCCGAACGACATCGTCGGCGTCGGTCACTCGACGTTCCGGCTGGTCGGGGACCGGCTGGAAGAGTTCGTCGACACCGGTGAGGTCTCCTTCTCCGCCCGCCACCTCACGGTGACGGTCGACGGCGGGAAGCAGATCCTCAAGGACGTCTCCTTCGGTGTCCCGGAGAAGTCGCTGATCGCGGTCATCGGCCCGTCCGGTTCCGGGAAGTCCACCCTGCTCAAGGCGCTCACCGGCTACCGGCCCGCCAACCAGGGTGACGTCCTCTACGACAACCGAAACCTGTACAAGCAGTTCGCCGAGTTGCGCCAGCGCATCGGTCTGGTCCCGCAGGACGACATCCTGCACAAGGAACTGACCGTCACCAAGGCCCTCAAGTACGCGGCCAAGCTCCGCTTCCCCGCGGACACCACCGAGGCCGAGCGCCAGTCCCGGATCACCGAGGTCCTCGCCGAGCTCAAGCTCGACATCCACAAGGACAAGAAGATCACCTCGCTCTCCGGCGGCCAGCGCAAGCGCGTCTCGGTCGCCCTGGAGCTGCTCACCAAGCCCTCGCTGATCTTCCTGGACGAGCCGACCTCAGGCCTCGACCCGGGTATGGACCGCGATGTCATGCAGCTGTTGCGCGGCCTCGCCGACGACGGCCGCACGGTGCTCGTGGTCACGCACTCGGTCGCCGAGCTGGCGATCTGCGACAAGCTCCTCGTGATGGCTCCCGGCGGTTCCGTCGCCTACTTCGGTCCGCCGGAGGAAGCGCTGAACTTCTTCGGCTACACCAGCTGGGCCGACGTCTTCTCCGCCTTCGAGAACTACCGCGACTACGACTGGGCGGGCCGCTGGCGCGGTTCGCAGCACTACCAGATGTACGCCGCCGACATCGACGCGGTCGCGGCCCAGCCGGTCAACATGCCGCCCCCGCAGCAGATGCGCCCGCCGAAGCCGCAGGGCTGGATGGCGCAGCTGTGGACGCTGATCCGGAGATACTCCTCCGTCATCGCGTCCGACAAGGGCTTCATGGGCCTGATGCTGATCCTGCCCGCCGTGCTGGGCGTGGTCAGCGTGGTCATCCCGGCGGAGTTCGGTCTCGCCGAGCCCGACCCGCCGTCCCGGTTCAACGGCAAGGCCGGAACGATCATGCTGATCCTCGCGGTCGGCATGTGCTTCTCCGGCGCCGCCAACTCCGTACGAGAGCTGATCAAGGAACGGGTCATCTACGAACGGGAGCGGGCCACCGGTCTGTCGCGCTCCGCTTACCTGATGTCCAAGGTGATCGTCCTCGGCGTGATCACCGCCTTCCAGGGCGTGATCATCTGCGGCATCGGCTTCGCCACCCGCGATCTGCCGGCGGAGGGCCTGATCATGCCGCCGGCCGTCGAGATCTGCCTCTCGATCATCGCGCTGGGCTTCACCTCGATGATGTTCGGTCTGGTCATCTCCTCGCTGGTGAAGACCTCCGAGAAGACCATGCCGCTGCTGGTCATGTTCGCGATCATTCAGGTCGTCTTCACCGGCGTGCTCTTCCAGGTGTACGGATCGCCCGGCCTGGAGCAGTTCGCCTGGCTGATGCCGTCCCGCTGGGCGATGGCCGCGGCCGGGACCACGCTGGACCTGGCGCACCTGATGCCGCCGTGGGACCCGAAGAACCCCACCGACCTCGACCCGCTGTGGGAGCACACCGCGGGCCAGTGGGGCATCAACATCACCGTGCTGCTCGCGCTCGGCGTGATCTGCGGCATCGCGGTCGCGCGCCTGCTGCGGCGCCACGAACCCGAGGTCATGCGCAAGTAGCGCGACGGATCGCGCACCAGCGGCCCGGCCGGGAAACCGGAACGACGCCGGAGGGCGGCACCCCGCGGGGTGCCGCCCTCCGGCGTTCGTCATGCCTGGTGCCGGGCGGCTCAGTACGCGCTGTCGACGTTGTCCATGGTGCCGTAGCGGTCGGCCGCGTAGTTGCAGGCGGCGACGATGTTGGCGACCGGGTCGTACAGGTCCTTCTTGGTGCCCGCCACGTGGTAGCGGTCGAAGGTCGGCTGGATCACCTGGAGCAGGCCCTTGGACGGGACGCCGTTCCGGGCGTTGATGTCCCAGTTGTTGATGGCCCAGCGGTTGCCGCTGGACTCCCGGATGATGTTGCGGTGGATCCCCTCGTAGGAACCGGGGATGCCTTCCTTCTTCATGATCGCCATGGCCTCGCGGATCCAGCCGTCCAGGTTGTTGGCGTAGACGGGCTTGCGCGCGGTGGAGCGGTTCGCGGCCTCGGTGCCGCGCTTCTTCGCGTCCGCCTTGGCCTTGGCGGCCCTGTCCTTCGCGTCGGCGGCGGCCTTGGCCTTCGCCTTGGCGTCCGCCGCGGCCTTGGCCTTCGCCTCGGACGCGGCCTTCGCCTTCGCGGCGGCGGCCTTGGTCTCGGCGGCGGCCTTCGCCTTGGCGGCGTCGGCGGCCTTTACCAGCTGCTCAGCGGTGGAGTGCTGCTTGAGCATGCTGTTCTGCACGGTCTTGGCCTGCGCGGAACCCGCGGCGTTGGTGAAGGCCACGGGCGCGGCGGCCGCCGCTGCCTGCGGGGCGATCTCGGCCTCGGCGTTCGACGGGACGAGCGAGAAGGTCAGGGCGGCGACGCCCAGGGCCGACACACCGGCCACGGAGATCTTCTGGACCTTGTTCAGACGACGGACACGGCTGGGAATGCGAGTCGCAGACATGTAGGGCTACCTCTTCGAATGCTCAGGTGTCCTCACGGAGGACGAGACCGGAGGCGGTGATGCGCACCTCCGTCGGGGACGAGAGCAATTCTTAGCGGCAGCAAAATCGTGTGGCAAAGGTGTGACGTACGAACCCGGGTAGTGGAGCCGGGTCCCGTTCGTCCGAATTGACCCCTACTCACGCCTGCCCAAATCGCCCTTATGCGCCCACTAGGTACGTTCGTAAGTGACGTGGGCCCTATGCCTGGGCTCACATCGGCGACCTGACAGTCTCACCTTTCGTTGCTGAAGCAATCCGGAGCGTTATGTTCCTCATCCGGTGGGATGAGGTGGACCTCCCCGAACTCGTGCCAGAGGTGCCCCTCCTGCGGCGCCGCCTCGTACCCACGGCGCAGGGCCTCGCGCCCGCCCGCGCGCGCCGGGCCCCGCGAACCACCCGTGATCATCGCGACCGGCAGGGGCGACCGTCCCCTTCGTACCCTCGGCTTCCGCCGGGAGACCCCGGCGACACCACCGCGGGAAGCCCGGTCGCACCGTGCCTCGCCCGGGGGCGCAGTCGTACCCGGGGAGTGCGGCGTGGGGTCCCGGGCCGTCCTACGACCTTCGGCCGAGGCGGCCGCCGCCCGGACCTAGACCACCCGCACGCCCACCACCGACCCCGGCCCGATACGACCGAGCGGTCCCCGCCGGTACGGTGATCCCATGAGCCATCGCCCACCGTCGGGCCTCGCCGCGGTGAGTGCCGCGCTCCTCGCCATGAGCAGGCACCTCGAAGTGGGCGACGTCCTCAAGACGATCGTCGCCTCCGCCCGTGAACTGCTCGACGCCCAGTACGCGGCCCTCGGCGTCCCGGACGACCACGGCGGCTTCGCCCAGTTCGTGGTCGACGGCGTCAGCGACGAACAGTGGAAGGCCATCGGCCCGCTGCCCCGCCAGCACGGCATCCTCGCCTCGATGCTCCACCAGGCGAAGCCCGAACGCCTCGCCGACGTCCGCGAGGACCCCCGCTTCGGGGGCTGGCCCGACGCCCACCCCGACATGTCCGACTTCCTCGGCCTGCCCATCACGGACGGCGACGAGATCATCGGAGCGCTGTTCCTCGCCAACAAGCTGTGCCCCAAGCCCGGGGGCGGTTGCGGCTTCACCGCCGAGGACGAGGAGCTGCTCTCGATCCTCGCCCAGCACGCGGCGATCGCCCTGACCAACGCCCGGCTCTACGAACGCAGCCGCGAGCTGACCATCGCCGAGGAACGCTCCCGCCTGGCCCACGAACTGCACGACGCGGTCAGCCAGAAGCTGTTCTCGCTCCGCCTCACCGCCCAGGCCGCCGCCGCCCTCGTCGACCGCGACCCGGCCCGCGCCAAGGACGAACTCCAGCAGGTCGCCGCCCTCGCCGCCGAGGCCGTCGACGAGCTGCGGGCCGCCGTCGTGGAACTGCGGCCCGCCGCCCTCGACGAGGACGGGCTCATCGCCACCCTCCGCACCCAGATCCAGGTCCTGGACCGGGCGCACGCCGCCGAGGTCGCCTTCGAGAGCCGGGGAGTGCGCGCGCTGCCCGCCGCCCAGGAGGAGGCACTGCTCCGGGTCGCGCAGGAGGCCCTCCACAACGCCCTGCGCCACTCCGGCGCGGAGCACGTGAGCGTCACCCTGGCCCGGCGCGGCACCGACACCGTCCTGCGCGTCACCGACGACGGAAGCGGTTTCGACCCCACCGCCGTCCGGCGGGCGGGCCGCCACCTCGGCCTCGTCTCCATGCGCCACCGGGCGAACAGCGTCGGCGGCCGACTCACCGTTGCCTCGGAGCCCGGCAAGGGCGCCACGATAAAGATGGAGGTCCCCGGTGGCTGACAAGATCATCAGGGTGCTGCTGGTCGACGACCATCAGGTGGTCCGCCGCGGACTGCGTACGTTCCTGGAGATCCAGGAGGACATAGAGGTCGTCGGCGAGGCGTCCGACGGTGCGGAGGGTGTGGCCCGGACCGAGGAGCTCCGCCCCGACATCGTGCTGATGGACATCAAGATGCCCGGCACCGACGGTATCGAGGCCCTGCGCCGCCTCCGGGAGCTCGACAACCCCGCCAAGGTCCTCATCGTCACCAGCTTCACCGAACAGCGCACGGTGGTCCCCGCCCTGCGCGCCGGAGCCTCCGGTTACGTCTACAAGGACGTCGACCCGGACGCCCTGGCGGGGGCGATCCGCTCGGTCCACGCCGGTCACGTCCTGCTCCAGCCGGAGGTCGCGGGCGCGCTGCTGGCCCAGGAAGACACCGGCAGCACCGGCACGGGCCGTGGGAGCACGCTCACCGAGCGGGAACGCGAAGTCCTCGGCCTCATCGCGGACGGGCGTTCGAACCGCGAGATCGCCCGTGCGTTCGTCCTCTCGGAGAAGACGGTCAAGACGCATGTGTCGAACATCCTGATGAAGCTCGACGTGGCCGACCGGACCCAGGCGGCGCTGTGGGCGGTACGCAACGGAGCGGCGGGATAAGGACCCCACCCCGCCCCGCCGGACGCACCGCTCCAGCCTGTCCGGCGTGTGAGGACGGAACCCCGGAGCCGGGGGGCCGCGAGCTCCACAAGCGCCGAAGTCTGTGGCCGCTTCCCGCCCGCCGGGCGCACCACCCCGGCCCGTCCGGCGCTTGAGGACAAAGCCCCGCGGGTCTACCGCCGAACCTCCCCGCCCTCCACATACGCGTTGTACGCCGCCACCTGAGCCCGCCGAGCCACCCGCTCCACCGGCCGCAGCGCCTCCCCCCGCGCCGCGATCTCGGATGCGCTCACCGCACCACCGTGCCCGTTCTCGTACGCCACCGAGACCAGCAGCCCCACCCGCTGCGCCATCTCCAGCACCCGCACCGCCCGCGGCGGATACCCGGGCGCCAGCACATCCCGCCCCCGCTCCGCCCGCGCCCGGTACGCGTCCACCGCGGCCTCCGCCACCGGCCCGGAACCGGCCACGTCCAGCCGCGACAGCACCGCCGTCGCATCCCGCAACGCCTCCGCCAGCTCCCGCTCCGCCTCGCCCAGCGACGGCACGTCCGCGGGCGGCGCCTCCCGTACCGGCAGCACCCGCCACACCACCTCCACGTGCAGATCCCCGGCCGGCCCCGCCTCGGTGACCTCCGGCACCAGCCCGTACGGCACCCCGTACGCGACCACCGCCTCCTCCGCCTCCAGTGCCCGCGCGTTGAAATCGGGCGGACCACTCAGCCCCAGCGGATGCCCCGGAACCGGCAGCGCGACCCGGAACCCGCTCGCTCCCATCCCCCTCAGCCGGCCGAGCGCCAGCGTGAGCCCGACCGGCCCCGCCTCACCCGGCAGTCCGTCGACGCGGTGCACCGCGTCCTGTCCGACGATCGCGAGGGCCGCCTCGTCCGGCGAGACGAGTCCCGCCAGAAGCGCGTTTCCCCAAGCGGCCAACAACCCTGAACGTGGTTCGACAAGCATGCCGACAGCCTAGGCAACGCCTGGGAACGGCCCTCACGCCTGAAGCACTCGCGCGGTGGCGTAGGTTTTCCCTTGGGAGCCGTGCCCACCGGCACGCGACGATCGACGAGACTGCATGGGGAGACAACGCGCCATGAGCGATGTACTGGAGCTGGTGGACGTATCCGTGGTCCGCGACGGACGCGCTCTGGTGGACGATGTCTCCTGGTCGGTCAAGGAGGGGGAGCGCTGGGTCATCCTGGGCCCCAACGGCGCCGGCAAGACGACCCTCCTCAACCTCGCCTCCAGCTACCTCTTCCCGAGCACGGGAACGGCCACGATCCTCGGCGAACAGCTCGGCGGCGTCGGCACCGACGTCTTCGAGCTCCGCCCCCGGATCGGCATGGCGGGCGTGGCGATGGCCGACAAGCTGCCCAAGCGCCAGACGGTGCTGCAGACGGTCCTCACCGCCGCGTACGGCATGACCGCCACCTGGCACGAGAACTACGAAGCCGTCGACGAGGAGCGCGCCCGCGCCTTCCTCGACCGCCTCGGCATGACCGAGTACCTGGACCGCAGGTTCGGCACGCTCTCCGAAGGAGAGCGCAAGCGCACCCTGATCGCCCGCGCCATGATGACCGACCCCGAACTGCTGCTCCTGGACGAGCCCGCCGCCGGGCTCGACCTCGGCGGACGCGAGGACCTCGTACGCCGCCTCGGCCGCCTCGCCCGCGACCCGCTCGCGCCCTCCATGATCATGGTCACCCACCATGTCGAGGAGATCGCGCCCGGGTTCACCCACGTCCTGATGATCCGCCAGGGCAAGATCCTCGCGGCCGGGCCCATGGAGACCGAGCTCAGCTCCCGCAACCTCTCCCTCTGCTTCGGCCTGCCGCTCATCGTCGAGCACACCGGCGACCGCTACACCGCCCACGGCCTCCCGCTCTCCTGACCGACCCGCCGTGCGTCCCACGCGCCCCACATTCACCCGCCGCCCCAGGGCCGGCGGCCAGGAACGAAGCGCCGGGGCGACAGAGCACGGCAACAGGGCACGGCAACAGGCCCTCGCGCCACGATCGGCGGGCCGTGCACCGCGGTTGGCCACCCGTGCGCCCTGTCGGTGACGCACCGACAGTCCTACGATGACCATGTGGACATCGACGCATGGGTGTGGTGGCTGATAGGCGCGGTGGGGCTGGGCATCCCCCTCGTCCTGACCGCGATGCCCGAATTCGGGATGTTCGCCGTCGGGGCGGTGGCCGCATCGGCCGTCGCCGCCCTCGGCGGCGGGATCGTCGCCCAGGTTCTGGTCTTCGTCCTGGTCTCGGTCGCGCTGATCGCCGTCGTGCGCCCGATCGCCGCCAGACACCGGGCCGGACAGACCGGGCACGCCAGCGGAATCGACGCCCTGAAGGGACGTCAGGCGGTCGTGCTGGAACGGGTATCGGCCTCCGGGGGACGCATCAAGCTCGCCGGTGAGGTCTGGTCGGCCCGCACGCTCGACGCCGACCAGGTCTTCGAACCCGGCAGCCAGGTCGATGTCGTGGACATCGACGGAGCGACGGCCGTCGTCATGTGACCGAAGCGTGCACGCGGCGGGCCCAGGTCTGCCAGACTCGAAGTCGATCATGTCGATCACCATGAGAACCGGGACCGGCCCACAACGCACGGACCACCGGCCCCACATGAGCACCGACCCCGATCACCGCGATCCACCGGCCAACCGAAGGGCACGAGAGACACCATGAACTCGATCGTCATCGTTCTGATCATTCTGGTGGTGCTCGTCTTCATCGCCCTGATCAAGACGATTCAGGTCATCCCGCAGGCCAGCGCCGCCATCGTGGAGCGGTTCGGCCGCTACACCCGCACCCTGAACGCGGGCCTGAACATCGTCGTCCCGTTCATCGACTCGATCCGAAACCGGATCGACCTCCGTGAACAGGTGGTGCCCTTCCCGCCGCAGCCGGTGATCACCCAGGACAACCTGGTCGTCAACATCGACACCGTCATCTACTACCAGGTCACCGACGCCCGCGCCGCGACCTACGAAGTCGCCAGCTACATCCAGGCGATCGAGCAGCTCACCGTCACCACCCTCCGCAACATCATCGGCGGCATGGACCTGGAGCGGACCCTCACCTCGCGTGAGGAGATCAACGCCGCCCTGCGCGGAGTCCTCGACGAAGCGACCGGCAAGTGGGGCATCCGCGTCAACCGCGTCGAGCTCAAGGCGATCGAGCCGCCGACCTCCATCCAGGACTCGATGGAGAAGCAGATGCGCGCCGACCGCGACAAGCGCGCCGCGATCCTCACCGCCGAGGGCATCAGGCAGTCCCAGATCCTCACCGCCGAGGGCGAGAAGCAGTCCGCGATCCTGCGGGCCGAGGGCGAGGCCAAGGCCGCCGCCCTGCGCGCCGAGGGCGAGGCCCAGGCCGTCCGCACGGTCTTCGAGGCCATCCACGCCGGAGACCCGGACCAGAAGCTCCTCTCGTACCAGTACCTCCAGATGCTCCCGAAGATCGCCGAGGGCGACGCCAACAAGCTCTGGATCGTGCCCAGCGAGATCGGCGACGCCCTCAAGGGCCTCAGCGGAGCCTTCGGGAACTTCGGCGGCGGCATGCCGGGCTTCAACAACGGCGGGAACGGAAACGGCGGCAACGGAAACGGCGGCAACGGCGGAAACAGCCAGGGCGGCATCCCCGCCCCGGCGGTGGAGCGACGCGAGGAACCCCCCGTCTCCTGACCCGAAAGCCCTTTCGTGCATGATCAGTGAGGCCCCTCGACCTTCATGGCGGGGAGGCGTCACTGACCACCGAAGGAGATGGCCTTGTCCATCTGGGAAATACTCGCCGTCTTCGCGGCCGGCGTCGGAGCGGGCACGATCAACACGATCGTCGGCTCGGGCACCCTGATCACCTTCCCCGTCCTGCTCGCCACCGGCCTTCCCCCGGTCACCGCGACCGTGTCCAACGCGCTGGGCCTCATCCCCGGCTCCATCAGCGGGGCCATCGGCTACCGCAAGGAACTCGCCGGACAGCGCCGACGCATACTCAAGCTGAGCGTCGGCGCGGCGATCGGCGGCCTCTGCGGGGCGACCCTGCTCCTCGCCCTGCCCTCCACCGCCTTCGAGACGATCGTCCCGGTCCTGGTCGCCCTGGCGCTCGTCCTGGTGATCCTGCAACCACGCATCAGCAAAGCCGTCCAGCGCCGCCGCGAACACACCGGTGTCCCGCCCCGCGCCGACGGCGGCCCGCTCCTGTTCACCGGCCTGATGCTCGCCAGCGTCTACGGCGGCTACTTCACCGCCGCCCAGGGGATCATCTACCTGTCGTTGATGGGCATGCTGCTCGACGACACCATGCAGCGCCTCAACGCCGTCAAGAACGTCCTGGCCGCCGTGGTCAACACCATCGCCGCGCTGTTCTTCCTCTTCGTCGCCCACTTCGACTGGACAGCCGTCGTCCTCATCGCGGTCGGCTCGGCCATCGGCGGCCAGATAGGCGCCAAGGTCGGCCGCCGCCTGAGCCCCACCGTCCTGCGCGCCCTCATCGTGGCCGTCGGCACGGTGGCCATCGTCCAACTGCTGCTCCGCTGACATGCGTGGGCCCGCCCACAGGGCGGGCCCACGCATACGTCACCGGGCGTACACCGACTACGCCACGGCCTCCCGCGGCCACGTCGGACGATCGCTCCCGCGCCCTACGCCGCCGCTGCCCGGTCCAGCCACTCGGGCAGCGCCGAGCGGTCGCCGGCCCCCATCGCCAGCAGCATCGCCTCGGCGGGGGAGGGGACGAACGGCTGCTTCAGCAGCGGCATCCCCGCCTGCTCCGGCGTCCGGGCGGCCTTGCGGTGGTTGTCCTCGGCACAGGAGGCCACCGTGTTCAGCCAGGTGTCCTGCCCGCCCTGGGCACGCGGCACCACATGGTCGACGGTGGACGCCCGCCGCCCGCAGTACGCGCACCGGTGCTGGTCCCGTATCAGCACACCCCTTCTGGACCACGGCGCCTGTCTTCGGAACGGCACCCGTACGTACCGGCAGAGCCGGATCACACGGGGCGCCGGAATGTCCACGGCGGCACCACGCATACGGAGCTCGGGATGCGACTGCTCGACGACGGCCTTGTCCGTCAGGATCAGGACCACCGCACGGTTGAGCGTCACCGTCGACAGCGGCTCGAAGCTCGCGTTGAGAACCAGCGTGTCACGCATCCTGCCCACCTCCCGTGTGCCGCCCGCCCCCTGGCAGGCCCGGATCAACTCTGGCTGGGCAGGCCGCGATGGACAACGCAATAAAAAATGCCCTGCTCTGATCTCTCCAAGACCAGAGCAGGGCAAACAGCGAACGAACTAATCGCCGACGGGAGCCTCGTACTCACCGATCAGCTGAGCACGCCCCAGCGTGTGGAACCGGAGATTGAATCCGGCCACGGCGGGAGACGCGTCGCCGTCGATTCCGAGCTTCTCGGTGTCCACCGCGTACACGGTGAACACATAGCGGTGGTTCTCCCCGGGCGGCGGTGCCGCGCCCCCGAAGTCCTTGGAGCCGTAGTCGTTACGGGCCTGGACGGCCCCTTCGGGCAGCCCCTCGAACGCTCCGCTGCCGGCGCCGGCCGGAAGCTCCGTCACCGAGGCCGGGACATCGAAGAGCACCCAGTGCCAGAACCCGCTGCCCGTCGGGGCGTCCGGGTCGAAACACGTCACGGCGAAGCTCTTGGTCCCCTCGGGGAAACCCTCCCACCTCAGCTGCGGCGAAGTGTTCCCGCCCGCAAGCACCTGGGCATCGCCCAGCACGGCCCCCGGCGCCAGGTCGTCGCTCACCACGGTGAACGCCGGAACCTCCGGATGGAAGTCGTGCGGCAGCGGGGCCCTCTTCGGCTCGGTCACGTCTGGCACCTCTCCTGATCGGTTCGTCTGCCTTCTTCCCCGACCTTAGGGGGCGTACCGCCCTCTACAGCCAGTTGCGCTGTCCGCCGACCTGGGCGAGCCACTGGTTGAGGTACGCCGCCCAGTCGGTCTGCTGGTAGTCGTGCAGCCCCACCTTGAACGCGCGGTAGGAGTCGCTGCCCTCGCTGAACAGTCCCGGCTTCTTGTCCATCTCCAGGATGACGTCCATCTCGCGGTCGTCGGCGACGAACGTCAGCTCGACCTGGTTCAGCCCGCGGTACTGCGTCGGCGGGACGAACTCGATCTCCTGGTAGAACGGCAGCCGCTGACGCGTACCGCGGATGTGACCGCGCTCCATGTCCGCGCTGCGGAAGCCGAAGCCCAGCTGGCCGAAGGCGTTGAGGATGGCCTCCTGCGCCGGCAGCGGATGCACGTTGATCGGGTCCAGGTCACCGGAGTCCAGCGCGCGGGCGATCTCCAGCTCGGTGGTCACCCCGATGTTCATCCCGCGCAGCTGCTGGCCGCCGAACATGGTGATCGGCGTCTCCCACGGGATCTCCAGGCCGAACGGCACCACGTGTACCGCGCCCGCCTGGACCTCGAAGGCGCCCCCGAGGCTCAGCTTGGTGAACTCGATGTCCTGCTTGGTCTCCTGGTCCCCGCCCTCGACCTCGACCCGCGCCTGGAGGCCGACGGAGAGCCCCTCGATCTGCTGGGCGACCGAACCGCCCTGGATCCGCACCTCGCCCTGCACGACCCCACCGGGGACGACATTCACCTCGGTGAGCTCGGTCTCCACCGAGGCACCGCCGGCACCCATGCTCGCGAGCAGCCGCTTGAAGCCCATAGTCACTCCTTCTTGGTACTGACCCCTACATACGCGCCACGACGGTAGCCGGTTCCCGTCCGCGCGGTCCCAGTACCCTCGGTCGCCATGACCAAGAGCCCGGACCGCAGCCCACTGACACGAGAGTTCTTCGACCGCTCCGTACTGGAAGTCGCCCCCGACCTCCTGGGCCGTACGCTCGTCCGCCGCGGCCCGGCGGGCACGATCGAGCTGCGCCTGACCGAGGTGGAGGCGTACGCGGGCGAGGTCGACCCCGGATCGCACGCCTTCCGGGGCCGCACCGCGCGCAACAGCGTGATGTTCGGCCCGCCCGGCCACACGTACGTCTACTTCACGTACGGGATGTGGCACTGCCTCAACCTGGTCTGCGGCCCGGAAGGCCATGCGAGCGGAGTCCTGCTCCGGGCGGGCGAGATCAACGTCGGCGCCGCCCTGGCCCGCGACCGCCGCGCCTCGGCCCGCCACGACAAGGAACTGGCCAAGGGCCCGGCCCGCCTCGCCACCGCCCTCGACGTCGACCGCGCCCTGAACGGCAGCGATCTCTTCGGCGGCCCCGCCCCGGCCCTGTCCGTACTGCACGGCACTCCGCCGCCGCGTGAACTCGTACGCAGCGGCCCCCGTACAGGGGTGGGCGGCGACGGCGCCCACCAGCCGTGGCGCTTCTGGATCGAGGGAGACCCCACGGTGAGCCCTTATCGCGCCCACGCACCGCGCCGCCGGTCGAGTGGCAAAGGTGCGACTTGACGCACCCTCGGCAGACGCCTAATGTAGTCCGAGCCGCTTGACACGGGTACAGCTCTCGGAACAGTCCATCGGACCGGACCGAGCCACCCGAAGCGGCCACACCACTACCTACGACTCACCCTGGCGGGTGCGAACTCGGCATGCCCGTAATTCGCCCTATCGACTCGATTATGAGTTGCCAAGAGAATCGGCTAACGTAGTGAACACGCCGAAAGGCAAGGCTGCTCGACAGGCCACCGGAAATCGAATTCGGACCGGAAACGGAACGGAAAAGAGTCTGGTAAAGTCGGACTCGCCGAAAGGGAAAACGCGAAAGCGAAGAACCGGAAGGCGAGAAGGAAATGCGAGACCCG
>NZ_NTGZ01000198.1 GCF_002551245.1 Streptomyces sp. rh34
AGATGTGTATAAGAGACAGGCCCTGGACTGGGCGGCCGGCGATCTCGACCCGGCGCTGCCGCCCCGGATCGCCTACGCGGGGGCCCGGCACCTGGTGCTGGCCGCCGCCACCCGGGAGCGGCTGGCGGACCTGGACTACGACTTCGCACGCCTCGAAGCGCTGATGCACCGGCTCGACCTGACCACGCTGCAACTGGCGTGGCGCGAGGGGCCCGGGGTCTTCCACGTCCGGGACCCGTTCCCGGTGGGCGGGGTCGTCGAGGACCCGGCGACGGGTGCCGCGGCGGCGGCCTTCGGCGCGTACGCCCGGGAGCTGGGGCTCGTACCGGACGCGGCCGTGCTGACGCTGCACCAGGGGGCGGACATGGGCCGCCCCGGCACGCTCACCGTCGAACTGCGCACGGGCGACACCCGGATCCGGGTCAGCGGAACGGGCGCCCGGATCGGCTGAACCGCCTCCCGGGGGCGGCGGTTCAGCCGGTGGCGTCCTTGGCCGGGGAGACGTAGGCGTACCAGCGTTCCGTCTCCCCCGGGTCGAGAGCGCGCTCCAGCAGGGCGTCGCCGCGCATGCCGGGGAAGAAGCGGCCCGCGGGCCAGGACCGCCGGTAGGACGGCTCGTCCAGAACCAGCAGCCGGACGCCGTCGACGACGGGGATGTCGGCGGGGGTGCCCTCGTTCCAGATGGTTTCGCCGTCCGGGGCCACCAGGTCGAAGGAGCCCACGGTGTCCACCTGACCGGGGGTCTCCCGGCAGACGGCCGCCTCCTGCGCCGACGGCGCGTGGCCCTCCACATGGCCACCGCCGACGAGCGCGTCGGCGAGCAGGGTGTGCAGCTGGAAGTTGTCCCCGATGCCGGAGAGCCGCAGGAGGTAGCCGGTACCGCTCGCCCGGTGGAGGGCGACGAGCGGTTCGTCGTCCAGCACGAGCAGCGCGTAGGCGAGGGACTTCAGCTCCGCGCCGGAGGCCCGCTCCACCGCACCGAGCAGCCGCAGCGCCTCGCCCCGGAAACCGGCCGCCCGCCGCACGCCGGGGTGGTTCAGCATCGCGACGGCGGCCATCTCCCACTGGGGAAGGGTCCACCAGCCGACGGCCGCGTCGGAACCGGCCCGCTCCACGGGTTCCGGGCCCGGTTCGCCCCCGTCCGGAACGGGGAACGCGCCGCCGCCGGTCGCGACCCACGCCTCCGAGAACACCAGGGCCTGCTCCAGGGCCCATCGCAGCCCGGCCAGCACCCCCGGTGCGCAGCGCTCGGCGTCCGCGCCGCGCTCGACGCAGGCCCCGACGAGCACGGCGACGACGGCACGGGGGCCGGGCGGCACCTGCTCCAGCACGGCGGCGAGCCGCGGCCCGCCGTCCAGCAGCTCCGACTCCCTGGCCTGCCCGAAGGTCTCCTGCAACCGGACGAACGCCTTGCCGGAGCGCTTGGCGTCCTGCGCGGTCACCGCCGCCTCGAAGTCGGCGACAGCTCCCCCGAACCCGGCTTTACCGAATATCATTCCGGCACCTTATCGACGTGCGTCCGGGCGCCGTGAAACCGGTCTCCGTCATGGGCTCCCCCCACCCCTCACCGCACGTACACCCCGTCCCGCGCGGCGGCGACCGCCGCGGCGGCGGCCCGGTCCGCCGCCTCCTCGTCCAGCGGCGCTCCGCTGGCCAGCAGCCGGTAGTAGAGGGGCGCCGACACCGCCGCGATCACCTCGCCCGGGTCCGTGCCGGCGGGCACTTCGCCGCGATCGACCGCCGCCTCGACACAGCCCGACCACTCCCCGATCCGCACCGCGTAGAAGCGGTGCAGGGCGTCGGCGGCCCGGGGGTCGCAGGTGGCGGCGGCGATGACGGCCACGAAGAGGGGCCCCTGCCGGGGGTCGGTCAGCGTGCGGACCACGAGGCGGGCGTTGGCCCTGAGGTCCCCGGCCAGCGAACCGGTGTCCGTGCGCGGCAGCGACTGCTCCGCCATGTCCGAGAGCAGATCGGCCACCAGCCCGGCGGGCGCGGACCAGCGCCGGTAGACGGTCGTCTTGCCGACCTCGGCCCGCCGGGCGACGTCGGCCAGGTCGAGCCCGTCGAAGCCGTGCTCGACCAGCGCGTCCCCGGCGGCACGCAGTACCGCCTCCCGCACCCGGGCGGTGCGGCCACCGGGCCGCACGGTGCCCGGCTCCCCGCCGTCGGCGTCGACGCCCTCAGAACCTTCAGAAGTCATAACGGGTCTCCAGTTCCATTAACGACGCTACCCCTGTTACGGTGACACCCACCTTAACGGAACCAGAGAACCGTTAAGCAATTCCGTGCTCAGGAAGGCGTCCCTGCCATGTCCCGTAACGCCCCCGCACCCACTCCCGCCCCCACTCCCACCGGACCGACGACCGTCCCCCGCGCCGCCGGCCCACGCATGACGAGACGCCAGAAGCTCGTGCTTGCCCTGCTGCTCGGGTCCCAGTTCATGATCGCGGTGGACTTCTCGATCCTGAACGTGGCACTGCCCGTCGTCGGGGAGGGGCTCGGCTTCTCCCTCGCCGACCTCCAGTGGATCGCCACGTCCTTCGCGCTCGCCGCCGCCGGATTCACGCTGCTCTTCGGACGCGTCGCCGACCTCGTCGGCCGCAAGAACCTGTTCATCGGCGGCATGGTCGTCCTCGGTCTCTCCTCCGCGCTCGGCGGCCTCGCCACCTCGCCCGAGGTCCTCCTCATCGCCCGCGTGCTCCAGGGTCTGGCCACCGCGGCCGTCACCCCCGCCGGTCTCGCCCTGCTGACCACCGCGTTCAAGGAGGGGCCGCTGCGCGAACGGGCGCTGGGGCTCAACGGCGCCCTGATGTCGGCCGGGTTCACCGCCGGAGCGATCCTCGGCGGCCTCCTGACGGACCTGCTCTCCTGGCGCTGGGCCTTCTTCATCAACGTACCGGTCGCGGCCCTGGTCGTGATCCTGGCCCCGTCCGTGATCGCCGACTCCCGGCCGGAGCGGCGGCCCCGGCTGGACGTGCCCGGCGCGGTCACCGTCACCGGCGGGCTGCTGCTGCTCGTCCTCGGCCTCACCCAGGCCGGCGAGACCGGCTGGACCGCCTCCACCACGCTGGCCTCCCTGGCCGCCGGCGCCGCCCTCCTGATCGCGTTCGTCCGCATCGAGCAGCGGGCCACCGCACCGCTCGTCCCGATGCACATCCTGAAGCGGCGGAGCGTCGTCTGGGGCAACGCCGCCGGGCTGATCGCCTTCGTCACCGAGACCTCGCTGGTGTTCCTGCTCACCCTGTACCTCCAGGAGGTCCTCGGCTACTCCGCGCTGGCCACCGGCCTCGCGTTCGGCGTGCTGGGCGTCGGCACGGTCGTCGGCGGGATGCTCGGCGGACGGGCGGTGGGCCGGTTCGGCAACCGGCGCGCCATCGTGCTGGGCGGAGTCGTCCAGGCTGGCGCCACGCTCTCCCTCGTCGCGCTCGGCACGTCCGGCTCCTGGATCTGGCTCCTGCTGGCGGCCACCTTCGTCGGCGGTGTGGGCAACATGCTGATGATCGTCGGCTTCATGGTCACGGCCACCTCGGGCCTGCCCGACGAGGAGCAGGGGCGGGCCACCGGACTGGCGACGATGACCCAGCAGGTCGGCATCACCCTCGGCATCCCGGTGATGAGCGCGATCGTCACCGCCCGGACGGGGGCCGCGACGGGGCCGGAGGCGGTCCTGTCCGGCGTCTCCACCGCCATCCTCGTGAACTCCGCCCTGGTCCTGGCCGGCGCCCTGCTCGCCGGGCACTTCCTGGCCGGAAGGAACCGGACGGCGGCGGCGGAGGGGTGAGGTACGCGGAGCGGGCCCGTCCCGGGAGCCGCACCGGCCCCCGGGACGGCGCATGGCCGTCGCGTTGTACGCCCCGCTGAACACCGGCGGGCCCGTAGTTGGCCGGGCGGCGACCGCGGACTGAACACCGAGGCGTTACGATCGCGGGCACCGCAGCCGACCAGCAGCCGCACGGCAGCCGAGCCCAGGAGTACCGAACTTGTCCGCACCACGCATCGGCGTATCCATCGTGACCATGGGGGACCGCCCGCAGGCGGTCGAGGCGCTGCTGGCGTCGGTCGCCATGCAGGACGTCCGGCCCACCCGGCTCGTGATCATCGGCAACGGGACGGCGCTCCCGGACTTCACCGCCTTCCCCGGCCTGGAGGACCTCGACGGCGGGGTGACCACGATCGAGCTGCCGGAGAACCTCGGTTGCCCGGGCGGCCGGAACGCCGGTCTGCGCAGGCTCGCCGAGATCGGCGACGTGGACGTGGTGATCGAGCTGGACGACGACGGGCTACTGGTCGAGAAGGACGTCTTCCGCCGGGTACGGGACCACTTCGCGGCCGATGACCGGCTCGGCATCGTCGGCTTCCGGATCGCCGACGAGCTCGGCGAGACGCAGCGTCGCCACGTGCCGCGGCTGCGCGCCGGCGACCCGATGCGCGGCGGCGAGGTCACCGCCTTCCTCGGCGGCGGCCACGCGTTCTCCATGAAGATGCTGGCCGAGACCGGCCTGTGGCCGGCGGAGTTCTTCTTCACCCACGAGGAGACGGACCTCGCCTGGCGTGCGCTCGACGCGGGCTGGAAGGTGCTGTACGAGCCCGAACTGCTGCTCCAGCACCCCAAGACGTCCCCGGCCCGGCACGCGGTCTACTACCGGATGACGGCCCGCAACCGGGTCTGGCTGGCCCGCCGCAACCTGCCCCTCCCGCTGGTCCCCGCCTATCTCGGCACCTGGACCCTGCTCACCCTCGCCCGCACCCGCGATCCGAAGGGCCTGCGCGCCTGGGCGGGCGGCTTCGCCGAGGGCGTCCGGACCCCGTGCGGGGAGCGCCGCCCCATGCGCTGGTCCACGGTGTGGCAGATGACACGGCTGGGCCGGCCGCCGGTCATCTGACCCGCCGCCCGGCGGGCTACGGCTGCCGGCGGTAGAGCACGTCCGGCTCGTTCTCCTCGTTGCGGCCACCGTCGTCGAACGCGACGGCGGTGAACCCGTGCCGCTCGTAGAAGGCGCGGGCGGCGGCGTTGCGCTGGAACACGTACAGCTCCAGGCCCCCCTTCGCCGCGCCGCGCACCTCCGCCAGCAGCCGGCTCCCGATCCCCCGCCGCAGCGCGTCGGGCCGCAGATAGAGATGATCGAGCTCGTCGTCCCCGGCGAGCACGGCGAACCCGAGCAGCTCCCCGCCCTCCCCCGCCTCCTCGGCCACCCACACCGCGGTGCTGGTGGGCAGCACGACATGAGTGATCCACGCGAGGGTGTCCTCGTCGCTGTGGACCCGGGGCAGATACGGCATGGCGGCGGCGCGGGAGGCCAGGAACACCTTCGTCACGGCCTCCGCGTCCCGGCCCGCAGCCCGACGTATCCGTACCCCGCCCGGTGCCATGGCCCCGCCCGCGTACATGCTCTCCGTCACCCGCATCACTCCCCGCCTCAGGGCCGGTACGTTCCCGACCAGGCGGGTGGGGAACAACGGCCGCGGGCAGCAGACCACGCCAAGGGGTCGGCGCGCAGGTGAAATACCGGTGCGACGAGAACGGGGAAGGGCCCGACCAGGTGAGACACCCGGCCGAAGGCCCTTGTCGACGTGTCGGCGGACGAGCCGTGTACGCCGCGTTTGGTCAGGCGGGGAGTCGCTAGCTGGTGCGACGGGGTGGGCAGGCCCGATGAACAGCGGAAACGGCGTTTCATGGCGCTGCTCGCGTGGCGGCGCTTCACCACCCGCGCTCCTCCTACCCCCCACGGACTCCCCAGGAAACGCGGGGAGACGGCCCGGCAGGGCACTGCGAGCAGCACTCACCGCGGAATCACCAGGTCCCGGAGTTGCGCCAGAGTGGGGCCCCTGTCGCGGTATACGAGGATGCCCGTGATGATCACTACCAACGGCAGCAGAGCAGTGAGAGCCGCGTCCGGAAGGCCCGCGAAGGTCGCGCCGGCCATCACCGACACGACGACACCGGCCAGGGCCAGCAAGCGGGCCCACTCACGATGGACAACCCTCTGCGCGTCTCCGATCTGCTCGTCGTCCAGCAGATGGCTGACTTTCCCCTCGGCGTACCGTTCCGCGATCGTCAACAGCATGACTGTCAGATCCTGCAACGCCTGCTTGGGGTTCGAGTCCTGCTGAGCCTCAGCCGCCCGCAACGCCCCGACTACCCGACCGATGTGGTCCGCCGTGACCCGATTCTGGTGAGCTCTCGCCCTGCCTCGGCGCAGGCGAGGGCTCCGCCAGAGGGCGCTCTCGACGGCGCTCAACGACACCCGGGGCACATCTTCCCCACCCTGATCGGTGTTCAGCTTCTTGTACTCGCGCCCACACTCCACCGCTGTCAACACCAGGACCACCACCGGCCAGCAGAGCTCGAAGTCATCGCGAGAAGGGTCCCGCCAGGTCTGGCGTCGCCGCATCCGCGCCCGACGCGCACGTTCGTCCGGACGCTGTGCGGAAACTCTGACGAATCGGATGATCAACGGAATGATGCCCGCGAGGAGGAGCACCACGATGAGGACGCGCAGGACCTTGAAGACATCGCCAGGTCCGCTCCACGACTGGACGAAATCCCAGAGGTTCGTCATCTGACGCTGAAGAACTACCCACGGCGCCGGAGTTGGAGGATGCTGCTCCGCCGGGCGCGGACCCCAGGTGAGGAGCGCCTGCGCGTTCCAGACGCAGATGGCGAGCCCGAGCGTGGCCATCAGCATCACGGGGATTCTGATCTGCGCGGCGTACCACCACCTCACCACCCACTCAGGCGTCAGGCCCTGTCCAGGCACGATTCTGCCGGCCACAACCTGCGGAAAAACCTCCTGGCCTTCCTGCAAGAGAGGCTCCGCATCCCGCAGCGCCCACCCGCGACGACGACTCGCAACTTCGCCCCCGACTCGGCGCTTGATGGCTCTCAAACTCATGCGCACGCGATCCCTGAACGGGGTGTACGACCACAACACCACTCCCCCCACGAGGGCAGATATGAGAACAAGCAGCAGAGTGATCCCCAGAAGCACCTTCATCACAAGTGGACAATCTTACCGACAGCACTGACAGCCGCCCCTGGACCGGCCACCGGAGGCACAGCGGTTGCGGACTGCCGCGATGGAGGCGATGTTCCGGGCCGAGCCTCTGACGCACTCCACAACCCTGGAAGCCCAGGGCCGGCAAGCCCTCAAGACGATTGACCGTATTCCCGATGCACAGTCCCGGGAGGCGCTGGAACCGATACGTGCTGCCGCACGCACAGCAATCTATGAGTTCGTCAGCGCCTCACGACGGCATATCCCCGGCTTGAACGGAGCTCAGCAGCCCGGTGTCATGCTGGGGCCGATGAACTAGGGGCCGATGACGCGGCGACGGCCGGTGAACGCGGTGGTCCGGACGTCGGCGATACGCGTCCCGTACACGCACCATTCCGCGCCGCCTCCAGCCATGGTCACCGCGTCTTGCAACGAACCTCGTACACACAGTGCGCCCCCTGGTAGCCTCCCCAGGGGCCACCAGGGGGCCTGTCCCGACGCTGAGCTGCCCCAGTGCAGCGTCGTACACGGGATGAAGAAGCCTTAGCTTCACCGGACTTGACGGGTATGTCCGACTGCGCCGTTGCTTGGCGCGCCGATCAGTTGTCGGACGCTTCGGGGCAGCGGCGTTCGAGGACGGATCGTGCCATGTCTGCTGGTGGACGCCTCTCCACCCTGGCTCGAACGCGGATCACCTACACCGGTGAGCCATATCAGTTCGCGCTGGAAACTCTCAAGGGCACACACGACCTGCCACCACTGCCGGACGTCACGGGCGAACAGGCACTGCTCGAGTCGCAAGTCATGGCGAATCTGAGCGACGGCGGAACATGGTCCGCTCACCCGGTCGGAATCTCTGGCGTGCGTCTGAGCTGGGATAACCCCATCATGGTCCACCTCGACAGCCACGTTGAACTTTCGCGTGGAGAGAACTACCCCGTGGCCTGGCACGCCGGCGATCGCCTCTTGCCGTACGTCGGAGGTGGCGGCGAGGTCGGTGGTGTCGCGGGGCTGCGTATCGCCGCGATCCGTGGAAACGACCTCCACCTCACCCTGGCGAGCGCTGACAGCCGCCTCATCCTCCGTGGCATCACCGGTACGCGATGGAGCGACTACCTCGACGAACGGCGGAGGGATCTGGCCGTGGGGCACGCAGCACCACTGTGGGACTCCCCCGAACTCACCGACTTCGAATGGCAGGACAAGCAGTCATACCCCCGAACCCGCGGAGCGGAAGAGGACGTTGCACCCTTGGGGTCGGGGTTGCTTCGCAGAGTCGCCCTGTTCCATACGTCCAACTCCGCCTACTCGAGCCGATCTTGGACGACCGGCAGTGACTGGATCTTCGAACTGGACACACGCCGTGACGTACGCCTCGACCACGACACCCTGCTTGGCAAACTCCCCGCCCCTGTTTGGGGGCTTCCTCTCCGCGTCGTCGAACATCACTGCACGTGTGACGACCCGCCCTTGACCAGCGATCGATACATGCGGCAGTGCACGTACGAACTTGTTCACGACGACGTGCCGGGGTGTGCACTCCAGTTCCGCTTCCGATGGGGCCCCGCCGTGTACGGAAAGGACGCCAGAAGGCAGCTCGAACGGCTCGGCTCAGACCTCGGCTGGCTGAACCGCGTGCTCCCGCGGAACATTTTGGGATCTGCCCGCGGGGTGATCGCATGAACTGGGACAACATCACCCTTTATGTCCTGGCCGGCTTCAGCGTTGTCCTCCTCGTCCTCGGTCAGCTTCGCGAGCTGCTGGGGAAGGTCGCAGAGGTCGTCAGCGCCTGGCACGAGCTTCGGCGGAACATCCGGCCGAGTCCCGATCCTCAGCAGGCTGCGGCTGCCACGCAGCAGAACGCCAACAACCAGTGACCCTGGAATGTCCAGACCCTCACATCAGCCGAGCCGCAATACGCCCCCCCTAGGAGGAACCAGTGTCCAACCCGCAGCCGCTCACCCCCGAGGAGAAGCTCGCCTCCGCGAAGAAGCAGCTGAGCCTCCCACTCATCGTCGTGATCTGCGGCTCCACCCGTTTCATGACCGAGATGACCGAGGCTGAGCTGCGGGAGACCACAGCCGGAAGGATTGTCGTCAAGCCGGGTTGCGACATGAAGTCGCCGCACGAACGCTGGTCCGATCCCGTCGAGGCCGAGGCTCTGAAGCTTCGACTCGACGATCTACACCGAGCGAAGATCCGGCTCTCGGACGAGGTGCTCGTAGTCGGCGACTACATCGGAGACAGCACCCGAGCGGAAATCGTCTACGCGCGGTCGCTGGGCAAACCCGTGCGGTTCACGCACCCCGAAGTCGACCCCGACGCCTGACCGGCCACCCCCGCACCTTCCGCAGGCACCCCGTGGAATTGATCATCTACGCAGTGTGCGGAGGCCCCGCACGCAGACCGCCCCCCGGCATCGCGTGCCCCGGCCGTTTCCCGACAGACTCCCCACGGGCCCTCTAGATCATGGAACCGGCAGTGTCGTGCCTGCTCAGAGGCGTAAGCGGCAGACGAGCCGTGCTGTACGCCGGGTTCTGTCTCCCGGTCGCCTCGCGGCGGCCGGGGAGACGGCCATCCATCTAGGACCGGCATTGCTGCCGGCCTCGTGCGGTCTACCCGTGAACTCGGGCGAGCCGCCCTCGGACGTTCACGCAGGGCCGTCCCGTCTCCGGCACGACCCCTCTTGACCTTGCTCCGGGTGGGGTTTACCTAGCCGCCTGAGTCACCTCAGGCGCTGGTGGTCTCTTACACCACCGTTTCACCCTTACCCGCGACCGAAGTCCCGGGCGGTCTGCTTTCTGTGGCACTGTCCCGCGGGTCACCCCGGGTGGCCGTTAGCCACCACCCTGCCCTGTGGAGCCCGGACGTTCCTCGGGAGGATCCGAGGATCCTCACGCGGCCGTCCGCACGACTCGTCTGCCGTGATCGCCATCCTACCGGCCGTACGGACAGACAGCCCTGTCGGTGTCCCTCAGCCGAAGTCGCCGGTCCCCAGATCGAAGGCGAAGGGCTCGGGCAGCGGCAGCGGCTTCCCGTACGGGATCGTGAGGAGCTGACGGTAGTCGTCGTTCTCCGGGTCGCTGAACAGCGTCACCGAGCTGTCGTCCCGGTCGATGAGCAGGTAGAGCGGGATGCCCGCGCGCGTAGCAGCGGCGCTTGGCCTCGCGGTCGGCCTGCGGCTTGGTGGAGGTCACCTCGGCCACCAGGGCGACGCCTTCGGGGACCATCCAGGATTCGGCGCCGCGGAAGCCGGCACGGCGGACGGAAGCGGGGTAAGGAAAACGGTGCTTGACCTTGTCGCGGCGTCAACGTTTCTACTGGCCGTATGCGTATCGGAGAGATCGCCGCACTCGTGGGAGTCACCTCCCGGGCCGTCCGGCACTACCACCACATCGGCCTCCTGCCCGAGCCCGCGCGGCAGGCCAACGGCTATCGGGCCTACACCGTCCGCGATGCCGTGCTGCTGGCCAGGATCAGGCGGCTGACGGAGATCGGGCTCTCCCTGGACGAGGTGCGGGACGTGCTCGCCGACGACGCGGGGCGGGAGCTGGCCGAGGTGCTCGGGGAGCTGGACGCCGATCTGGCGCGGCAGGAGCGGGAGATCCACGAGCGGCGGGAGGTGCTGGCCGTGCTCCTTCGGGCGCCGCTCACCTCGGACGGGCCGCTCTCCCCCGCCCTCGCCGCGCTGTTGGAGCAGGCGCCCGCCACCACGTCCCCGGCCGCCGCCAAGGACCGCGAGCATCTGTCGTTGCTGGACGCGGCGGGCGACGGCGCCGGGGCCGAGGTGTTCGCCGCGCTGCGGCCGCTGGCCGAGGATCCGGGCGTTCTCGCGCTGTACGAGCGGCTCGACGAACTGGCCGGGGCCGGGGTGGACGACCCGCGCGTCGCGCCGCTGGCGGCCGAGCTGGTCGCCGCCGTACCGGACGAGGTCCTGGCGGTGATCCCCGAGGGCGAGCCGTCGGCGACGGGGCTCGGGCGGGTGCTGCTCGACGACTACCCGCCCGCGCAGCGCGCGGTCGTGCGCCGGGTGATGGAAGGGCTGGCCGAGCGGGTGCGGGGGAGGAACGCGTGAGTACCGGGAGGACGAGGGGCCTGCGGGCGGCTCGGGCCGCGATGTGGGCGGTGCTGCCCGGGGAGGTCGCGCTGGCGGTCTGCCTGGTGGCCGGGGTCCGGATACCCGGGGCCGTTCTGCTGGGGGCCGAGGCGCTGGTCGTGGGGGTGCTCGCGCTGGAGGCGTACGTGATGTGGCCGCTGTACGCGGCGCGGCGGCGGGCCGGGGACACGCGACGGGAGGCCGGCCTCGCGGCGGTCCGTGCGGTGGTGCCGGTGGCCGTGCGGCGGCTGGTCGTGCACGAGTTCCGGGCGCTGCACAGTCTCGGGCTGTGGGTCCTGCGCCGCCGCCACCGGATTCCGGAGGGGGCCCGGCCGTTCTCGTACACCGAACCGCAGACCGGGATCATGTGCGCGTTTCTCTTCGTCTCCGTCGTGGAGACCGTGGTGCTGGCGCTGGTGATCCCCTGGCCGCTGGTCCACGCGATCCTGCTCGTGGTGGACGTGTACGGGATCGTCATCATCCTCGCCCTGCACGCGGCCTGCGTGACCCGGCCGCATCTCGTGACGGCGGACGGTTCGCTGCGGCTGCGCTACGGCGCCCTGTTCGACCTGCGGGTGCCCGCCGCCGTGATCGCGACCGCCCGGGTGGAACGGCGCTATCCGGACGGGGCCCTGGTCCGGATCGACGAGGACGGGACACTCGATCTGGTGGTGGGGAGCCATACGGCGGTGACGGTGGAACTGACGGAGCCGGTGGAGTTCGTGCGGCCCCTGGGGCGGTGTGGGAGTACCCGGACGCTCCGCTTCCACGCCGACGACCCGCGGGCGGTGGTCGCCGCGCTGACGTCTCCCCTCACGCCGGAGCGAACAGCACCGTCCTCGACGCCGGACCCGCCTGCGTGAGCCGGACCCGCAGCCGCTCCCCCAGCGGAAGCGGGTCCGTGCCGCCCTCGACCCGGCCGACGATCGCCGGGTCCCGGAGGTGGACCGTGCCGGCGGCGGGGTCGCGGTCCTGGACGTCGACGACGTACGCGTCGAAGAGCTCGCCCACGTGCCCCTCCAGCAACGCCGCCTCGACCAGGTCGACGCAGGCCCGCTCCACGGTGCCCGCGCGGCGCGTCCCCTCGGCCATCTCCTTCGGGAGGGAAGGGAGCGCCTCCCGCACCCACCCGGGGGGTTCCTTCCCGGCGGTCGCGGCGAGGCAGAGTTCGGACGCGTACCGGTCGACGAGGCGGCGCAGTGGCGCGGTGCAGTGCGTGTAGAGGTCGGCGACCGCCGCGTGGACGGCGGGGTCGGGGAGTTCGCCGTCGTCGAAGACGGTGTAGCCCGCGCCGCGCAGCAGGGTGGTGCACTCCTGGAGGAACGCCGCGTGGTTGCTCCTCGTCGGGTCGAGGGAGCGGACGACATCGGCGTACGGGACGTGGTGCGGCCAGTCGACGCGCAGGGCGCGGGCGGAGCGCCGCAGCCGGGCGACGGCTCCGTCCGGGGCGATCGGCAGGGTGCGCAGGACGCCGGTGCCCGTGTCGGCCATGAGGCGGGCGGCGGCCATGCCGGTGAGCAGGGAGATCTGGGCGTTCCAGGCCTCGGCGGGGAGCGTGGCGCGGTAGGCGAGACCGTAGGAGTCGTCCCGTACGACGATCTCCTGTTCGGGGACGTCGAGCGAGATGCCGCCCCGGGCCCGTTCCTGTTCCGCGCGCAGCCGCCCGATGTCCCGGAGCAGGGCGAGGGGCTCTTCGGCGGTGCCCGCGTCGATCTGCCGTTGGACGCCCGCGTAGTCGAGCTTCGCGCGGCTGCGGACCAGGGCCCGGCGTACGTCGGTGGCGACGGCCCGCCCGTCGCCGTCCAGGTCGATCCGCCACAGCGCGGCCGGGCGGGTCTCGCCGGGGAGGAGGCTGGCGGCGCCCTCGGAGAGGACCGGTGGGTGGAGGGGGATTCGGTCGTCGGGGAAGTAGAGGGTGGTGACCCGGCGGTGGGCCTCGGCGTCGAGCGCGCCGCCCGGCCGGACATACGCGGCGACGTCCGCGATGGCGTAGTGCACCCGGAAGCCGTGGCGGCGGCGCTCCAGGTGCATCGCCTGGTCGAGGTCCGTGGAGGTGGGCGGGTCGATGGTGAGGAACGGCAGGTCCGTGGCGTCCTCGTGGGCCGACAGGTCCGGGCCCCGCGCCGCCTCCGCCGCCTCCGCGAGCACCTCGGGCGGGAAGGCGGCGGGCAGGTCGAGTTCGGTGCGCAGCGCCCGCAGGGCGGTCCCGAGCGAGCAGTCGGCTGCACCGGTCATACGCAGGTGACGGCGGGGCATGGCCCGAGCGTAGGCCGGGCGGGGGCGGGCGGCATCCTGGGCGGGCGGCCGCCTGGGCGTGCGCGGTCCCGCGCT
>NZ_NTGZ01000199.1 GCF_002551245.1 Streptomyces sp. rh34
ACCCCGTACGGCCCCCCGCACCCCGCCTCCGCACGGAACCGCCTCGGGCGCCCGCGTACGGAAACCGCCTCGGGCGCTCGCGCACGGAACCGCCGCGGGCGCCCGCGTACGGAAAATCGCCTCAGGCCTCCGCGCCCGCCCGCAGCCTCTCCCGCGCTTCCATCAGCGCGAAGCCCAGCAGATTCAGCCCCCGCCACTGCTGCGGCCGCTCCACCCGCTCGTCGTCCGCCGCGAGCCCGACGCCCCAGATCCGGTCCAGCGGGGACGCCTCCACCAGCACCCGGTTCCCGGTGCCCAGGAGGAAGCCGCCCAGCTCCGGGTCCTGCCCGAACTTGTGCGTGCTGCCCTCCACCACCAGGGCGAACCGCTCCCGTATCCACACGTCCTCGTCGAAGCCGCGGACCAGGCGCCCGGCCTTCTTCGCCGCCGCCGGGCTCTTCGCCGACACCGCGGCCCGCTCCGCCTCCGGATCGCCGAACAGCCGCGCCTTGCCGGCCATCATCCAGTGCTCGGCGCTCGCGTACGTCACCCCGTCCACCGTGAACGGTGACGGCCACCACTGACTGAGACAACTGCTCCCCAGCCGCCCGTCAGGGCGCGGGCGGTGCCCCCAGAACGGCAGGTACTTCACCCGCCTGCCCTGCGCCACGTCCGCCAGAAGCTCATCGATCGGTCCCATGGCAGGTGAGTGTGGCATCCGCCACTGACACTCCGTACGGGGATTTCCGCACCGACACGACACATGGTCGACAGATTCCGTCGCTTAACCAAAAGGCAACAACGGAATCACTTGTTGGGCTTGAGCCCCTCTGTCAGGATCGGCACTCAATTCACGAAGAGGCTACGCCGACCCCGCCCAGCGGGTAAGCGGCGGAGGAGAGCGTCATGAGCAACGGCTTCCAGGTCCAGGACCGCTTCGCGGAAGGTGCGCAGTACATCGGCGGCAAGCTGCTCCCCGGTACGTCCGGCAACCACCACGAGGTGATGAACCCCGCGACCGGAGAGACCGTGCTCCGCTACGAGCTGGCGGGCGCCGACGACGTGGACGCGGCCGTCGCCGCCGCCCGCGCCGCCTTCCCCGGCTGGTCCGGCGCCACCCCCGGCGAACGCTCCGACGCGCTGCACCGCTTCGCCGCCGTCCTCGCCGAGCAGGCGGACGACTTCGCGTACGCCGAGTCCCTCCAGTGCGGGAAGCCGATCAAGCTCTCCACCGAGTTCGACGTCCCCGGCACCGTCGACAACGCCGCCTTCTTCGCGGGCGCGGCACGCCATCTGGAGGGCAGGGCCGCCGCCGAGTACGACGGCGACCACACCTCCTACGTACGCCGCGAGGCGATCGGCGTCGTCGGCTCCATCGCCCCCTGGAACTACCCCCTCCAGATGGCCGCCTGGAAGGTCCTCCCGGCCGTCGCCGCGGGCAACACCATCGTCCTCAAGCCCGCCGAGCTGACCCCGCTCACCTCGCTGATGTTCGCCCAGGCCGCCACCGAGGCGGGCATCCCCGACGGCGTCATCAACATCGTCACCGGCGCGGGCAAGGACGCCGGCGAGCACCTCGTCGGCCACCCCGACGTCGTGATGACCTCCTTCACCGGCTCCACCGCCGTCGGCAAGCGGGTCGCGGAGATCGCCACCGCCACCGTCAAGCGCCTCCATTTGGAGCTCGGCGGCAAGGCCCCCTTCGTGGTCTTCGACGACGCCGACCTGGAGGCCGCCGTCCACGGCGCGGTCGCCGGCTCCCTCATCAACACCGGCCAGGACTGCACCGCCGCCACCCGCGCCTACGTCCAGCGCCCCCTCTACGACGCCTTCGTCCGGGACGTCGCCGCGCTCATGGAGACCGTCCGGCTCGGCGACCCCTTCGACGCCTCGACCGACCTCGGCCCCCTGATCAGCCACGCCCAGCGCGACCGCGTCGCCGCCTTCGTCGAGCGGGCCCGCGGCTACGCCCGGGTCGTCACCGGCGGCGAGGCCCCCGGCGGCGACCTCGCCGACGGCGCGTACTACCGGCCCACCCTCGTCGCGGATGCCGCCCAGGACAGCGAGATCGTCCAGTCGGAGGTCTTCGGCCCCGTCCTCGTGGTGCTGCCCTTCGACACCGACGACGAGGGCATCGCACTCGCCAACGACACCCCGTACGGACTGGCCGCATCCGCCTGGACCCGCGACCTGTACCGCGCGAACCGCGCCACCCGCGAGATCCAGGCGGGCTGTGTGTGGGTGAACGACCACATCCCGATCCTGTCCGAGATGCCGCACGGCGGATACAAGGCCAGCGGCTTCGGCAAGGACATGTCGGCGTACTCCTTCGAGGAGTACACGCAGGTCAAGCACGTCATGTACGACAACACCGCGGTCGCACGCAAGGAGTGGCACCGCACGATCTTCGGGGACCGATAGCAGCTGCCGCACGATCAGGGCCGAGAGGTCCTGGCGGCCTCCCACCCGAAAGGGCAACGCGTATGGAGAGTTACGAGCCCGAGCGCCTCTCGACCGCTCAACTGGCGGCCATGAGGCGATCCCTGACCAGCGGCAGGGGCGCCCTCACCCGCCGCTCCCTGCTGCGCGCCTCCGGCACAGGCGCGCTCGCGCTGGGCGGCATGGCCGCCCTCGGCGCGTGCGGGATCCCGCCCGCCAAGCGCGCCGACGCGGGTATGGCCTCCGACGACCACTCGGCGAAGGAGAAGGAGGTCACCTTCTCCAACTGGACCGAGTACATGGACGTCAGCGAGGACGAGAAGGGCCGCCCCACCCTGGAGGCGTTCACCAAGCGCACCGGGATCAGGGTCAAGTACACCGAGGACATCAACGACAACGTCGAGTTCTTCGGGAAGATCAAACCGCAGCTCGCGGCCGGCCAGAACACCGGGCGCGACCTCATATGCGTCACCGACTGGCTCGCCGCCCGCATCATCCGGCTCGGCTGGGCGCAGAAGCTCGACCCCGCGAACCTCCCGCACGCCTTCGCGAACGTCTCCGCCCAGTTCCGCACCCCCGACTGGGACCCGGGCCGCGCCTACTCCTATCCCTGGACCGGCATCCCGACCGTCATCGCGTACAACGTGAAGGCGACCGGCGGCCGCAAGGTCGACTCCGTCACCCAGCTGCTCGACGACCCGAAGCTCAAGGGCCGTGTCTCCTTCCTCTCCGAGATGCGCGACACCATCGGCATGACCCTCCTCGACCAGGGCAAGGACCCGGGGAAGTTCACGGACGCCGAGTTCGACGGCGCGATCGGCCGCCTCCAGAAGGCCGTCGACAAGAAGCAGATCCGCCGCTTCACCGGCAACGACTACACGGCCGACCTCAGCAAGGGCGACATCGCCGCCTGCGTCGGTTGGGCCGGGGACATCATCCAGCTGCAGGCCGACAACCCGGACATCAGGTTCGCCATCCCGGCCGCCGGATACATCACCTCCAGCGACAACCTCCTGGTCCCCGCGCAGGCCCGGCACAAGACCAACGCCGAGAAGCTCATCGACTACTACTACGAGCCGCCGGTCGCCGCCCAGCTCGCCGCGTACATCAACTACGTCTGCCCGGTCGACGGTGTACGCGACGAACTCGCGAAGATCGACGCGTCGATGGCCTCCAACACGTTGATCCTTCCCGACCAGGAGATGGCGGCGAAGTCCCGCTCCTTCCGCTCCCTGAGCACGAAGGAAGAGACGGCGTACGAGGAGAAGTTCGCCAAACTCATCGGCGCCTGACCACCGGACCCGTCACCGGACCCGTCACCGGACCCGTCACCGGACCCGCCGCCGGGCGCATCACGAGACGAATGGCCCGGCGGCCCGGCCCGTCCGAGGTCACCCCTTTCCCCGAACTCCCCCGAACACACTGGGACTGCGACCCATGACACAGCAGCAGACCGCGGGCGGCGATGTCCGCCTCGCCGGGATCAGCAAGACCTACGGCTCCTTCACCGCCGTGCAGCCGCTCGACCTGACCGTGCCCCAGGGCTCCTTCTTCGCCCTGCTCGGCGCGTCCGGCTGCGGCAAGACCACCACCCTGCGGATGATCGCGGGCCTGGAGGAGGCCACCACCGGCACGGTCTTCCTCGGGGAGAAGGACATCACCGACCTGCCCCCGTACAAGCGGCCCGTCAACACCGTCTTCCAGAGCTACGCGCTCTTCCCGCACCTGGACATCACCGAGAACGTCGCCTTCGGGCTGCGGCGGCGCGGCGTCAAGTCGGTGAAGAAGCAGGTCGACGCCATGCTGGAGCTCGTCCAGCTCGGCGATTTCGCCCGCCGCAAACCGCACCAGCTCTCCGGTGGCCAGCAGCAGCGCGTCGCCGTCGCCCGCGCGCTCATCAACCACCCGCGGGTCCTGCTGCTCGACGAACCGCTCGGCGCCCTCGACCTCAAGCTCCGCCGTCAGATGCAGCTGGAGCTCAAGCGGATCCAGACCGAGGTCGGCATCACCTTCGTGCACGTCACCCACGACCAGGAGGAGGCCATGACCATGGCCGACACCGTCGCGGTGATGAACGGGGGCCGCGTCGAGCAACTCGGCGCGCCCGCCGACCTCTACGAGAACCCGCGCACCACCTTCGTCGCCAACTTCCTCGGCACGTCCAACCTCATCGAGGGCGAGGTCGTCTCCACGGGCGGCGACCTGGTGGTGGCAGCGGACGGCGGCAGGCTCACCCTGCCCCGCGAGCGGTGTTCCGGCCCCACCGCCACCGGCGGCCGGCTCCTCCTCGGCATCCGGCCCGAGAAGATATCCCTGGCCCACGCGGACGACGCGGACTCCATAGCCGCCGGCCGCAACCGCGTCACCGGCCGCGTCGTCGACTCCAGCTTCATCGGCGTCTCCACCCAGTACGTGGTCGAGAGCCCGGCGGGCAAGGCGCTCCAGGTGTACGAGCAGAACGTCGACCGGCGCGCGGGACTCGTACCCGGCGCCGAGGTGATCCTGCACTGGAACCCCGCCCACACCTTCGGACTCGACGCCGACCAGGACATCGACGCCGGCGTGGAGAGCGTGGAGGACGCGGCGTGAGCCTCACCGAGGCGCCGCCCGCGCCCCCTGCCGAACCCCGGGAGCCGGTGCTCCGCAAGCCCTCCACCCGCAAACGGCTCGTCCCCTACTGGCTGCTGCTCCCCGGCATCCTCTGGCTGGTCGTCTTCTTCGCCCTGCCGCTCGTCTACCAGGCCTCCACCTCCGTACAGACCGGCTCGCTGGAGCAGGGCTTCGAGGTCACCTGGCACTTCCAGACGTACGTGGACGCGCTGCGCGAGTACTACCCGCAGTTCATCCGGTCCCTGCTGTACGCGGGCACCGCCACGCTCCTGTGCCTGCTGCTGGGCTACCCGCTCGCCTACCTCATCGCCTTCAAGGCGGGCCGCTGGCGCAACCTGGTGCTCGTCCTGGTCATCGCCCCGTTCTTCACCAGCTTCCTCATCCGTACGCTGGCCTGGAAGACGATCCTCGCCGACGGCGGCGCGGTCGTGGACGTGCTGAACACCCTGCACGTCCTTGACGTCACCAGCTGGCTCGGCTGGACCGAGTCCAACCGGGTCCTGGCCACCCCGATGGCCGTCGTCTGCGGCCTCACGTACAACTTCCTGCCGTTCATGATCCTGCCGCTCTACACCTCGCTGGAGCGGATCGACGGCCGGCTGCACGAGGCGGCGGGCGATCTCTACGCCACCCCCGCCACCACCTTCCGCAAGGTGACGTTCCCGCTCTCCATGCCCGGCGTCGTCTCCGGCACCCTGCTGACCTTCATCCCGGCCAGCGGCGACTACGTCAACGCGGAACTCCTCGGCTCCACCGACACCAAGATGGTCGGCAGCGTCATCCAGAGCCAGTTCCTGCGGGTCCTGGACTATCCGACGGCCGCCGCGCTCTCCTTCATCCTCATGGCGATCGTCCTGCTGGCGGTCACCTTCTACATCCGCCGCTCCGGGACGGAGGACCTGGTCTGATGCCCGTACTGCGCTGGATACGCCGGAACCTGGTCGTCATCGCTGGTCTGCTGACCCTCGCGTACATGATCCTTCCGAACATCGTCGTGATGGTGTTCTCGTTCAACAAGCCCAACGGGCGCTTCAACTACGCCTGGCAGCGGTTCTCGCTGGACGCCTGGAAGGACCCGTGCGGCGTCGCCGACCTGTGCGGCTCGCTCTCCCTCTCGCTCCAGATCGCCTTCTGGGCGACGCTCGGGGCGACCGCGCTCGGCACGATGATCGCGTTCGCGCTGGTCCGCTACCGCTTCCGGGCGCGCGGCGCGATCAACTCGCTGATCTTCCTGCCGATGGCGATGCCCGAGGTCGTCATGGCCGCGTCCCTGCTCACGCTGTTCCTCAACATGGGCGCCCAGCTCGGCTTCTGGACCGTGCTGATCGCCCACATCATGTTCTGCCTCAGCTTCGTGGTCACGGCCGTCAAGGCGCGCGTCATGTCGATGGACCCGAGACTGGAGGAAGCCGCCCGCGACCTGTACGCGGGCCCCGTGCAGACCTTCGTACGGGTGACCCTCCCCATCGCCGCACCGGGAATCGCGGCGGGAGCGCTGCTCGCCTTCGCGCTCTCGTTCGACGATTTCATCATCACGAATTTCAACGCGGGCTCCACCGTCACGTTCCCCATGTTCGTCTGGGGATCGGCACAGCGCGGCACACCCGTGCAGATCAACGTCATCGGCACCGCCATGTTCATCATGGCGATATCGGTGGTTCTCGTCGGCCAGGTCATCACCGCCCGGCGGAAGAACAACGCCCGACCCTAGGGGGTGTCCTGTCGGTCGGGCCGGGCTCGCGGGGTCCGGCCCGACCGACAGAACACCCCCTGAAATTCCTGAAGGAGTTGGAAACCATGGCCCCAGCTGCCATGCGTACTGCTGCCGCACAATCGATCGCCGGCGCCAAGCCGGTCTCCTACTGGCTCGACGACCCGGCCAGGCCCGACGCACTGCCCGCCCTCACCGGCGACGAGCACACCGACCTGCTGGTCATCGGCGGCGGCTACAGCGGTCTGTGGACCGCGCTCATCGCCAAGGAGCGGGACCCGGACCGGGACGTCGTCCTCATCGAGGGGCACGAGGTGGGCTGGGCCGCCTCGGGACGCAACGGCGGCTTCTGCGCCGCCTCCCTCACCCACGGACTGGCCAACGGTGTGGAGCGCTGGCCGGACGAGATCGCGAAGCTGGAGGAGCTGGGGGAGCGGAACCTCGACGCCATCGAGGCGGCCGTCGCCCGCTACGGCATCGACTGCGAGTTCGAGCGCACCGGCGAGATCGACGTCGCCACCGAACCCCACCAGCTTCAGGAGCTGCGGGAACGGCACGAGGAGATCGTGGGGCTCGGCATCACGGGCGTGGACTTCCTGGACCGTGAGGCCCTGCGCGCGGAGGTCGACTCGCCCACCTTCCTCGGCGGGCTCTGGGACCGGCGCGGCGTCGCGATGCTGCACCCGGCGAAGCTCGCCTGGGGCCTGAAGCGGGCCTGTCTGGAGCTGGGCGTGCGGATCCACGAGCACACCCGGGGCCTGGACCTGGTCCGCTCCGGATCCGGAATGGCGGTCCGCACCCCGTACGGGCGGGTCTTCGCGCGCCGCGTCGCCCTCGGCACCAACATCTTCCCGTCGCTCGTCAAGCGGATCCGCCCGTACACCGTGCCCGTCTACGACTACGCGCTGATGACCGAACCGCTCACCCCGGAGCAGCTCGACTCCATCGGCTGGCGGGGGCGCCAGGGACTGGGCGACAGCGCCAATCAGTTCCACTACTTCCGGCTTTCCGCGGACAACCGGATCCTGTGGGGCGGATACGACGCGATCTATCCGTACGGAGGCCGGCTCAGCGCCGATCTCGACCAGCGGCCGGAGACGTTCCTGAAACTCGCGGAGCAGTTCTTCACCTGCTTTCCGCAGCTTTCCGGACTGCGTTTCTCGCATGCCTGGGGCGGCGCGATCGACACCTGTTCCCGCTTCACCGCGTTCTTCGGCACGGCCCACCGGGGGCGGGTCGCGTACGCCGCCGGATTCACGGGTCTCGGCGTCGGCTCGACCCGGTTCGGGGCCGATGTGATGCTCGATCTGCTTTCCGGCGAGGAGACGACACGGACTCGCCTGGAAATGGTCCGTTCCAAGCCGATGCCCTTCCCGCCGGAGCCCTTCGCCTGGGCCGGGATCGAGATCACCAAGCGGTCCCTGGCCCGCGCGGACAGCCACGACGGGCACCGCAATCTCTGGCTGCGGACCATGGACAAGCTGGGCCTCGGCTTCGACAGCTGAGCCGCCGCCGGCCCAGGTCAGGGGCTGTGATCCAGTTCACTACCAACTAGTAGCCCCGATCCGCGTCATAGTCGGCGCCGAACGCTCTCTCGCACGTGTACGCAACCGGCGGAACCCCGCCGGTGCTCACGTCAACGGGAGGCTGACCATGACTGGCTCGGAAACGAAAGCCGCGGTCGAGTGGCTCACATCGGTGGCACCGGACCCGGCCGCCTGCCGGTGGGAGTGGGAGCGCAGTCCGCAGGGGATCGCGCTCCTTCCCGCCGGCCGGCGCTGGGACGTTCTGATCCTTCCGGGTGAGCTGGGCTACCCCACGCTCGACGTCCTCACCCGCCTGATCGACCGCCCGGGCCCCGTTCTCGCCGACGTCGCCGAGTCCCGCATGGGCTTCTTCGTCCCGCCGGGCACCGTCTCCCGCTGGATCGGCACCGGGATCAGGGGCTGCGGCCAGGGGACCTGGATCGTCGTCCCGTACCCGGGGCGGGCCGGCGGGGGAGTCCGCTGGCTGGTCCCGCCGGACGGCTCGGGGGCCCTCACCGACGCCGGACTCCTCGAACTCGCGATGCATGAGGCGGCGGGCGCGGCCGCAGGGAGCGCCCGCAGGGCTGAGCCGGCTGTCAGAGGTCTTGACAACCTGATTGGTCTGGACCATGTTGTGCGCACGCCAACCTCGAATTTCCCCCCGCGCGGAGGCTGTTGTGGAACGCACCGGACCAACCGTCAGATTCTCCAGACTTCTGGCCGTCTGCTCGGCCGCCCTGCTCGCCGCCGGAGCCCTCGTCGCCACGGCGCCGGCGGCAGGCGCCGCCGATGTGGACCTGGCACGCAACGGCGGCTTCGAGGCGGGGCTGGACGGCTGGAACTGCACGGCCTCCAGTGGGGCGGTCGTCTCCACGCCCACCCGCAGCGGCGCCTTCGCGCTCAAGGCGACCCCGGCAGGCAACGACCACGCCAAGTGCTCGCAGACCATCACGGTCAAGCCCGACTCCTCGTACACGCTGAGCGCCTGGGTGCAGGGCAGCCACGTCTACCTCGGCGCGTCCGGCACCGGGACCACCGACGTCTCCACCTGGACCCAGTCCCCCGGGGCGTGGAAGCAGCTCACCACCACCTTCAGGACCGGGCCCTCCACCACCTCCGTGAGCGTCTACACCCATGGCTGGTACGGCACCCCGGCCCACTACGCCGACGACGTCACGCTCGTCGGCCCCGGCGGCGAGCCCGTGGTGATCCCGGCCGTTCCCGCCGGCCTGAAGACCACCGCGATCACCTCCTCCTCCGTCGCGCTCTCCTGGAACGCCGTCTCCGGCGCGAGCGGCTACCACGTCTACCGCGGCGGTACGAAGGTCGCCACGGCCACCGGGCCGTCCGCCACCGTGACGGGCCTGACCGCCTCCACCGCGTACAGCTTCCAGGTCACCGCCACCAACGCGGCCGGCGAGTCCGCGAAGTCGCCCGCCATCACCGCGACCACCACGGCGGGCGGCGGAGGCGGCGACACCAAGCTCCCGCCCCGCGCCCTCGTCGGCTACCTGCACTCCAGCTTCGCCAACGGCTCCGGTTACACCCGGATGGCGGACGTGCCCGACTCCTGGGACGTCATCAACCTCGCCTTCGGTGAGCCCACCTCCGTCACCTCCGGCGACATCCGCTTCGCGCTCTGCCCGGTCGCCGAGTGCCCGAACGTCGAGTCCGAGGCGGAGTTCAAGGCCGCGATCAAGGCTAAACAGGCCGCGGGCAAGAAGGTGCTGATCTCGATCGGCGGCCAGAACGGACAGGTGCAGCTCGCCTCCACCGCCGCCCGGGACGCCTTCGTCACCTCCGTCTCGAAGATCATCGACACCTACGGCCTGGACGGCCTGGACATCGACTTCGAGGGCCACTCCCTCTCCCTCAACACCGGCGACACCGACTTCCGCAGTCCCACCACACCGGTGATCGTCAACCTGATCTCCGCGGTGAAGTCCCTCAAGGCGCAGTACGGCCCGGACTTCGTCCTCACGATGGCGCCCGAGACCTTCTTCGTGCAGCTCGGCTACCAGTTCTACGGTTCCGGCCCCTGGGGCGGCCAGGACCCCCGCGCCGGCTCCTACCTTCCGGTCATCCACGCCCTGCGCGACGACCTGACCCTGCTGCACGTCCAGGACTACAACTCGGGCCCGATCATGGGCCTGGACAACCAGTACCACTCGATGGGCGGCGCGGACTTCCACATCGCGATGACCGACATGCTGCTCGCGGGCTTCCCGGTGGCGGGCGACACCAGCCGGGTCTTCCCGGGCCTGCGCCCCGACCAGGTGGCCATCGGCCTCCCGGCCTCGACCCAGGCGGCCAACGGCCACACCTCACCGGCCGAGGTCAACAAGGCGCTCGACTGCCTGATCAAGAAGACCGGCTGCGGCTCCTACCGGACCCACGGGACCTGGACGGACCTGCGCGGCCTGATGACCTGGTCCATCAACTGGGACCGCTTCAACAACGGGGAGTTCTCGAAGAACTTCGACGCCTACTTCGGCAACTGACCCACCACAGGGGCGCGAGCACCATCGGCCCCAGGCACCAACTGGCCAGCACGTCCAGCGGCCAGTGGTAGCCGTGCAGCACCAGACCGATGCCCGTCGCCGTGGTCAGCAGGATCGCGGCGACGGGCATCATCCACGCCCGGGGCCAGGACGCCTCCCGGAGCCACGACGGACGGGGGAGGGCCATCAACACCAGAGCCGACGCACCGTACGCCACGGCGGCCGTCGCCGTATGGCCGGACGGGAAGTAGTTGACCGCCTCGGTCAGCGGCCCCTGCCGCGCGGTGGCCACCTTCAGCGGGATCACCAGCGCGGGCACCGCCGCCATGGTGAGGGCCGCGTACACCGCGAGCCGCCGCGCGCCGCGCCACAGCGCGTACGCGATCGCGCAGGTCAGCACCCCGAGCGCCGCCGGCACCCCGCCGAGGTCGGAGAAGAGCTGGGTCAGCGCGGCCGGGCCGTGCCCGAACAGCTCCCCACCCACGCGCTCGTCGAGCCGCAGCAGCGGACCCTCGACGGCGACCTGCCAGGTGATCAGCGTGAAGAGGACCGCGAGCAGACCGAGGACGCGGAGAACGAGAGGGGCCGGCCACCCGGGAACAGGGGGGGTTGTTCCGGGATGGCCGGCGAGATCGGTTCGCCGCGCGCCCCGGGGGGTGTGGGGCGGGCGGCCGTCCGATCGGTGAGGAGTCCCGGAGCCGGAGGCTCCGGTGTGCGCGAACGCACGCCCGGGACGGCGCGGGGGAAGCCCCGGCCCGGCACCGGCCGCGGTTTCCCGCGACCGAGGTGTTTCTCTCATCTGCAGAAACCGTACGGCAGTGGAGCGGCGGCCGACAGCCGCCGCCCCCTCCCGCCATCGCCCCCGCACACGTTCTTCACAGGCCCTCACCCGGATGGTGGACGGAAGCGGCGAAAGGCCGCCCCCGTCCGCCCCCGGGTTCGAAGGATCAGAGTGTGCCGAACGCCTGCTCGATCACGTCGAGGCCCTCGTTCAGCAGGTCCTCGCCGATCACCAGCGGCGGCAGGAAGCGCAGGACGTTGCCGTACGTACCGCAGGTCAGAACCATGACGCCCTCGGCGTGACAGGCCTTCGCGAGCGCACCTGCCGCCTCCGGGGCCGGGTCCTTCGTGCCGGACTTCACGAGCTCGATCGCGATCATCGCGCCGCGGCCCCGGATGTCGCCGATGATGTCGCCGTTGGGCAGCTTCGCGCGCATCTCGGCGAGCCGGCCCTTCATGACCTCCTCGATCCGCTTGGCCTTCCCGTTCAGGTCCAGTTCGCGCATCGTCTCGATGGCCCCGAGCGCACCGGCGCAGGCCACCGGGTTACCGCCGTACGTACCACCCAGGCCACCCGCGTGCGCGGCGTCCATGATCTCGGCGCGCCCCGTCACGGCGGACAGCGGCAGACCGCCGGCGATGCCCTTGGCGGTGGTGATCAGGTCCGGGACGATGCCCTCGTCCTCGCAGGCGAACCACTGGCCGGTACGGCAGAAGCCGGACTGGATCTCGTCCGCGACGAACACGATGCCGTTGTCCTTCGCGAACCGCGCGATCGCCGGGAGGAAGCCCTTGGCCGGCTCGATGAAGCCGCCCTCGCCGAGCACCGGCTCGATGATGATCGCGGCGACGTTGTCCGCGCCGATCTGCTTGGTGATCTCGTCGATGGCCTGCGCGGACGCCTCGGCGCCGGCGTTCTCGGCACCGGTCGGCCAGCGGTAGCCGTAGGCGACCGGGACGCGGTAGACCTCGGGAGCGAACGGGCCGAAGCCCTGCTTGTACGGCATGTTCTTCGCCGTCATGCCCATCGTGAGGTTGGTGCGGCCGTGGTAGCCGTGGTCGAAGACGACGACGGCGGTGCGCTTGGTGTAGGCGCGGGCGATCTTCACCGCGTTCTCGACGGCCTCGGCGCCCGAGTTGAACAGCGCGGACTTCTTCTCGTGGTCGCCCGGCGTCAGCTCGGCGAGCTGCTCGCAGACCTCGACGTACCCCTCGTACGGCGTGACCATGAAGCAGGTGTGGGTGAAGTCCGCGAGCTGCGCGGACGCCCGCCGCACGACGGCCTCGGCGGACGCGCCGACGGAGGTCACGGCGATCCCGGACCCGAAGTCGATCAGCCGGTTGCCGTCCACGTCCTCGATGATCCCGCCGCCCGCACGGGCGGTGAACACCGGCAGGGTGGAGCCCACACCTGCGGCGACGGCGGCGAGGCGGCGAGCCTGCAGCTCCACCGACTTCGGGCCGGGGATGGCAGTGACGACGCGGCGCTCCTGCGGAATTGCGGTCATGAGGGGCTCCTGGGGGTGTTTCGGACGCTCTTCTCATCGCAGGCTAGGGGCGGGGAAGCGGTGCGGGCATGCTCCGATCGGGAGTGGTGGGGGTGTGTCCTTGTCCTCGGCGGACAGGTGGCGGACCGATGAGGGTACGGGGCGGCCCGCGTCCGCTCGGCCTCCCGGGACGGTCACCATCCGGGCGCGTTGCTGAACTCACCGTGTACGCGCACTAGATTGACCGGGGCAGCGGACGGACCGGCAGGTCAAGGGGGCAGTGGTTCATGGACGACGACGGCACGCGGGGCGTACGGGGATCGAGCGCGGACAGGGTCCCGGGGCCGGCCCTCCCGCCACCGCCCACGACCCCGCCGCGGC
>NZ_NTGZ01000002.1 GCF_002551245.1 Streptomyces sp. rh34
AGGTGGGCTCCCGCCAGGCAGCGCACCGCTCAGCAGGGCCGTGGCCTTCGAGGCCGCTGCGGGCATAGCGTTGGCGGGATGGAACCCCCGCATCTGAAACGGATCCGGCAGTCGTACGACGCCGTCGCCGCCGACTACGCCCGGTCCGTCAAGGACCCGAGCGAGCTGGACCCGTTGTCGCGCGCCGTACTGGCCGCCTTCGCCGAGCTTGTCACGTCGTCCGGCCTCGGGCCGACGGCGGACGTGGGCTGCGGACCGGGCAAGGTGACCGCCTACCTGACCGGGCTGGGGGTCTCCGCCTTCGGGATCGATCTCTCGCCGAGGATGGTCGGGCTGGCCCGCGCCGCCCATCCGGAACTGCGCTTCGACGTCGGCTCGATGACCGCGCTGGAGACCAAGGACGGCGAACTGGGCGGCATCCTGGCGTTCTACTCCACGCACCACCTGCCGCCGGAGTCGCTCCCCGGCGCGTTCGCCGAGTTCCACCGGACACTGGCGTCCGGCGGGCACCTGCTGATCGTCACCCGGGTCGGCGACGACGGGCACCGGCAGTTGACGTACGGCTACGGAGGCCCCACCGTCCCCTTCGACAGCTACCGGCTGCCGGCGGACCGGATCGCCGAACTTCTGGAGCTGGCGGGGTTCGTCATCACGGCGCGGACGTTGCAGGAGCCCGAAGAGGGCGCGAAACGGCCGGTCGCCGGCTTCATCGCCCACAAGCCGGAAGCCTGGGAGGCGTAGCGCGGCCCCCGATGCCATTACGGGCGGCAGCCCTCCGCTTCCATCGCGACGGGCAGTTGGGAGCGCAGGAACGCTTCCAGGAGGCGACGGCGTTCCGCGGTGTCGTCCGGGTCCTCCACGCCGTCGATGGCCAGCACGAACTGCATCTTCTCGCCCTGGTATGTGCAGGCCCGGAGGGCCATCCCTCCGTGGTCCGCGATGGTGNCACGAACTGCATCTTCTCGCCCTGGTATGTGCAGGCCCGGAGGGCCATCCCTCCGTGGTCCGCGATGGTGGCGCCGTCGCCGATGTCGGCGGGTGCCGGGTTGCCCAGGCGGAGCATGACCGATTCCTTGACCGCCAGCGGCTTGACGAACGGTTCGACGACGTCCCCTCTCAACCCCACCTGTTCCTTCCCGTCCACCTCGAACTCGCAGCGTGGCTGCTTGGGTTCGGAGAAGGTGTCCTTGGTCTTCAGCTCCTCGCCTCTGGGGAGGAGCCGGCCGATCAGTTCGGGGTCGACCTTGGTTCCGCAGGCCTCCGAGACCTTGAATGCTTCGGGGCTGCCGCAGCCGGTGGCCCCGAGGAGCAGGGCGGTGAGCAGCGCAATGCCGCCCACGTGCCGCAGAACGTTCCTTCGCATGCGCCCCTCACTACGTCCTCCGGCTCTTCTGCCCCCCGCCACTACGGGCGGCAGCCCTCTGCCTCCATGATGACGGGCAGGTGAGCCCGCAGGAGCTTTTCCAGGGCCCCACGGCGCTCGGCAGTGTCCTTCGGGGTGTCCACCCCGTCGATGTCCAGAATGTACTGGCTCTTCTCTCCCTTGTACGTACACGCCTGCACGGCCATCGCTCCGTGGTCTGCGATGGTGGCACCGTCACCGATGTCGTCGGCTGGTGCCGGGTTGCCCAGCCGCCGCATACTGCGCTCCGTGGCCTTCAGAAAGTCGAAATCGGCCTCGTCGATGTTGCCCCGCACGTCGAGGTAGAGCTCGCCGTCCACGGACACCTTGCAGCGTGGTTGCTCCGGAGCGGAGAGATTGCCGTTGACCTCCAGTGTTTCGCCTTCCGGGAGGAACGGGGCGACGAGGGCGGAGTCCACCTTCCTCCCGCACAGGTCCGAGACCGTGAACGACTCGGTCCCGCCGCAACCGGCGACCCCGAGGAACAGAGCCGCAGAGACCATCGAGCACCGCCCCCGTCGCAGAGAGCTCTTCTTCATCCGCTCGCTGCCGGCCATTACGGGCGGCAGCCCTCCGCTTCCATCGCGACGGGCAGTTGGGAGCGCAGGAACGCTTCCAGGAGGCGACGGCGTTCCGCGGTGTCCTCCGGGTCCTCCACGCCGTCGATGGCCAGCACGAACTGCATCTTCTCGCCCTGGTATGTGCAGGCCCGGAGGGCCATCCCTCCGTGGTCCGCGATGGTGNCACGAACTGCATCTTCTCGCCCTGGTATGTGCAGGCCCGGAGGGCCATCCCTCCGTGGTCCGCGATGGTGGCGCCGTCGCCGATGTCGGCGGGTGCCGGATTGCCCAGCCGCCGCATGCCGTCGGCGCTTACCTCCAACGGCTTGACGAACGGTTCGACGACGTCGCCCCTCAGCCCCACCTGTTCCTTCCCGTCCACCTCGAACTCGCAGCGCGGCTGCTTGGGTTCGGAGAAGGTGTCCTTGGTCTTCAGCTCCTCACCCCTGGGGAGGAGCCGGCCGATGAGATCGGGGTCGACTTCGGTTCCGCAAGCCTCGGAGATTCTGAAGGGTTCGGGCCCTCCGCAGCCGGCGGCTCCGGCGACGATCACGGTGAGCAGCGCGACGGAGCCCACCCCTCGCGACACGCTCTTCTTCATCGCCCTCATTGGCTTCATCGCCTTCATCACCCTCCGCCCGCCAGCCCGCTGGCGCGGTCATTTCCGTCGTAGGCGGCAGTGCCGATCTCCCTGGTGAGCGTGTAGCGGCTGTTGGAGTGGTCGGGGTTCGCCTTGGCCCACTCGTCGGCGAGTGCCTGCAACTGCTGTTCCCTGCCCTTGAAGGTCTCTTTGTTGTCCTGCTGCTGGATCGCGTCGATCCGCTCCTGCTCCTGCGTCTGCCATTGGTAGGCCGCCGCGTCGATGCCGCGCTGAGCGATGTCGCCCACCCCCGGAACGAAGTTCGCGATGCTGCCGAACCCGTGGTACATCCACTTGGCGTCCCACGAGGGGTCGTCCTTGTCGGTCACCAGGGCCTGGTAGCGGGCCTGTTCCAGGAAGCCGACCGTGGCGCCGGCCCGCTGCAGGGTCTCCTTGGGGTCCTTCGGGTCGTCCTCGTGGATGTCCCTGACGATTTCCCGGTTCAGACCCTCGTTGAGCATGCCGTACGCGTTCTGGTCGCGGGAGACCTGCTTGGAGACCTCCAGCAGCTGGTCCCTGTCCAGCAGCTTCGGGTCGCTGGGATCCTCGGCCAGCGCGCTGGCGGAGTGGTGAACCGTGTCGCCGTGGTTCGTCAGCACGATCGCCATGTCGTCCCGCATCTCGGCGGGGAAGTCGTCGCCCCGCTCCGCGAGATACTTCAGCGAGCTGTCGAGCACCTGCCGGTGCTGTCCGGTGTGCTCGGGGGGTCGCGCGGAGCTGTCGTTCGGGTCGACCCCGGTCGCCGCCGCGACGAGGGCGTCGCCGGTCGCCTCGTAACTCGCCTTCGGGCCCTCGTAGTCGCTTGCCGACTCCCCGTACCCCATCGAGTCGGGCACCACGTCGTTGAAGGGCTCGCGGTCCTTGAGGACGTACTGCGCGTTGTCCTGGGGGTCCGTCGAGCTGAAGAAGTCGGTGGCCGCGTCGGGGTTGTGGGCCAGGGCCTTCATGAACCCGGTCATCGGGTCCGTACCCGCGTCGGCCTCGTCGCCGTAGTGGAGCTGGTCGATCTTCGCGTACGACGGGAGCTTGTCCCAGGGCAGTACGTCCTCCCGGTTCTTGCCGCCGGGGCCCGGGTCCTTGACGTCCCCGGTGTTCTCCTTCTCGTACTTGACGAGCGCGTTGCCGTAGTCGTTGAGGAACTCACCCTCGTACTTCCCGTGGCGCATGAGGTTGCTCATGGCCTGGAAGCCGTGGACGCGGGTCTGGCTCCCGCCCTGGCCACCGCCGACGTTCTCGCCGCCGAGCGCGACCACCCGGTCCTTCCAGGACTCCATGCCCTCGCTGTTGGAGTGCGACGCGGTGGCCAGCGTGGCGCCCAGCTGCTTCTCCAGCGCGCCGAGCAGCTGCATGCGCTCCTCGCGCGCCTCCCGGGTGCCCGTGCCGCCCCCGTCCCGGTTCTCCCAGCTGTCCAGGTCCACCGCCCCGGCGAAGAACTTCAGCGTCCCTTCCGGGCCCAGGCCGAGGGCCACGCGCTCGGCGAAGACGGGGTCGTTGGGGTGGGCCTTCATCAGGGCGTTGAAGCGTGCCAGCTGTTCGTTGGTGAGCTGACTGGGGTCCTTCTTGCCCAGGGCGATGAGCTCGTCGGAGTCCTCGATGCTCTTCTGCGCCGAGTCGAAGCTGTTGAATCCGTTCGACTCGAACCCGTGCTTGTCCTTCGCGTGGAAACGCAGCGCCGTGGCGGCGGTGCTGTCCGTCTCGCCTGCCGCGGTCAGGATGGTGCTGATCTCCTTGGCCACCGCGTCGATCTCCGCCTGGGTCGGCGGTTCGATCTTCGCGTCGCCCGTCGCCTGCGGTGAGGGCGTGGCGGATCTGACCATGCCCTTGGCGTCCACGTAGATGTTCTTCTTGGCCGCGCGGCTCACCGCGTCGGCCAAGTCGCTCTTGTGCTTCGTCAGCTTGCTGTGCGCACCGCTCAGGATCGTGTGCACGCTCCGGGCGACGGTGACGACGTCGTCGAACTCCCGCGCCGTGACCGTGACGAAGTCCTTGGTCACGGTCGCGTTCTGCCCCTTCCAGTCGGCCGCTTTGGCCTTGCTGTCCAGGTCCGCCGCGCTGACCTCGCCATTGCCGCCGTCCGCGACCTTGACCAGCTTGCCGACCATCGCCTGCCAATCCGCGACCGCCGCCTGGAGCTTTCCCAGCCGCAGGTCGTTGAGGTCCTGGAAGGTGACCATGTTGTGTGCCCCCGTTGTCCGACATGCTCGTTACGTGTAGTAGCCGCTACTTGTAGTAGTCGTTGATGCGCGACACGGACAGCTCGTCCCCGCCGACCGTGCGCAGGTCCGTCGCGATCTTGACCGAGTCCTTCGCGTGTTCGGCGCGGGAGTAGTCGAGATGGTTGGAGATGTGGGCGCACGCCTCCTTGAGCGTTGCCGCCTTCGTGTTCCAGGCGTCGTGGAGTTCGGTGAGGGCGGAACCCATGTCCAGCCCGTCGTTGAACAGCTGGATGGACGCGTCGAACGTGTTCTGCCGGGCGTGGTCGGACGCGGTGGAGAAGTGCTGCCGCAGGCTGTAGGCCGCGTTGCCGAGCGCGCCGAGCACGTTGTCGTGCACGACCAGGTCTCCGTCACCGCCGCCGCCGCCGCGTTCGGGGGCGACCTGGTTCAGCCGCATGGCCGCGTCCTGCTGCGCCCTTGCCTTCGCCTGCTCCCACTCGTCCCAAGCCATAGGTCCTCCGTGAAGCCGTACGTCGATTCTTCTTCCGCCCTGAGGCTGCCTGTTCCCCCACGTTATCTTCGCTCCTTGATCGTTTGCTGGGTGGGCGGCGGCTGAATGCCGGCGGGCAGGCGGGAGGCGGTCTTCCGTTTCTTTCTGTCATGACCCGGGCAACTCTTGCGGAGGTCGATCCCCGTCGCCACGGGCTGATGTGCCCGATGAGTCAGGAGCGAGAAACCATGCGAACTCTGCCGAAACCGGCAACGCCGACCGGGGCCCGCGGCGCCGTACCCGCCGCCGTAGGAGCCCTGCTTTCCGTCCGCAACGGGTTCGTCGCCCGTGCTCGCGCCGGTGCCGCCCGCAAGCGCACCGCCCGCACCGTCGCCGTCCTCGCCGCCGCAGGCCTCCTCGTGCTGGGCACCGCCTCCACGGCCCACGCCGGCCCGCCGGGCAGCCTCCCCCAGAACGCGGGCGGTTACGAGCAGACGTTCTCGCCCGCCTTCGACTACGACGGCGACGGCTGCTACGCCACCCCCGCCATCGGCCCGGACGGCACCCTCGCGCCCGGCCTGCGGACGACCGGCGCGATCAACGGCAGTTGCCGGGACCGATGGGACCTGGACAACTCGCAGACGTACGCCCGCTCGAAGTGCAACAACGGCTGGTGCGGCATCGTCTACGCGAGCTACTTCGAGAAGGACCAGGCCGTCCACGGCAGTGGGCTCGGCGGGCACCGCCACGACTTCGAGCACGTGATCTCCTGGGTCAACCAGAGCTCCAACCAGGTGGATTACGTCTCGACGACGCAGCACAGCACCGTCAAGACCTACCCGCGCTCGCAGGTGCGGTTCGACGGCTCGCACCCCAAGGCCGTTTACCACAAGGACGGTCCGAGCACGCACTTCTTCCGCCTGGCCAACGGCAACGACGAGCCGCCCGAGAACCACTACGGCAACTGGCGCTACCCGCCGGTCGTCGACTGGAACGGCTTCCCCAGCACGGAGTTGCGCGACAGGCTCATGAACGCCGACTTCGGGTCCGCGACCATCAAGGTCACCGACAAGGACGACCGCTTCCGCAACCTGCTCAGCAACTCCAAGCCGGCCGGGATCCCCTTCGACCCCTGGGCCTGACGGCGCCGGAGAAGGTCATGCGTGCGGGCGGCGCTCCTCGTCGTGGCGGGGCAGGCCGCGCAGTAGCGTGCCGAGGTAGAGGGCGAACGGTGGCTCCGCCGGGGCGTTGCCCGCTGCTGCCAGCCACCGGACCACGCCGAGTCCGAAGACGGCCCAGTTCTGCTCAGCTTGTTGTGTGTCCGCGCCGCCCGCGCGGAACGCGGTGACGGCCTTGTCGTGCAGCCGCCCGAAGGACGCGAGGTGGTGGCGGTGCGGGCGGGCCACATGCGCTGCGTAGCCGGGTACCGCCAGGAACTCGTCGTGCATCGCCCACGCCAGCCGCTCCAGCCAGTCGAGCCAGGTCCCGCTGTCGGGCTCGTCCTCGGGGAGCACCCGCCCGACCATGACCTCACTGACGAGGTCGAGCACGCCGTCGCGATCGGGCACCCACCGGTACAGCGACGAGTGCGATACCCCGAGCCTCGTCGCGAGCTCACGCATGGTGAGCGTCGCCACGTCCCCTTGCAGGGCGGCATCGGCGATCCGCTCCCGGCTCAGCCGCGGCGGCCGCCCGGGCCCGTTCCTTCCGGTGCTGTTCATCGGGGCAAGCGTACGCAGGGAGGGGTGATCCCTTATTAGTGACCAATGGTCGCTAATGCTGTTAGGGTCGGCTGATGGACATTCAGGAAACGGCACAGGCACCACGCGAGATCGACGCCTCAGGGCTGCCGATGGACCGGGCCCAGGCGTTCGTCCTCGACGAGCTGCGCGCTCTGACGGAGCGTGCCGAGCCCTTCGCGGCGATCCTCCTGATGCCCGCGCCGCCACAGGGGCGCACTCCGGCGGCGTCGGCATCGGCACCGACATCCGGTACCTCTGCCGCCGACCGCGTCCGGACCCTCAAGCAGATCCGGCCCGGCCTCACGGCGCACTGCCGAGGCCTCGCCTTCGTGGCGCCGCCGGACATCCCGGCGGAGCGCGCGGAGGCGATCCACAGCGGCGAGCAACTCTGGGGCTGCCCGACGACGGCCACGCGGGACGTGACGGCAGCCCGCGCCTGGGCCGAGGCGCGGGTCAGGGACTGACGGGGCCCGCTCTGCCCGATGTGATCGGGAGGTTCAGCCCAGGGTGAGCTGGAAGTGGGCCGTCTCCCGGTAACCGGCGTCCGGAGGGGAGACCTCCACCGTGACCGGAACGCCCTTGCGGGTCGGCTTCATACGGACCGTGACGCCGCGCTCCTTGCCCTCGGCGAGCGGCGGCACGAGGGCGGCGCGGGACTTCTCCGAGTTCAGCCAGCTCACGCTGTACCCGCCGGCATAGTCGTCGCCGGACTCGCCGGCCCGGACGGCGAGGGGCGGGGGATACGAGTCACCGTTGAGGCGGAGTTCCTCGTCGGTGCCGTTCTTGAAGGTCACAGTGAGGCTGTAGGTGCCGTCGTCGTGGGGCTGCGGACGGCTGACGGTGACCCACAAGCCGTCCTCGTACCGGGCCGTCGCGCCGGGACCGAGCGGTTGCGACACGCTGCCCGAGAGGCCGGGCTGTTCCATCTGACCGTCGCCGTCGAGGCTCTTCTCGAACTCCGTGACCGCAGCCGCCCCCAGCATGATCAGCACGAAGAAGACGATCACCGCGATCGCGCAGCCATAGAACCACCGCGAGCTGTCGGCGGGTGTCGGGTCCGTGGCTGACGTGGCTGCTGCGGTCGCTTCCGTGTCCATGGGCGCCACGTTAGGCAGCGGCCGGGGCGGGATCATGAGCGCCGCTACTCAGGGGGCGGTTGAGTAGGCGGGAAGGCTCGTGCCCCTCGCCGTTCGCCGGCGCGCTGACCGGTTCCGGCGTGCTGCTGCTGTTCCTCGGTGCCTCGCTCGGCGCGCCGGCCGGCTCGCAAAGGTGCGGCTCCCGGACGGACGGCCCCGCTGACAGACTGGCCCCATGTCTCCGCCGAGCCCTCGCCGCCTCTCCCTCCAGCAGATCGTCGAAGGGCAGCGCCGCGCCGCCTTCGTCGGGCGGGAGGCCGAACTAGGCCTCTACCGGGCCAATTTCGCTTTGCCGCCCGAGGACCCCCGGCACCGGTTCGTCTTCCATGTGCGGGGCAACGCCGGGGTCGGCAAGACCTCGCTCGTACGGGAATGGCGTGAGGTGGCAGGGAAGTTCGGGGCGCTGACCGCGTCGGTCGACGAGAGTGCCGACTCCGTGCCGGACGTACTCGCCGACGTCGCCGCGCAGTTCGCCGAGCAGGGGTACCCGCTCAAGGCACTGGACCGGATGCTCGTCACCTACCGGCGCGCGCGCCACGACGCGGCCGGCCGGCTGGCGGCGGACAGCGAGACGCCGGGCGGGGCCCCTTCCCCCGGGGCGCTCGCCGCCGCGCAGGCCGGGCTGATCGCGGCCGGGACGATACCCGTCGTCGGGGCGCTCGCCGGGGGCATCGACCCGGCGGTCGTGGCGCGGGGCGCGGGCGGACTGCGGGCGGTCTTCGGGGGCCGGGCCCGGCAGCAGGAGGAGGCTCTGCTGCTGGCGGAACCGGTCCGGGTTCTCACCCCGGTCTTCGTCGCCGAGCTGGACCGGGTCGCGGACACCGTGCCCTGGATCGCCCTCTTCCTGGACACCTACGAGCGCACCGCACCCCAACTGGACCGGTGGCTGGCGGACCTGCTGACCCCCGGGCGGTACGGCGGCCTGCCCGCCAACCTCGTCCTCACCCTGGCCGGTCAGCGCCGCCTCGACCCCGTGCACTGGGGCGACCGGAGCCGGCTGGTCGCCGACGTACCGCTCGGCCCGTTCACGGAGGCCGAGTCGCGCCAACTCCTGCACGGTCGGGGGGTGGTGACGGAGTCCGTCGTACGGGAGGTGCTGCGGCTCTCCGGCGGGCTGCCCGTCCTGGTCTCCACGCTCGCCGCCAACCCCGGGGCGGCCGGGGAGGCGAACGCCACCGCCGTCGAACGGTTCCTGGCGGGGGAGAGCGACCCGGCCCGCCGGGCGGCGGCGCTCGCCTGCGCGCTGCCGCGCCGGTTCGACGAGGACCTGGTCGCCGTCGCCGTGGCCGCACCGCGGAACGGGCCGCACGCCGTGCCCGATCTCTACGACTGGCTGCACGAGCTGCCGTTCGTCGCCGAGCGGCACTCCGGCCACTCCCGCTACCACGCCGTCGTCCGGGCCCCGATGCTCCGCCTCCAGCGCACCGGGTCGCCGCGACGGTGGAAGGCGGCGCACGACCGGCTGGCCGACGCCTTCGCCGCCCGGCGGGACGCGGCGGCCGAGGGCATCGACCCGGAACGCCTCTGGGCCGAGCAGCCCTGGCGCCGGGCGGCCCTGGACGTGCTCTACCACCGGCTCTGCGCCCGCCCCCGCACCGCGCTGCCCGAGGCCCTGCGCGCCGGGATCGAGCTGTGCGGGCAGGCGCCGTCCCGCGCCCGCTACTGGGCCCTGACCCTCGCGGAGGCGGGCGAGGACGCCGACAACGCCGTACTGCGCGACTGGGGCCGGGACCTGCTGGCCGCCATAACGGACCACGGTCCCCGCCCCACCGCCGCCCTCGGGCTCCTCCTGACCCGGGCCGAGCTGAACGACACCGACCGGGCCGCCGCCCTCGTGGTGCGCGCCTGGCACCGCTTCCGCGCCGGGGAGCTCGACGCCGCGCTGTCCGATCACGGGCGGGCGATCGCCGTGGACCCGCGCAGCGAACGCGCCCACCAGGGCCGGGCGGTCATCCTGCGCTCGCTCGGCCGCTACGAGGAGGCCCTCGCCGACCTGGACCGGGCCGAGGAGATCGCGCCCGCCTGGGCCTGGGCGGTGCGTGAACGGGGGGAGACCTACCGCCGGATGGGCCGCCAGGAGGAGGCCCTGACCGTCCTGGACCGGGCACACGCCCTCGACCCGTCCGACGCGGTGCCCCTGGGCAGCCGGGGCCTGGTCCGCCATGCGCTGGGCCGGCACGAGGAGGCGCTCGACGACTTCGACCGGGCGATCGCGCTGTGGCCGGAGTACGCCTGGGCGCTGGTGAGGCGGGCCCGGGTCCGCACCGTCCTGGGCGACCCGGTGGGCGCCCTCGCCGACCTGGACCGGGCCGAGGAGCTCTCCCCCGGTCTGGCCGGAACGGAGGGGGAGCGGGGTGAGGTGTACCGGGCGACGGGCCGGCCCGAGGAGGCCGTCGCCTGCTACGACCGGGCCCTGGCCCTGGACCCCGACTACGCCTGGGCGCACGGCAGCAGGGCCCTCGCGCTGGAGGCGCTCGGCCGGATCCCGGAGGCGCTGGCGGACCTCGACCGGGCCTTGCGGCTGGACCCCGACTACGCGTGGGCGCGGGCGCAGCGGGAGCGGCTGGGGGCCCGGACGGGGCCGTAGGGCCGGGGGCATGCGCGATGTGCGGGTGGTGCTGATCGGCGGGACCTCGAACACCGGGAAGTCGTCCGTCGCCGGGGCGGTGGCGGAGCGGCTCGGTTTCGAGCACCGCTCCACGGACGGCCTGGCCCGGCAGCCGGGACGGCCCTGGCGGACCCCGGAGCACGAGGTGCCGCCGCATGTCGCCGAGCATTACGGGACGTTGACCACCGACGAACTGCTCGCCTCGGTCCTCGACCACTACGAACGGCTCCGGCCGCGTATCGAGGAGCTGATCACCGACCGTGCGGAGCCCGGGGCGCCCGGCCTGGTCCTGGAGGGCTCGGCGCTCCGGCCCGCGTGGGTCGCCCGGCTGACGGTCCCCCGTACGGCCGCCGTATGGCTCACCGCCGACGACACGGTCGTACGCGAGCGGGTGCGGGCGGCGGGGCGCTACGAGGACGCGACGGACGCGGAACGGCACCTCATCGACCGGTTCCTGGCCCGTACCGTCCGCTATCAGGCGCTGATGCTGGACGCCGTGGAGGCGCTCGGCCCGGCCCGGGTCGACAGCGGCGGCGGACGTACCGTGGCGCAGCCGGCGGACGCCGTGCTCACCGCCGCGGCGGCCCGGGTGCGCCCCGGTCACTGACTTCCGCACCGGCCCAAAAACGACCTGCGGGACGTCCGTCGTCATACCCGTACGTACCCGGGTCGGCCCCCTCTACCGCCTGTTCCCGTTCGATTACAGTGCTTGCGCGGTCGCCCGCAGCGGCCCGCGCGGGCGAGCATGTGGGTGACGGGGAGGGGCGGGGTGAGCACAGGGACCACGGCGGTCTGGGGCCGGGCCGAACAGCAGGACTTCCGCAGCCGGGTCCGCGGGGCGCTGCTCGGCGGGGCTGTCGGGGACGCGCTCGGGGCCGGGGTCAGCGGGCTCGTGCTGGAGGAGATCCGCGCCGCCCACGGGGTCGAGGGAGTCACCGACTACGTCGTCGCGCACGGCAGACGCGGCGCCGTCACCGCCCTCACCCAGCTCACCCTGTTCACCGTCGACGGGCTGATCCGCGCCCAGGTCCGCCGCGACACCGGGGCCTGGCACCCGCCCACCGATGTGCACCGGGCCCATCTGCGCTGGGCCGCCACCCAGCACGACTGGGGGCCGGACGAACGGCGCGAGGACAACGGCTGGCTGGCCGCCGAGGAGTGGCTCTACGCCCGCCGCGCCCCCGCCCGGGAATGCCTGGGCGGTTTCGGCGACCCCGTCATGGGCACCCTCGACCGGCCGAAGAACCCCACCGCCCGGGACGCGGGCGCGCTCACCCGGTCCGCGCCGTTCGGGCTCCTCGTGGGCTGGGAGCCGGGGCTCGTGCTCCAGCTGGCCGTCGAGTGCGCGGCCCAGTCCCACGGCCACCCCGCCGCGCAGCTGGCCGCCGGAGCCTTCGCCGTACTCGTGCACGGGCTGGCGCGGGGCGAGAGCCTGGACGGGGCCGTGCAGAACGTGCTGGCGCTGCTCGCCGAACGCCCCGGCCACGAGCCGGTGACCGAGGCCCTGCGGCAGGCCCTCGGCTCCGTGCGCCAGGGCATCCCCGGCCCGGCCCTGATCGAGGCGCTGGGCGCGAGCGACGCCGCCGAGGAGGTCCTCGCCGTCGCCGTGTACTGCGCGCTGGTCAGCGAGGACGTCCGGCACGGGCTGCGGCTCGCGGTGAACCACAGCGGCCCCTCCCGCGCCACCGGGTCGGTCTGCGGGGCGCTGCTCGGGGCGTTGCACGGCGAGACCGCGCTGCCGCCGGCCTGGCTCGTGGAGCTGGAGGGGCGGGGCACGCTCCTCGAACTGGCCGACGACTTCGCGATGGAGATGACCCAGGGTCCCGCCCTGCACAGCCCGACGGCCGTCGCCCCGGGCTGGCTGGCCCGCTACCCGCGCGGTTGAGGGGCGGGGCCGGCCGGCTCCCCGCGCGGCTGGGGGCGGGTCGGCCGATCATCCGCGCGGCTGGGGGGCGGGGGCCGGGCCTCCGTCCTGGGCGGGGATCACGGCGGCCGTCGCCGTGCCGTCCCCGTCGTCGTCCCCGTCACCCTCGTTGATCCGGGTCAGCAGCGCGTCGCGCTCCGGGGTGTCCTCCGGCTTGACGAAGCCGATCAGGATGTAGAGCACGAGCGAGACGGCGAGCGGCACGGACACCTGGTACTGGAGCGGCACCCCGCCCTCGACGGCCCAGTGGACCGGGTAGTTGACCAGCCAGAAGGCGAACAGGCCCGAGGCCCAGCTGACCAGCGCGGCCGTCGGCCCGGACTTCCGGAACGGGCGCAGCAGACCCAGCATGAAGGGGATCGCGATCGGGCCCATCAGCCCGGCGACCCACTTGATCACGACGGTAATGATGTCCTTGAACGCGGGGGAGTTGATCTGCGTCGCGATCGCCATCGACAGCGCGAGGAAGGCCACGGTGGTCCAGCGGGCCGCGATCAGTCCGGCGCGTTCGTTCCAGCCACGCGCCGCCTTCGAGAGCGCCGGGGCGATGTCCCGGGTGAAGACGGCCGCGATGGCGTTGGCGTCCGAGGAGCACATGGCCATCGTGTGGGAGAAGAAGCCGACGATGACCAGACCCAACAGGCCGTGCGGCAACAGCTGTTCGGTCATCAGGGCGTAGCTGTCGGAGGCGTCCGGCTTCTGCGCGTCGACCAGCAGCGGGGCGCACCACATCGGGAAGAACAGCACCAGGGGCCAGACGAACCACAGGATCGCCGACAGCCGGGCGGACCGGGTCGCGGAGGCGGCCGAGTCGGTCGCCATGTACCGCTGGGCCTGGTTCCACATGCCGCCGTTGTACTCGAAGGTCTTGATGAACAGGAACGCCATCAGGAACGTCACCGTGTACGGGCCGGCGGTCGGGTCCGCGTGCCCTTCCGGGAGCTTGTCCCAGACCGTCCACAGGGTGGAGAAGCCGTCGAGCTTGCTCATCACGGCGAGCAGCATCGCCAGCCCGGCGAACAACTGGATGATGAACTGGCCCAGTTCGGTGAGGGCGTCCGCCCACAACCCGCCGACCGTGCAGTAGATCCCGGTGACGACGCCGGTGATCAGGATGCCCTGGGTGATGGAGAGGCCGGTGAACACGGACAACAGGGTGGCGATGGCCGCCCACTTGGCGCCGACGTCCACGATCTTCAGCAGCAGCCCCGACCAGGCGAGCGCCTGCTGGGTCTGGATGTTGTAGCGGTTCTTGAGGTACTCCAGCGGCGAGGCGACATGGAGCCGTGAGCGCAGCCGGTTCAGCCGGGGTGCGAAGAGCTTCGCCCCGATGAAGATGCCGATGGCGATCGGCAGCGACCAGGTCACGAAGGACGTGACCCCGTACTGGTACGCGATACCGGCGTAGCCGGTGAACATCACCGCGCTGTAGCCGGACATGTGGTGCGAGATGCCCGACAGCCACCACGGCATCTTGCCGCCGGCCGTGAAGAAGTCGCTGACGTTGTCCACGCGCTTGTGCGACCAGAGTCCGATCGCGACCATCACGCCGAAGTAGCCGATGAGTACAGCCCAGTCGAGACTGTTCATGTCCCCCTCCAGGGGTCCGCCTTGTGAACGGGAACGCACTTCGTCGGTACGGCCGTTCAGCGGTGTCCCCGTGCGGGAGCGGGGACTTCGGGGATTGAACCCCTTGTGCGTGCCCTCGGTCAAGGCTGCCTGATGGTCATGGATATGAACAGGGGTCAGTACGGCGAACGATTTTGCTCGTTCTTGACCTTGTGGGGCGTTGTCGCGAACGTGACCGCGGCCACACGATGGGCGGGCACTTCGTCAGGCTGTGCAGAGAAGTCAGGGAGTACGCGGCAACGCGCGAAGGCCGCACGGGATGCGGGTCCCGTGCGGCCGAGAAGTCGGGAGGGAGGATGCCTCGTGTGCGGGTAGTGCGGGTAGTGCGGGCGGTGCGCGGGTGTCGGCGCGTCGAGCGGGACTCTGCGTCAGCGCATCAGCTCGCCCGCGTTGACCAGTAGCGACTGGCCGGTGATCGCCCGGGCCCGGTCGGAGGCCAGGAAGACGACGGCCTCCGCCACATCCCCGTCCGTGGCCAGCTCCGGCAGCGCCATCCGCTCGGTGAGCCGGGCCAGCACCTCGGACTCCGGTACGCCCTCGGAGTGCGCGGCGAACCGCACGTACGCCTGCACCGGCGGCCCCCACATCCAGCCCGGCAGTACCGTGTTCACCCGGATCCGGTCCGGGCCCAGCTCCCGGGCGAGCGAGTACATCGCCGAGGTGAGCGCCCCCTTGGACGCCGCGTACGCCGCCTGCCACACCTGGGTGGGGGCGGCCACCGCGGACTGCGTGCCGATCACCACCACCGAGCCGCCCCGCTCCTTGAGGGCGGGCAGGCAGGCCCGGGTCATCCGCAGCGTGCCCAGGAGGTTCACGTCGATGACCGACTGCCACGTGGCGAAGTCCGCGTCCTGGAGCCCGCCGAAGCAGCTGTCCCAGGCGGCGACATGGACCACCGCGTCGATCCCCCCGAACCGCTCCACCGCCAGTGCCGCCAGCGCCTCGCACTGCGCCTCGTCCGTGATGTCGGTCGGCAGGTGGGCGGTGTGCCGGCCCTCCGGGTCGATCTCCGCCGCCGACCTGGCCAGGTTCGCCGCCGTACGCGCCCCGAGCACCGCGCGCCCGCCGTCCCGGACGACGCTCGAAGCGACCCGGTGCCCGAGTCCCGGTCCGACGCCCGACACGATGACGGTCTTCCCTGCGAGCAACATCGGCGCCTCCCGGCCCTGGAAGTTCATCTGACGGTCCGTCAGAGTAGGGCGGGGCAGGGCCCGAGGGAAGAGGAAGGCAGGCAGAGGCGATGACCGATGACGCCGGTACGGGGAGCAGCGGGGCGGGAAGCAGCGGGGCGGGAAGCGAGCGGTACGCGGAGCTGGCGGGGGCGGGGCCGTACGGGGTGCGCCCGGGGCACGCCCTGATCACCATGGTCGAACCGCATCCGGGCCATGAGTACGCGTACAACCGCTGGTACGAGGACGACCACTACTACGCGGGTGCGATGGCGATGCCGTGGATGTTCGCCGGGCGGCGTTGGGTGGCCACCAAGGATCTCCAGGAGCTGCGGTATCCGGAGGAGTCGGCGGTGGCCCGGCCGGTCGGCACGGGGTGCTACCTGTCGACGTACTGGGTGACCCAGGGGCGCTACGACGACCACATGAAGTGGACCGTGGCCATCAACAAGCGGCTGAACCGGGACGGCCGGGTCTACCAGGACCGGACCCATGTGTTCACGGCCTTCCAGGACCACGAGGCCACCGTCTACCGCGACGGGGCCGCCGGCCCGCGGGACTTCCACGCGCTCGACCACCCGTACGCGGGTCTCGTCCTCCAGGTCGTCGACGCCGAGGGGCCCGAACAGCGGGCGGAGCTGCTGGAATGGCTGCGCTCGCGCCATCTCCCGAAGCGGCTGGAGGGGTCGCCCGCGGCCATGGTCACGGTGTTCCGGCCGACGCCCCTGCCCGGGGACCGGATGACGTACGTGAAGCAGGTCGAGGGGGTCGGCACCCGGCTGACGCTGCTGTGGTTCCTCCAGGAGGATCCGCGGACCCGCTGGGAGGAGCGCTTCGGCGGCCTGGACGCTGCGGTCGCGGAGACCGGTCTCGGGCGGGTCGAGCTGGTCGCGCCATTCGTGCCGACCGTGCCGGGCACGGACCGGTACGTCGACCGGTTGCGGTGACGCCGGAGGCGGTGCCGGATCGTGTCGAGCCCCCTCGGCCAGGACGGCGAACCGGTCGAGAGGGCCCCATCAGGTGGTGCTGTGGTGCTGTGGTGCTGTGGTGCGGTTGTGCTGTGGTGCGGTTGTGCTGTGGTGCGTGATCGATGATGCGCGATCAGCGCTGTGTGATCAGTAGTGGTGCGTGATCAGCGGTGGTGTGCTGGTCAGGAGTTGACCGTGCCCGAGGCGACATCACGCACGAACGCGTTCCACGCACCGGGGACGAAGGTCAGCGAGGGGCCCTGGGGGGCCTTCGAGTCACGTACGGCGATGGACAGAGCGACCGGGGACTTGACCTCGACGCACGCGCCGTTGCCCCCGGAGTACGACGACTTCGTCCACTTGTCCGTAGCACCCTGAAGAATTGCCATGTTCACTCCGGTTCAGAGAGTTGGGTGAGTCGCACCAACCTGATTCCGATTGGCGTGATCGACGCTACTCGCCAAGCCCCGTCCATGAGATGGCCGTTCACTCGACCGGGTGGTCTTTACCAGGTAAGCCTTCTGTGGTGAGTGGGTGGCGGTGTACCATCCCGCCGCCGCCCACTCAACGCATCCCTGGATGCCGTCGCGGGGGCCGTCAACTCGTGTACGACTTCGCGATCTTGCTGATGAACTCCCGGGTCTGCTCCACGTTCAGCGCCTGCGCCCGCAGGTGCTCGTACATCACGCTGTAGCGCTGCACGTCGTTCGCCTTCTCCAGGTAGAGGTCGCTCGTGACGCCCTCGATGTAGACGACGCTGGAGTCCGCGGCGTCGGGGAACTCCAGGATCGCGTACTGGCCGTTGATGCCCGGGTGCGCGCCCATGTCGAACGGCAGGACCTGCACGGTGACGTGCGGCAGGTGGGACTGCTCGACGAGGTGTTCCAGCTGGTCGATCATCACCTGCTTGTCGCCGACCACCCGGCGCAGCGCCGACTCGTCGATCACGGCCCAGAGCCGCAGCGGATTCTCCGCCGCGTTGACCCGGTCCTGCCGCCGCGACCGTACGTTGACCCGCTTCTCGATGTCCGACGGAGGGGCCTCGGGAAGCGCACCGCTGATCAACGCCTCGGCGTACGCCCGGGTCTGGAGCAGGCCCGGGACCATCTGGGGCTCGTACACCCGCAGCGACTCCGCGTCGGTCTCCAGGCCGATGTAGACGCTGTACGGGATGTCGCCGAAGGCGTGCCACCAGCCCTGCTGGCGGGAGTCCTTCGCCATCTGCATCAGCGAGTCGACGATGCGGTGGTCCTCGACCTCGTACACCCCGCAGAGGTCGCGCACATCGCGCTGGCTGATGGACCGGCGGCCGTTCTCCAGGCGGCTGATCTTCGACTGCGAGACCAGCAGCCGCTCCGCCACTTCCTCGGCCGTCATGCCTTTGAGTTCGCGCAGGCGGCGCAATTCCTGGCCCAACCTGCGTCGCCTGACAGTGGGATTGACGTTGGACGGCACGGAAACGGCACCTCCGGCTATGTAGCTGTGCGTATCTACTGCTCAGCAGATTGCCACCCCTTGCCCCGGCCGCGCTGGGAAACGGCCACACGCGGGGCGCGGGGGGCGTACGCACCGGTGCGCGGGAGGGCGCACAAGCGCACGGGGCAGCCGGTAGTGGTGACTACCGGCTGCCCCGTGCGTGGTGCGGCTCCCGGACCGGGTCCTGTGACGACTGACGACGGTACGGCGGTGTGCTGTTCTCAGGTCCGTGCGGTCAGCTCGCGGCGGTGTGCGCCATGCTGCCGCGACGGGCCTGTGCTTGCGGCTGCAACGGAACGCCCGCTGCCTGCTGCGTACGGCGTGGCTGGATGGCCACACCGTTCTGGACGTCCATCACGGCGTGCGCCACGAGTCCGCCCATCGGGTCGTGCCTGATCAGGTCCCGGAGCCGGGAGCGCGATGAGCGCCCCTCGTTCCCGGGGTACAGGTGCTTGCCGAGTCCGACCGCGTGGGCCAGTGCGGCGAGCGCCGCGGTCCGCGGGTCCGGCGGTACACCGGTGCGGATCGCGCTGTCCAGCCGGGTCTTGATGTCCCGGCTGATCGCCGTCTCCGTCGCTTGGTAGCGAGTCGTCGGCAGCACTCCGCACATCTGGCCCGCCACGGCATGAACCATGCCGCACCGCTCCAGATGAGCGAGATAGATCTGGCGCAGCCCCAGCCGGGGCCCGCCGATCCAGTGGACCGCCCGGACCGGGCTGCCACGACGGCGCAGCAGCTCCAGTGCGGAGTCCAGAGTCGGATCTCCTGTCGGCCGTGGCATCACCACGGCGATACGATCCCCGTCAGGGGCTATCCGTCCTGCCAGAGCCAGCTCCACTAGCTGTGCCCCGGCCAGGCCGAGGTCGAGCGACTGCGGCTGCGCTGTGGTACCCGTGGTCGGGTCCAGAGCGAGCAGCAAAAGCTCCTCCGGGATTGTTCTGCGGCTCCTGCCCATCCATGCCTCCCCGCGTGGATGTCTGACAGGGTGACCCCTCTCACATTGGTCTGTCGAGAGCGCCTGCCTGCTTTGTGAGGGAACCAGTAGGTATGTCGTTCTCGTCTAGCAGCTCGGCCAAGGGTTCACACAGGACACTGGTAGATGGTTCGGACAGCGCGGGGTGGCCCCGCAGCGCATGAGGAGGCATCGGTGGCGGGCGAGTCCCCCGACAAAACGGAGCAGCAGAAGTCGTCGGGGACGGCTGCGGAGGAACGCGACCCGCGCTTCGCCGTGTTCCGAGCCCCCGGCGCCGACAGGGACGCGGACAAGAATATGGACAGGAACACGGACACGGACACGGACGCGAACGCCGGTACGGACGCGGATGCGGGAGCCGCGTCCGACACGGCGACCGCTGTGTTCCGTCCCCGGCTCCCGGGGGACGCCGCCCGGCGTGAGCCCGAGGCGGAATCCCGCTCCGCGGCGCGTGAGCCGGAGGCCGGGTCGGCGACTGGCTCAGGGCCGACGGCTGCCTCCGAGCCGGAGACCGGGTCCGGCGCCGAGTCCGGGACGGAGGCCGCGCCCGAGCCGCAGAGCGCGCCTGTGGAGGCCTCCGGGGCCTCCGGGGAGTCCGCCACGCCCGCGGAGGGCGCGGGAGCCGTCGAGGGCCGTACGAGCCCGGACACGGGCACGGAGGCGCCCGGCGCGGAGACGGCGGACGAGCCCGGGGCCGGGGACGGCCGGCTGCGTGACGTGGTGGCCGCGTGGGTCGACGCCGCGGCCGAGGACGAGCCGACGGCGGACACCGAGGACGACGCGGAGTCCGGCGCGACGTCCGGTGCGGAGTCCGTTGCGGAGTCCGGGGCCGACGCCAAGGACGAGCCTTCCGCGACAGCGGAGCCGGAGGCGGAGCCCGGGACGGACGTGGAGCCGGAGTCGAAGGGCGGGCCCGACGACAAGCCGAAGGCCGACGCCGAACCGGACAGGGCGTCGTCCGACACCGACCGCGAGACCGGGTCCGGGGCCGGGTCCGAACCGGATTCCACCCCCGAGCCGGACGCCGACGGCGCCTCCGACCTGCGAGGAATCGATCAGCCCACCGCCATCTTCAAGGCGGTCAAGCCGGTCGGGGCGGCCGACCGGGTCGACCAGGCGACGACCGCGCTGAAGCTCCCGCCGCGCGAGGACAAGCCCGGGAGCAAGCCCGGGAGCAAGTCCGAGAGCACGCCCGGGAGCGGGAACAAGCCCGAGAGCGAGGCCGAACGTACGAGCACGTTCGTGCCACTGCGCTCCGACGACGTACGGCCCGCCCCCGCGCCCCGCAAGCCGGAGTCCGGGGCCGAGCCCGGTCCGGAGGCCGCCTCTCCGGCCTCCCCGCCGCCCGCCGCCCCGTCCTGGGCGGCGGCCGAGCGGACCCGGCAGCAGCCGCTGCCGCCGAGGCCGCCGCTCGACCTGCTCGCCGAGCTGACGAACACCCCGCCGCCCCCGGAGACCCCGGTCCGGACCGCCGTCCGACGGGTCAAGATCTGGACCCCGCTGGTACTCCTCCTGCTGATCGTCTTTGCGATCGTGCAGGTGATGCGCCCGCTGCCGGAGCCCGCGCTGGAGCTCACGGCGAAGCCGACATACACCTTCGAGGGCGGGGAGACGAAGCTGTCCTGGCCGGGCCAGGGACAGTCGGCCGTGATGGTCGACGGCGTCGGGTCGCTCGGTTCCGAGGGCGTGCAGAAGCCGGCCCCGATCGCCAGCGTCGCGAAGGTCATGACCGCCCACGTGATCCTTCAGGAGCACCCCCTCAAGGGTGACGAGGAGGGCGAGACGATCACCGTCGACCAGAAGGCCGAGGACGAGTCCGAGCGGCCCGACGAGTCGACGGCCCCGCTGACCAAGGGGCAGAAGCTCAGCCAGCGGCAGATGCTCCAGCTGCTGATGATCCCCTCGGGCAACAACGCGGCGCGGCTGCTCGCCCGCTGGGACGCGGGTTCCGAGGACGCGTTCATCGACAAGATGAACGACGCGGCCAAGAAGCTCGGCATGACCGGGTCGACGTACACGGACCCGAGCGGGCTGGAGAAGAGCACGGTCTCCACCGCCACCGACCAGCTGAAGCTGGCGCAGGCGGTCATGCGCAACGAGGTCTTCAGGCAGATCGTGGACATGCCCGAGATCGAGATCGAGGGCATAGACGGCAAGATCTACAACAACAACAACCTCTTGCTGCAGCCGGGCGTGAGCGGCATCAAGACCGGGTCCTCCACCCCTGCGGGCGGCAACCTGCTCTGGTCCGCGAACACCAAGGTCGACGGCAAGATGCTGTGGATCTACGGAGCGGTCATGGGCCAGCAGGCCGGTACCGGCCGGGTCTACGACAGCCTGGAGCTGTCCCTCCAGAACAGCCTGAAGCTGATCAAGGACGCGCAGGAGGCCGCCACCTCGGTGACGGTGGTGAAGAAGGGTGACGTCGTCGGGTACGTGGACAACGGGTTCGGCGGGCAGACCCCGGTGGTGGCCACCAAGAACCTCAAGGCGGTCGGCTGGTCCGGCCTGGAGGTCGAGCTGAAGGTCACGGAGAACGGCAAGGGCATCGACCACGCCGCGAAGGCCGGGAGCGAGGTCGGCATGGTGACGGTGGGCACCGGCACCGGCAAGGTCACGGCGCCGGTGGTGCTGCAGAACGATCTGACCCAGCCGGCCTTCGGCGACAAGCTGACCAGGATCGGCTGAGGCACCGGAGCGGGGGAGGGGCGGGCGATGCTCTCGGCCCCTCCCCGTTTATGACAGAGATACGTGCCGGGGGTACGTGTTAGCGTCCCTGGACGACTCAGGGACGCTGGGACGCGTCCCTGAAGAGGTACGGGGCCGGCGCAGGACGGGGAGAGCCGTAGTGACCACCGCGGAGCCGAAGCCCGGCCGCGAGGCGGACGAGACCACAGGGGCCGGGGGCGACGCCCTGCACGTTCGCGTGCCGTCCCCCCGTGTCCCGGACTCCGCTGAGACCCGGGATTCCGGGCAGCCTGCGGATTCCGTGGAGTCTCCGGACTGCCTCGACTCTCCTGGTCCCTCCGATCCCTCCGATTCCTCTGATCCCTCCGACCCCTCCGATTCCTCTGATCCGTCTGATCCGTCTGATCCGTCTGATTCTCCCGGGTCTCCCGAACCTGATGCCGCCGTGACCCCTGATCGGTCTTGTTCCTCCGTGGCCGCTGAGCCCCCCGGGGCCGCGGGTCCCGCCGCTCCCGGGCCGTCTTCCGCCAGGGCCCGCCGGCTGCTGCGGCACCCCGTCACCATCGCGACAGCCGCCGCCGCCGTCGCCCACCTCCTCTGGTTCTTCTTCTTCGCCAACACGGGCGGCGACATCGCCGCGCAGGACGCCTGGGCCGAGTTCGTGGGCCGGCACCCCGGCACGGCGTACAACCTGGCCTGGTACGGGGGCATGCACCCCGTCTCGTACAGCGTGGTCTCGCCCTACCTGATGTCGCTGCTCGGCGTCCGTACGACGATGATGATCGTCGGCACGGTCTCCTCCGCGCTGACCGCGCTGATCCTCGTGCGGGTCCCGGCCGTCCGCAACCCGCTGGCCTGCTCGCTCGCCGGGGTCTTCGCGTTCCTGTGCAACGCGCTGTCGGGACGGGTGACGTTCGGGCTGGGCATGATGTTCGCCGTCGGCGCGGTGGCCGCGGTGTTCTGCTGGCCCTACCGCTGGCGGTACAAGCGGTGGGCCAAGGCCGCTGTCGCCGCCCCGCTCGCCGCGCTCGCCACCGCGTCCAGCCCCGTCGCCGGACTCTTTCTGGGCGTCGTCGCGGCGGCGCTGTTCCTCCACAAGCGGCGCCCCGGCGCGTACGCGATCGGGCTCGCCCCGGTGGCCGTGGTGGGGCTGTCCGCCTGGCTGTTCCCGTTCTCGGGTACGCAGCCGATGTCGCTCGGGACGCTGTCGCTGCCGTTCGTCTTCGCGGTCCTCGTGTACGTCCTCGTACCGCGCGACTGGAGCACGGTCCGCACCGCCGCCGCCGTCTACGGGCTGGGCACGCTGCTCACGTACGTCATCGACTCGCAGATCGGGTCGAACATCACGCGCATGGCGATGCTGTTCGCCGGGGTGGCGCTGCTCGCCGCCCTGCCGTACGCGGTGCCGCGCAGCCGCCGTTGGTACGTCCTGGTCCTGGCCTTCGTGGGTCTCAACTTCTGGATCGGCTTCAAGGGCGTCGACGACATCGTCCGGACCGCGCCCGCCGCGTCCTGGAACCGCGAACTGGCCCCGCTGATCAACCAGCTTCAGCAGGTGGAGGCGGAGCGCGGCCGGGTCGAGGTGGTGCCCGCGAGCAGTCACCGCGAGTCATCGGCGCTCGCCCCGTACGTCAACCTGGCGCGCGGCTGGAACCGCCAGGCGGACATGAAGCGCAACCCGCTCTTCTACGACGACACGCTCGACCCGGTGAACTACCGGGAGTGGCTGGACCGCTGGGCCGTGCACTACGTCGTGCTGCCCAAGGACCGGCCGGACAACGGGGCGATCCAGGAGGCGGAACTGGTCGAGCAGGGGCAGCCCTACCTGCGCGAGATCTGGGGCGACGCGAACTGGAAGCTCTTCCGCGTGCTGGACCCTGTGCCGCTGGCCGACCCTCCGGCGACGGTGGAGCGGGCAGGCGCGGACGAGCTGACGATCACGGTGAAGTCGGCGGGCCGGGTGCTGATCCGGATCCCGTACACCCGCTGGCTCGCGCTCGTCGACGAAGAGGGCAAGAGCGTGGAGCGCCCGCTGGAGACCGAGGAGTCGAAGGAGCGGTCGCAGCTGGACGACACCGCACCGAAGACGTATCTCAACACCCACGGCTGCCTGAACAAGGTCGAGGAGGGCCCGTACGGCGACGAGTGGACCGAACTGCTCGCGCCGCGACCGGGCGTGTACCGGCTGGCGGCCCCGTACCAGCTCCAGCCGGGCACGCCCTGCCCCGAAGAGCTGAGCTGACGGTCCTCCGGCTGCGGCTCTACCGCACGAAGCCGCGGTCGTGCGGTGACAGGTCCGTGGCGGGTCCGGCGGCGCGGAGGACGGTGTCGAGGGCCCGGTCCGGGTCGGCCGAATAACATCCGCTCGCCCAGGCGGCGTTGGCTTCTATCACGGCCCATCGGCCCTCGTCGTTCCGGCCGACGTCGACGACGATCGCGGACGGCAGGGTCTCCCCGGCGGTCGCGAGGACGTCCCGCCCGAAGGCGAGCGCGTCACCGTCCGGCGGCCCGAGCCGCAACCGGCCGGCCTCGGCGTACTGCCCGGCGGCGTGGACGGCCCCGTCGAGCAGATGGAGCCGGTACTCGACGGCGAACGTCATCACGTCGCTCACCAGCACCGGGGTCGCCGGATCCACGGCATCCGGTCCGGGCAGCCGGGACCCGTCCGCATACACGAGCGCCGAAATGCTCTTGTCGTTGGGTGACTTGACGAAGGCGGGGCGTCGCAGCCGGTACGCCTCGCCGATGGGCATCGACAGGATCTCCCGCCGGGTGAGAGCCCGCGGGAGCCGCGCGAGCCAGTCGGCGGGGGCTTCCAGGAGCGCGACCCCGAGCGCGGGGGCCACGACGTCGGCGAAGGAGGGCCCGGCGTGCAGATGCACGGCATGACCTTCGCCTTCGGTGCCCCCGGTGTTTTCGGTGCTGGCGGTCCTGCCGGGATCTGCGGTCCTCCCGGTGCCTGCGGTCAGCCCCGCTTCCTCCAGCCACCCCGCACCCTCCGCCCACCTCGCCCACCCCGGGCTTCCCAGCCCTTCCGGTACGGCGGAGGCCGTCGCCTCCACGATCCGCAGCCCGCGCCGCAGCGCGCTGGCACGCAACGTGCGGGCGGAGGCGGTGAGCCGGGGCGGGAGGACGAGGATGCGCGGCGGGGAGGTCATGGCCGCAGATCCTCCCGTACGGGGGCGCCGCGCCGCACCGGTTTTTCCGGCACGGCAGGGGCGGGACGGGGCCGGCGGGAACGCGGGGCCGGAGGGCCGGGTGGGGGGAGGGAGCCACGTTGTGCGCGCCCGGGCCCACCTGGTTCGATCGCCGCATGATCATCGAACCGTCACTCGTACACGGCCTGATCGCCGCCCAGTTCCCGCACTGGGCGGACCTGCCCGTGGAGGCGGTCGGCGCGAGCGGGACCGCGAACGCCATCTACCGCCTGGGCGCCGACAAGGCCGTACGGCTGCCCCGTACCGAGGGCAGTGCGGCGGATGTGGCGACGGAGCACCGCTGGCTGCCCCTGCTGGCATCGCGGCTGCCCTTCCCCGTACCCCTCCCGCTGGTCCAGGGAGTTCCGGACAAGACCTTCCCCCGGCCCTGGTCGGTCTGCACCTGGCTGGACGGGACGAACCCGGGGCCCGGCGACGGCTCTTCGGCCTCCGACCTGCTCGCGGCCGATCTGGCGGAGTTCGTGCTGGCGCTGCGCCGCGTCGACCCGGCGGACGCGCCGCCCGCCTACCGCAGCGAACCGCTGGCCTCCCGCGACCCGGCGACCCGCGAGGCGCTCGCGGCCCTGGACGCGGTCCTGGACCGGGCGAGCGCCACCGCCGCCTGGGACGAGGCCCTGACCGCGGAGCCCTTCAGGGGTCGGCCCGTCTGGGTGCACGGGGACCTCCAGCCGGGCAACGTCCTGGTCGCGGAGGGCCGCCTCACCGCGGTCATCGACTTCGGCTGCACCGGTGTCGCCGATCCCGCCGTCGACCTGATCGCGGCCTGGTACCTGCTGACGGCCGGGGCCCGGGAGACGTTCCGTACGGCGGTCGCGGCCGACGACGCCACCTGGACGCGGGGGCGGGGCTGGGCGTTGTCCATCGCCCTGATGGAGCTCGCGCACCTCCGGGACACGAACCCGGTGATGGCGCGGATCGCGGCGCACGTGGTCGACGAGATCCTGGCCGAGGGGCGGGGGAGGGCCCGGGGCTGACGGAGTGCCGGCCCCGGAACCCCGGCCCGGCCCCGGACCGGCCCGCCGGGCGGCTGGAACCGAGTGACGCGTTCGGCCACCCGCACACGGTCGACAGCACGGGGCAGGAGTTCCGGTGCGGTCAGGCACTCCCGCCAGCGTTCCCCTCTTCCTGGGCAGCCGTCGGCCAACCATTCCGGCGGGTCCTGGAAGAGCCGAACCCTATTCATTCACCGGGTGTGTGGTGATGCGGATCCCTGTCGTCGGTCGCGGAGAAGTAATGGCCGTTGTCCATGTCGGCGAGCAGGCCGGGCTGAGTGGGTTCCCAGCCGAGGGCCCGGCGGGTGATGAGGTTGGACGCCGGATAGTTCTGCGTGACGATGTTCGCGAGGAAACCAAAGTATCCCGGCACCATCAGGACGTCCGCGGGAATACTCACGGCGGGCAGGCCCAGACGGCTTCCGATGGCCTCGGCGATCTCGCGGAACGGGATGGCCCCGTCCCCGACCGCGTGCCAGTATGTGCCGCCCGGCCCTTTCTCCAGCGCCAATCGGAACAAGGAAGCGGCATCGCGGGTGTGCACGGCGTTCCACAGGTTCGCGCCGTCTCCGGGGTAGCCGACGACCCCCTTCTCCTTCGCCAGCGCGATCAGCGTGGGGAGGAAGCCGGTACGGTCGGTCGTGCTGTGCGCGATGTTGGCCATCCGTACGACCGAAGACCGCACTCCGCGCTCGGCGAGGCCGATCACGGCGGTCTCCACGACGTTACGGACCCGCAGCGTGCCCCTGTGCTCGTCGCCGCCGGGAAGGGCCGGGTCCTCCTCGGTGGCCGGCCGGCCAAGGTGCTGGCCGGGTGAGCCGATGCTCCCCGCCGCGACCAGTGGCTTTCCGGTTCCCGCCAGCGCCTCGCCGTACGCGAGCATGACCGAGAGCTCCGCGGCGGCCACGGCGTCGATCCCGCCGGACGGGAGCAGGTCCTGCCTGTGCGCGACGTGGATGACGCCGTCGGAGTCCGCGGCCGCCTCCTTGAGCCCGTCGAGATCCCGGAGGTCGCCGCGGCGCACCTTCGCGCCGAGCGCGGACAGCGCCGCCGCGGCCGTGTCCGATCGGGCCAGGCCGGTGACCTGGTGCCCGGCGGCGATGAGTTCGGGGACGATGCTCGAACCGGAATGGCCGGTCCCACCAGTGACGAAAACGCGCATGCTCACGGTCCTTGTGTTCGATGGGGCGCGAGAAGTGGTGGTGCGGGCGCGTTCAGGCAGATGTGTTGATGCCGAGCGTGAAGTCGAAGCTCCCCGCGCCGTAGCGGCCCAGGCCGATCATCACCAGGCCCGTCCCCTCCAGCCAGCGCGCCATGCCCAGGGGGCCGGTGTCCATCGGCCGCAGCCCGAGGCTCTTGATGAAGGCGTCGACAGTTGCCTTGGCCTCCGCGTCGTCGCCGGCGATGAGTACGTCCAGCGGTTTGCCCTGCGCCAGCATGTGACCGAAGACGGTGTTGAACGCCTTCACGACGTGCGCGCCGGCGGGGGCGGCCTTGGCGATCTCCTGCGCGCCGGAACTGCCGTCCGGGGTGAGGAGGCCCTGGGAATCGGGGGAGACGGGGTTGGTGATGTCGATGATGACCTTGCCGTGCAGCGCGTCCCCGTACTCGTTCACCACCGTCGCCGCCCCGGCGTACGGCACGGCGAGGATGACGATGTCCCCGGCCGGGACGGCTCCGGCCGTCCCGACAGTGGCGCCGTCGAGCGACCCGGCCAATTCCTTGGCCTTGGCCGGGTCGCGGCCGATGATCTCGACGGCGTTGCCGCCGGCGAGCGCCCGGGCGGCCAGAGCGGCGGCCATGTTCCCCAGGCCGATAACGCTGATGCTGCTCATGGGTGTGCCTGCTTTCTGAAGCTGGACGGGACGACATTCCTGTCCCGTCGTTGTTGACGGTCGTGTCGTCACCGCTGTCGAATGACGCGGCGGACAGCGCTCGATTCCCGCTGTGCGCATTCTGGGCCTGCGTGCTGCTGTCGAATCCGGCTCGATTTCCGGCTTGATTTCCGGCACTGATTTCCGGCATCGATTTCTCGTGCCGAATTCGTGTGCCGAATTCCCTTCGGCCCGTCCCCGTTGGTACCTCTGCAGGTTGTCATCGTCCTGATGGGGTGTCCAAGACTTCTTTTAGTCCCGGTGATACCCTGGAGGTATCACCGGGCCGGGAGGCGCCATGGATCTGGACCTGCGCAAACTGCGCTATTTCGTCGCCGTGGCCGACCAGTTGCATTTCAGCCGCGCCGCCGATGAGCTGCACATCGCACAGCCGGTGCTCAGTCGGCAGATCCGCGCGCTGGAGCGGGATCTCGGCGCCTCGCTGTTCACCAGGGGCCGCCACGGTGTGGCGCTGACCGACGCGGGCCGACAACTCCTGGCCGATGCCGGTCCGCTGCTCGCCTCCGCGCACGCGGTCCGCCGCCGGGTGACCGTGGCGGCGCGCGGCAGCCGGCGGCTGACGGTCGGCTTCCGGGCGGGCGTCGCGGTCATCCCGGCGGCGCGGGCGTTCGAGGCCCGGCACCCGGACGTGGTCGTGGACGTACAGCGGATCGAATGGGGCGACCAGGCCACGATGCTGCTCGACGGCCGCATCGACGTCGGCTACGTGCGGCTGCCCATCGACGAGACCGGCCTGCGCGTCGTCCCGCTCTACACCGAGCCGCGGGTCGCGGTGCTGCCCGCCGGACACCGGTTGGCCGGCAAGGAGGCGGTCACCGAGGCCGACCTGGCCGGTGAGCCGCTGGTCTGGCACGCCGACCCGAGCACGCAGCCCACCAGGCGCCCGCACCCCAACGCCGGGTACCTGGTGCGCGGGGTGGACGAGACGCTCGAACACGTCGCGGCCGGCCGGGGCATCTCGTTCCTGGCCCGTTCGGCGACCGTGTTCTACTCACATCCGGACATCAGCTACGTGCCCATCCCGGACCTGGCGCCCGACCAGGTGTGCCTCGCGGTGGCGGCCTCGCGCACCTCCCCGGTGATCGATGACTTCCTCACCGCGGCTCAGGCGATGGCCGAGACCACAGCGGAATGTGGGAACTACGAAATGTGGCAGCGCGGAGGCGATGCCGTCGCACAGCACGGTTGAGCAGCCCGACCGACAACAGCAGCACCGCAGCGCCACCTGAGGGAAGCGGCCACAGCGGCGGGGAAGACAGCGCCACCTGAGGGAAGCGGCCACAGCGGCGGCGAAGTCGTTGAGCTCGGGTGAACCGCTTGTGCGGCAGCCCGGGCCCGACGCGGACGCGGAGCCATCGGGTCACGGGTCACGGGCCTCGGTTTCCCGTCGGGCCGTCGCCGGCGGTCTCCCGCGTACGCTCACGCACCCCCCGCACGCAAACGGCCCCGGACGAGGAGTCCGAGGCCGAGCAGAAGCCCTCCCCGGGGGTGGACCCCAGGGCGGAGCGGTAACGCGTTGTGCCCCCGGCAGGATTCGAACCTGCGACACCCGCTTTAGGAGAGCGGTGCTCTATCCCCTGAGCTACGAAGGCCGGGGCTTGCCGAAAACCTTGCCGGAAAACCCAGTGGGAATGCCGGGCGGAGTGAGGCAAACGCCCTGGTCATACAACCCTGTGGCGGTGCGCGGTAGGGATCCGGAAGGACACTTTCCCGAGCAGGCGCACTGGAGGCCGACTGACCGCTGACAGCCTAGCGGATAGGGATTGCGGAGGTCGCCCCCGTTGCCGCTGTGCGCCGCAGTACCTTCGCGCCGCAGCTCGACACGGTACCTGGGACTCGGGCCCGACCTCGGAATACCAGAGGGCGGCACCCCTCCCGGGATGCCGCCCTTCGATGCCTACGGTCGCGCGGGGGCGCGTCCGGGTCAGAGCGAGCCGACCGGCATCCGCCCCTGCGGTGTGGCGTCCTGGTCCGACGTGCCCCAGCATTCCACCTCGCCGCGCAGGCCCGGAACCCGGTCCTTGCGGAAGACCGGGTCGAGGCCTTGGCGGCGCTGGGTGAGGTAGTCGTCGAGGAGGCGGAAGGCGACCGCACTGAGGGGGATGATCGCGATCAGGTTGACCAGGGCCATCGCGCCCATCGTGACGTCCGCGAGGCTCCAGACCAGCGGGACGGAGCCGATCGCGCCGAGGACGGCGCAGGCGATGACCATCGCACGGTACGTGCTCATCACGCTCTTGCTGCGGGTGATGAACTGGATGTTGGACTCGCCGTAGTAGTAGTTACCGATCATGGAGCTGAAGGCGACCATGAAGACCACGAGGGTCAGCAGGTGACCGGCCCAGTCGCCGAGCGCGCTGGTGAAGGCGGCCTGCGTGACGTCCGCGCCGCCGCGCTCACCGAGGGTCGGGTTGGCGGAGAGGATCACGAAGGCGGTCATGGTGCAGATGACCAAGGTGTCGAAGTAGACGCCGAGGGCCTGGACCAGGCCCTGCTTGACCGGGTGCGTGGTCTCCGCGGCCGCGGCGGCGTTCGGGGCGGAACCCATGCCCGCCTCGTTGGAGAACATGCCGCGCCGCACGCCCTGCAGGATCGCCGTACCCACGGCGCCGCCCGCGACCTCGCGGAAGCCGAAGGCGCCGCCGATGATGTCGCCGAGCATGCCCGGCACGTTGCCGAGGTTGAGGAGCACGATGACCGCGCCGGTCAGCAGGTAGAGCGCGGCCATCACCGGGATGATGACCTTGGTGACGGCCGTCAGGCGCTTCACGCCGAAGAACACCGCGAGCGCGAGCAGCACGGCGAGCACGCCGCCGAGGACGGGACTGAACCAGGAGGCGTCCGAGCCGAAGGAGCCCTTCGTGGCCACCGTGATCGTGTTGGACTGCACCGCGGTCAGCACGAACCCGAACGTCAGCGTGATCAGAACGGCGAAGACCACGCCGAGCCAGCGCATTCCGAGAGCCTTCTGCATGTAGTAGGCCGGGCCGCCTCGGTACGTACCGGGCTCGGTGTCGCGCACCTTGTACAGCTGGGCCAGGACCGACTCGACGAACGCCGAGGCTCCGCCTACCAGGGCCATCATCCACATCCAGAAGACGGCTCCGGGGCCGCCCATGGTGATCGCGGTGGCCACACCGGCGATGTTGCCGGTGCCGATCCGCGCGGCGGCGGAGATGGTGAAGGCACCGAAGGGGCTGACGCCGGACTGCGGCTTGTCCCTGACGACCCGCAACATTTCCGGAATCAGGCGGATCTGCACACCCTTGGAGCGCAGCGTGAACCAGACGCCGGCGACGGCGACCAGCGGAATCAGCAGGTATGTCCAGAAGACGTCGTTGAGCTCGACGACCCAGGTTTCCAACGTGCCCATGTGGATGTACCCGGTTCCTTGTGAGTCGGGGAATCGGCCCGGTCTCTGCGTGCGCGTACAGGTCGTGTACGGAGCGGAGGGTCGGCCCGGACGGAGCGGAGCCGAATACTCCGCAAACGACAGGACTCTAGGCCGGGGTGACCGCCCCTGCCTATGGCCCCGAAAGTGGTCTATCTCATATAAGCCCGATATGGGCGGGAAACCCCCGGCCGCGGCCGTCGTCAGAGCGGGTCGCCGACGCCCCCTCCGCCGTCGGCTGCCGGTGCCGGCTTGCCCACCGGTCTGTTCTGTTCGACGGGACGTGTCCGCGTCATTGGGCTGCGGAGGATGTCGAGGCGTATCGCCGTCCAGGGTCGCGCGCCGGCTGCGGGCCGCGCCGAGACCTCGTCCTCGTTGTGGAGGAGGCCGTCGCGGAGGTCGATGACGGCCGGGGGACGGCGTCTCGCCTGACGCCGGTGGGCTCGGGCGGCAGGCAGTGCCCGCGGTGGCGCCGCTGTGGCACGGCGGCGTTCGACGGCCTGACGCAGGAGCGGCCCGGTCCACGTCAGCCCACCCGCGGATCGGCGCACGCGGAAGGCGTCGGCCGGTCGTCCGTCGCGAGGGCTCCCCTGGAGCATGGGGCCCTGTTCCTTGCTGATGGACATCGACGTCGCGCAAACACAAGGCGATTGGCCCGCCGCCATGAACGGGCGCCGGCCAGGGTGTCGTTGCGGGACGTCCTGCCCGACTTCGCCGACGAACTCGTCGGGCGGACGACCCTCCCGGATCCGTGCGCGCCGCTCGTCCGGCCTTGGCCCCGCGCCCCCGTCCGCATAGCGTCTCGCGTAGCAGCCAGCGTCAGCGCGAGAGAGGCCGTCCGTGCCGCACACCCACCCGTCCCCGCCCCCGGCCCCCGAAGACGCCGGGGCCCCCGCGGAACGCGCCCGGCGCGCCGCGCGCATCGAGGCCTCCCTCACCGCGCCCGGCGCGCCCTTCGCCGTGGTCGTCGGCGAGCAGGGGACGCCGGAGTACGCCGACGGGCCCCGTACGCTGCGGGAGTTCGTGGAGACCACCTGGGCCTACCGGGACGCGCCGTTCCTCGTCGCCGGTGAACAGCGGTACTCCTACGCCGAGTTCTTCGCCGCCGCCTCCGCCCTCGCCGTACGCCTGCGGGAGCGGTACGGGCTGGAATCCGGCGACCGGGCCGTGATCGCGATGCGCAACCACCCCGAGTGGCAGATCGCCTTCTGGGCCGCCCAGTTGGCCGGTCTCGTCGCCGTACCGCTCAACGCCTGGTGGACCGAGGAGGAGTTCGGCCACGCACTGGAGGACTGCGAGCCCGGGGTGCTCCTCGTGGACGGGGAGCGGCTGGGGCGGGTCTCCGGCTGGGCCCGGCGGACCGGGACGCGCGTCGTCCTCTTCCACGGGGACCACGGGGACCACAGGAACCACGGGAACCACGGCGAGGTGGACGACACCGGGCTCGCGACCGGGCTGCGCGTCGAGCGGTACGAGGAGTTTCCCGCCCCCGATCCACTGGCCGCGCCGCCCGACGTGGAGCCCCGGCCCGAGGACGACGCCACGATCCTCTACACCTCCGGCACCACCGGCCGTCCCAAGGGCGCGGTGGCCACCCAGCTCGCCCAGGCCGGGGCCGCGCTCAACCCCCGCTACCACGCGGCGGCCTCCGCGCTGGCGCGCGGTGTCATTCCGGGGCAGGGGCCCGCCCCCGTCTCCCTCATGACGTTCCCGTTCTTCCACGTTGCCGCGTTCACCGGCTTCTACGGTGCGATGGCGGTCGGCGGAACCCTCGTCCTGATGCACAAATGGGACGCGGACGAGGCGCTGCGGCTGATCCGTGCGCACGGCGTCACGCACTTCGCCGGGGTCCCTGCCACCGGCCTCCAGCTGCTGGAGGCCGCGGAGCGGGCCGGGGACGGGCTGGAGAGCCTCACGCTGTTCAGTACCGGGGGAGCCCCCGCCCCGCCCGCCCTGATCGCCCGCCTCACCTCCCGGTACGGCGAACGCGTCGAGCCCCGCAACGGCTACGGGCTCACCGAGACCAGCGGCGGGGTCCTCGCGCACTTCGGGGACGAGTACCGGGCGGAGCCGGGCGGCGTGGGACGGCCCACCCCGGTCACGGAGGTGAGGGTCGCCGGGCCGTCGGGCGAGGAGCTGCCCGACGGGGAGCCGGGGGAGCTGTGGCTGCGCGGCCAGTCGCTGTTCCGCGGCTACTGGCGCGACGCGGCGGCGACCGAGGAGGCCTTCGGCGAAGGCGGCTGGTTCCGTACGGGGGACCTCGCCGTACGCCGCGAGGGGCGGGTCTCCATCGTCGACCGGCTCAAGGACGTCGTGATCCGGGGCGGCGAGAACGTGTACTGCGTCGAGGTCGAGGGCGTCCTGCACGACCACCCCGACGTGGCCGACGCCGCCGTCCTCGGCGTCCCGCACCCGGTGCTGGGGGAGGAAGTGGCGGCCGTCGTCCGGCCGCGCCCCGGGGCCGGGGTCACCGCCGGGGCCCTGCGCGAGCACGTCGGCGGGAGGCTCGCCGCCTTCAAGGTGCCCGCCCGGGTGCTGTTCACCGACGAGCCGCTCCCGCGCAACGCCACCGGGAAGCTCCTCAAGCACCGGCTCCGGGCCTTCGTGGAGTCCGATGCGGCGTGCGCTCCGGGCGCCGAGCCGCTCACGGGCGTGTGACCCGCACCCGGTAGGCGCCGTCCTCGTCCTCGTCCAGCACGGATATCCGTACGCCGTTGGCCCGGTCGATGAAGGTCTGGCCGGGGCGGAACGGGGCGTCGGACAGTTCCGCGTGCACGTTGGGGCGGCGGGTGCAGCCGCCGCTGTCCTCGGTGGCGTCGGCGACGGAGACCGGGCCCTGGCCGGTGTCCACGTCGGAGCTGACCTTGTAGATCAGCACCCCCGGTCGGCAGACCGCCTCGTCGTTGCCCGCCGCCGTACGGACCTCCACGGCGTAGCCGGACCGGTCGCTCAGCGGGACGAAGGCGAGCTTGGTGCCGCCCTCGGTGGCCAGCGGGCCGAGCGTGTGCTCGCTGACGCCGGGCTGCGAGGCGCAGCTGATCTGCTCGTTGTCGAGCCAGCCGAGCTTCCACTTGTGCCAGGCCAGGAAGTCGTTGTTGGCGCCCCAGTCCTCGGACATGATGTCCCAGTGCCCGACCGAGCCGCCGCCCTCCATGGTGTAGAGGTCGGGCAGTCCGAAGACATGGCCGTTCTCGTGCGGCAGGACGCGGTAACCGGTCTCTGCGTACGACCCCGATCCGTCGTCCTGGCGGCTGTAGACGAACGACGTGTTGGAGAGCGGGACACCGTCCGCCGCCGGGGCCTCGTCGTTGCCGGAGAAGGTCACCGAGAGCACGGTGTCCAGCGCGGAGGGGCCGGCGTTCGGGCTGACCAGGACGTTGACCAGGTCGTACGCGGAGAAATCGACCCGGGGGTCGGCGGCCGCGACGATGTCCTTCACCAGCTGGCGGTAGCCCGGCTCGAAGGGTGAGCCGCGCTCTATCCCGTACTCCGTGAACGCCATCGGCATCCGCAGCCAGTCCTTGACGGGGGCCTCGGGCCGGTAGACGAGCCGGCCGTAGGAGCTGGCCCTGAACCACTCGGAGGTCTGCGGGAAGAACTCCGCGTACCGGTCGGTCGCGGGTTCCGTTCCCTCCGCGTCCGGGAAGTCGATCATCAGGTTGAGCGCCTTGATCTCGCCGGTCGACCGGGCGTAGCCGGGCGGGGTCGGCAGGCCCTCGGACATCTGCACGCCCATGGTGGCGGAGATCCGGCACGGGGCGAGCGCGGAGTCCTGGCTGGTGGCCGCCGGGCCCGCCGAGGCGCGGCCGGTGGTCGGCAGGGTGGTGCTGGCCGAGGCCATGGCCGCTATGACCAGCGCGGTCGCTCCGGCCAGGGCGACCGGGCGGCGGTGTCTGCGTATCCGGTGGCGGGGCTGCTGCATCGAGGCGCCTTCGGGGTCCGCGGCAGTCGGCCGACCCCTGACTGCGCTCTGGCGATCAGCCTGTGCCGGGTGGTCCGGGGCCGCTCGCTGGGTGCGCCGATCGGAGGGTTTTCCGCCAGAAGCGATGTGGTTCAGGTCACGTTCTGGCGGGAAATAAGCGGGGACCCTCTCCCCGTTTGCATACGTGTCCCCGCTAAACGGGGAAATGGTCCCCGGTTACCGACGGGCGCTGACCGGCTACACAGAGGGAAGGGAAGGAGCGTCGTCGTGGAGACCGTCGCCGAGACCGCCGCGAAGAGCAACGCACCGGCGGCCGCCGAGAGCACCCCACCGGCAGCACCCTGCCGGGCGCCCCGCCCGCGCGCCGACGCGCTGCGCAACCGTGAGCGGATCGTCACGGCGGCGCGCGAGCTGTTCGTCGAGTTCGGGCCGGACGTGGCGCTGGACGATGTCGCACGGCGAGCGGGCGTCGGCAACGCCACGCTCTACCGGAACTTCCCCGACCGCGTCGCGCTCACCCACGAGGTCGTCCTCGCGGTCACCTCCCGCACCACCCTCCGGGCCGAAGAGGCCGCCGCCACCGAGTCCGACCCGTTCGCCGCGCTCAGCCGCTTCGTGCACGCGGCCGCCGACGAACGGATCGGCGCCCTGTGCCCGATGCTCTCCGGCGTCTTCGACAAGGACCACCCCGAACTGCTCGCCGAGCGCCGACGCCTCGAAGAGGCCGTCGAAGGGCTCGTGGCGCGCGCCATGTCCGCGGGGCGGCTGCGTACCGACATCGCCGTCGGTGACGTACTCGTCGCCCTCTCCCAGCTCACCCGGCCGCTCCCCGGCATCGCCTGCCAGGGCATCGACCGGTTCACCCACCGTCATCTGCAGTTGTTCCTGGACGGACTGGAGACCCCGGCCCGCTCCGAACTGCCCGGATCGGCGGCGACCTTGGAGGATCTGCGGCGCCCCTGACGCCCGCGACGACCTGAAACTTCCGGCCCTGTCCCGCCCTCACCGGTCACGCCCGCGGGCGTGTGCGTGTCCCCGGCCGCCCGACGCCGACGCCTGTCCGTCACCGGGAAACGCCCTCCCGCGTACATCGTTCCCGCGTACATCGTTCCCGTGCACGCCCTTCCCGCGTGCGTCCTTCCCGCCCACGTGGACAGCTGTGTCCACCTACGCGTCCCACGAACCCACGTCATCCCGTCGCGCGTACATCAGCACGTACTCCGGCGCCCACTTCGCGACGCCCCGGCGTCCTCGCACGTCCTTAGGTGACTACACCCATGTCAAAAACGGCTGACACCGCCCTTCCCGATCCGAGCCGCTGGAAGGCCCTGGCCTTCATCGCGCTCGCCCAGCTGATGGTCGTCCTCGACGCGACCATCGTGAACATCGCGCTGCCCTCCGCCCAGACCGACCTCGGCATATCCGACGGCAACAAGCAGTGGGTCATCACCGCCTACGCCCTCGCCTTCGGCGGGCTTCTCCTCTTCGGCGGCCGGATCTCCGACCTCTGGGGGCGCAAGCGCACCTTCGTCGTCGGTCTGATCGGCTTCGCGCTGGCCTCCGCGCTCGGCGGTGCCGCCCAGAACGAGGCGATGATGTTCGGCTCCCGGGCCCTCCAGGGTGTCTTCGGCGCCCTGCTCGCCCCGGCCGCCCTCTCCCTGCTCGCCGTGATGTTCACCGACGCCAAGGAGCGCGCCAAGGCGTTCGGCATCTACGGGGCCATCGCCGGTGGCGGTGGCGCGGTCGGGCTGATCCTCGGCGGCTTCCTCACCGAGTACCTGAACTGGCGCTGGACGTTCTTCGTCAACATCCCGTTCGCCATCGTCGCCGCCGCGGGCGCGTACTTCGTGATCCGTGAGCCGTCCGGCACCCGCAACCGCGCACCGCTGGACATCCCCGGCGTCGTGCTCTCCACGCTCGGCCTGGTCGCCCTGGTCTACGGCTTCACCCGCGCCGAGTCCGCCGGCTGGTCGGACGCGGTGACCGTCTCCATGTTCGTCGCCGCCGCCGTGCTGCTCATCGCCTTCGTCGTGACCGAGGCGCACGTGAAGTCGCCGCTGCTGCCGCTGCGCGTCCTCACCGAGCGCAACCGCGGCGGGGTCTACCTCTCGCTGGGTCTCGCCATCATCGCGATGTTCGGGCTGTTCCTCTTCCTGACCTACTACCTCCAGGTCGTGAAGGGCTACTCCCCGGTCAAGACCGGCTTCGCGTTCATGCCCATGATCGTGGGCATGATCACCGGGTCCACCCAGATCGGCACCCGGCTGATGACCCGGGTCCCGCCGCGCCTGCTGATGGGCCCCGGCTTCCTGGTCGCCGCGGTCGGCATGCTGCTCCTGACCCAGCTGGACCTCAACACCAGCTACGCGGCCGTCATCCTGCCCGGCATGCTGCTCCTCGGCCTCGGCATGGGTACGGCGTTCATGCCGGCGATGTCCCTGGCCACGCACGGCATCGAGCCGCGTGACGCCGGGGTGGCCTCCGCGATGGTCAACACCTCGCAGCAGGTCGGCGGCGCCATCGGCACCGCCCTGCTGAACACCATCGCCGCGAGCGCCACCACCGCGTACGTCGCCGATCGCGCGGCCGGTGCCACGGACCCGCAGCTCCTGGAGCTCCAGGCCATGGTCAGCGGTTTCGCCGCCGCGATCTGGTGGGCTGTCGGCATCCTCGTGGCCGCCGCCGCCATCGCGATCGCCCTCATCAACACCGGCCGCCCCGGAACGGGGTCCGGCGGGACGGACGACGCGTCCGGCGCGGGTGCCGAGGAGGAGTTCAGGATCCCGGTGGTCGCCCACTGACGACGGCGGTACCTTCCCCGCCCGGTAGTTCTTCTGCCCTGGTTCCGCTCAGCGGAGCCAGGGCAGATCCGCGTCCGTGCCCTCCGGCTCCAGGCCGGTGGCGATCGCCCGCATGATCTCTCCGAGGCTGCTCACCTGCTCGGGCGTGAGCCGGTCGAACATCGCCTGCCGTACGGCCTCGACGTGGCCCGGCGCCGAGCGGCGGAGCATCGCGTAGCCGTCGTCGGTGAGCACCGCGTTCTGGCCGCGCTTGTCGGAGGGGCATTCCTCGCGGCGTACCCAGCCGTTCTTCTCCAGCCGGGCGATGGCGTGCGAGAGCCGGGAACGGGTGATCTTCGCGTTCCGGGCCAGCTCCGTCATCCGCATCCGGCGGCGGGGGGCCTGCGCGAGCTGGACGAGCAGCCCGTAATAGATGTGCGGCATGCCGGCGTCGCGCTGCAACTGGCGGTCGAGGTGATCCTCCAGCAGCGTGGTGGCCTGCAGATAGGCGCGCCAGGCGTGCTGCTCCTCGTCGGTGAGCCAGCGCGGCGCGCTGGTGGATGCCATGGTCATGTACTCCACTGTACGACCTTTTCTTGAAAGTTTAACTAGATAGAGTTAAGGTCTCCGGAGGTAGGAACTTGAATTTTCAAGAAGCCTGCCCGGCAGGTCCCCGCAGGGGATCCGAAGGGGTTTCACAGGGCCCCTGAACAACGATCCCTCATATGGCCTCGGGGAACTCCTGCTCGGCCGAACGCGTGACCGGAACCAGTGCCCTGTGCGCCCAACGCGGCGCCCGTCGCCCTGGCGCCGCGTCCAGTGGATGGGAGTGCCATGACAGTCACCGCGGAGCGGATGCCCGCCCTCTACCTCTCGCACGGCGCACCGCCGCTGGCCGACGATCCCGTCTGGCCCGGTGAACTCGCCGCCTGGTCCGCGGGGCTGCCCCGCCCCCGCGCGATCCTGATGGTCTCCGCCCACTGGGAGGAGGCCCCGCTCGCGCTCGGCGCCACCGGGACCGTGCCGCTCGTCCACGACTTCTGGGGCTTTCCCGAGCACTATTACGGCGTGCGTTACGGGGCCCCCGGCGCGCCCCGGCTCGCCGACAGCGTCCGCAAGCTGCTGCGCGGCGCCGGTACGCCGGTCCAGGACATTCCGGACCGCGGCCTCGACCACGGCGCGTACGTACCGCTGGTGGAGATGTTCCCTGACGCCGACGTTCCCGTACTCCAGATCTCGCTGCCGACCCTCGACCCGCAGAAGCTGATGGACGTCGGGCGCAAACTCGCCCCCCTGCGCGACGAGGGCGTTCTCATCGTCGGCAGCGGCTTCTTCACCCACAACCTGGCCGCTCTGCGGCACCGGGGCGGCGGCGTTCCCGGCTGGTCGGCGGAGTTCGACGACTGGGGCGACCGCGCGCTGCGGGCCCAGGACGTCGACGCGCTGATCGACTTCGAGCACACGTCCCCGGCCGGGAAGCTGGCCCACCCGCGCACCGAGCACTTCGCGCCGCTGTTCGTGACGCTGGGCGCGGCCGAGGACGAGCTGGACCGGGGGCGCAGCGTCATCGACGGCTTCTGGATGGGGCTGGCGAAGCGCTCGGTGCAGTTCGGCTGAGGGGCTCCGGGCACGGCGGGGAAGGTCAGGGCCGCTGCCGGAGTATGCGCTCAGGCGCCTCGTCGAGGGTGCCTGTGGTGTCGGCGGTCGTGCGTCCCGTGGCCGGGGCCTGCGGTCCGGCGCGTAGTGGACGCCCTGAGCAACCCGGACGCCGCCCCGGCCGTCTTCCGGGGTGGGAGCAACGGCCCTCCCCGGTGCCGGGAGGCCGGGCGGGGCGCGTCGGGTGGGGCGCAGTGCGACGTGCAGGTGAGCGCCGTCTCATGCCCGCGCCGATTCCGGGTACCCGGTCGGAGTGCCGCGAAGGGGCCGATCGTCCCCGCTACCGGCTCTGACCTGCGCGTCCGGCGGAATCCGGAAGCGGAATCCAGCGGTCGGCGCCGGACAGGGTACTGCATGATCGCGAAAGTGAATGTGCGGCATGGGAATTCTGTCCGGATTCCAGTCGTTGTTTCCAACGGATGCAGGGCACCTCGAAAGGGTGTCGCGACCTACTCAGCAAGGGAGCACGCATGGCAACCCGTGCCGTCGCCCGTCGTACGTCCACCACCTCCGGTGGGTCCGGCCGGGCAGGCAGTGTTCGCGCCGTGGGCGGAGAAATCGCCGATCGCGACCTGGTCGGCATGTACCTGGACGAGATCGCCCGCACACCGCTGCTCGACGCCGCCAAGGAAGTCGACCTCTCCCAGACCATCGAGGCGGGCGTCTTCGCCCAGCAGATCCTCGACGGCGGGGTGGAGAGCGCCGTCGGTGACGCGAAGCGTGAGGAGCTGGAGGCGCTGGTCGCCGAGGGCGAGCGCGCCAAGGACATATTCATCCGTTCCAACCTCCGGCTCGTCGTGGCCGTGGCCCGCCGCTACCCGCGCGCGGGGCTCCCTCTGCTCGACCTCATCCAGGAGGGCAACGCGGGCCTGGTGCGCGCGGTCGAGAAGTTCGACTACGCCAAGGGCTTCAAGTTCTCCACGTACGCCACCTGGTGGATCCGGCAGGCCATCACCCGGTCCATCGCCGACCAGTCCCGCACGATCCGGCTCCCCGTCCACCTGGTGGAGGAGCTCGGCCGGATCCGCCGGGTCCAGCGCGAGTTCAACCGCGAGAACGGGCGCGACCCGGAGCACGCGGAGATCGCCGCCGAGCTCGACTCCAACGCCGAGCGCGTCGGCAACGTCCTGGACTGGGCCCGCGACCCGGTCAGTCTCAACATGTCCGTGGACGACGACGGCGACACCCAGTTCGGGGACCTGCTGGAGGACACCTCCGCCGTCTCGCCCGAGCAGTCCGTGATGACCCTGCTCCGCAGTGAGGAGCTGGAGGACCTGATCGGCAAGCTCGACAACAGGACCGCCTCGATCATCAAGATGCGGTACGGCATCGAGGACGGCCGGGAGCGGACACTGACCGAAGTGGGCAAGCAGCACGGCCTCACACGGGAGCGGATCCGCCAGATAGAGAAGCACGCACTGCTCGAATTGAAGCGAATGGCTCACGACACGGGCTTTGACGCTGCGGCGTGAGCCAATAACCCGTAATCTCCCCATCAAGCCGGTTCGCACCGGCCGACCGACCGGGTCATTCCGGTCACCCGACCGGTTTTCACCGGTCCCTGAGCTGAGCCCCGGCGCCCACCCCCCCCGGCGTCGGGGCTCATCCCTGTTCCGGGTCAGCCGCCGGGCGCACCCGTTCCGGGGTGGCCGGGGACCGGTCCTGGCCCGGGTCCGGTCCTGTTCCGCGCCGCCCCTCCCTCCGGGGCCGGGGCCGGGGCCGGGGCCGGGGCGAGGGAGGCGCGGGTCAGCCGGGCGCCGAGGCTCTCCAGGTACGCCACCAGTTGCGGCGGCCCGTGCGCGGAGAACTCGCAGTCCACCAACGCCAGCCGCAGTGCCACCCACTCCAGCGAATCGGTGCACGAGGCCCGCAGCCGGCAGGCGCCCTCACCGTCCGGCTCCGGCGTCCCGAGATGCGCGGGCAGCCGCGCCGCCACGAACTCCGCCGGCGCCCCGAACCACACATCGAGGCACAGCTCCGGCTTCATCCGTCTCATCGACCGGGCCAGGAACTTCGCCGCGTCCCCGCTGCCGGCGTCACTCCCCGCGCCCTCGACGGGCAGCGGCCTCGGCGCGAACCTGGCCCCCGTCGCGTGCGGCTCGCCGACCCGGTCCACCCGGAACGTACGCCAGTCCTCCCGGTCGAGGTCGTACGCGACCAGGTACCAGCGCTGCCCGGTGCTCACCAGCCGGTACGGCTCGACCTGCCGCTTCGTCCGGGTGCCGTCGCCGCTGCGGTACGCGAACCTCAGCCGCTCCCGCCCGGTGGCCGCCGAGGCCAGCGTCGTCAGGGTCCGCGGGTCGATGGTGGCGCCGTCGCCCCGGGTCAGCGGCACCGTGGCGTTCTGGAGCGCGGAGACCCGGTGCCGCAACCGGGAGGGGAGCACCTGTTCCAGCTTCGCCAGCGCCCGTACGGAGGCCTCGTCGACGCCCTCGATCGCGTGCCCCGCCCCGGCCCGCAGCCCCACCGCGATGGCCACCGCCTCCTCGTCGTCCAGCAGGAGGGGCGGCATGGCGGCGCCCGCCACCAGGCGATAGCCGCCGACGGAGCCGCGTGAGGCCTCGACCGGGTAGCCCAGGTCGCGCAGCCGGTCGACGTCGCGGCGGATCGTGCGCGGACTGACATCGAGCCGCTCGGCCAGCTCGCCGCCCGGCCACTCGCGCGGGGTCTGGAGAAGCGACAGCAGTTTCAGCAGTCGTGCGGGGGTGTCGGACATGGCCCCAGGATGCCGGACCATCAGGTCATCATCTGACCTAATGGATGCCTAGGTTCTTCCCATGCCTTCTTCCGCACCTCCGCCGCCCACGGCGTCGCACATCGCACCACCCACCGCACCCACCGCACCGGAAGCATCCGCGGCCCCCGCGCCGGCCGACCGGCGGCGCTGGTTCGCGCTCGCCATCGTGATGACCGCCGCCTTCATGGACCTGGTCGACGTCACGATCGTCAACATCGCGATCCCCAGCATCCAACGCGAGACCGGAGCCTCGGTCTCCGCGATCCAGTGGATCACCGCCGGTTATGCCCTCGCGTTCGCGGCCGGGCTGATCACGGGCGGCCGGCTCGGCGACATCTACGGGCGTAAGCGGCTCTTCCTCATCGGCATCGGCGGATTCACGCTCGCCTCCGCCCTGTGCGGCTTCGCGGGCAGCCCCGAGATACTGGTCGCCGCGCGGGTCCTCCAGGGCGCCACCGCCGCGCTGATGGTGCCTCAGGTGCTGTCGATCGTGCACGCCACCTTCCCCGCGCACGAGCGCGGCAAGGTCTTCGGGCTCTTCGGCGCGATCGTCGGGCTCGGCGCGGTCTCCGGGCCGCTGCTGGGCGCGCTGCTCACCGAGTGGGACCTCTTCGGGCTCGGCTGGCGGCCGATCTTCCTGATCAACCTGCCCGTGGGCATCGCCGGACTGATTCTCGGCGCGAAGTTCATCACCGAGTCGAAGGCCCCCAGGGCGGTCCGCCTCGACCTGCTCGGCGTCGCCCTGATCACTCTGGCGATGCTGATGCTCATCTACCCGCTCACCCGGGGACATGAGCTGGGCTGGCCGCTCTGGGGTCATCTGTCGATGGTGGGCAGCCTGTTCGTCTTCGGGGCGCTGGTTCTGTACCAGCGGCAGAAGGCGCTGACGGACGGCTCGCCGCTGATCGAACTGTCCCTGTTCCGGGTCAAGAGCTTCGCCGCCGGCATCGCCGTGCAGCTGACCTTCGGCGTCGGCCTCGGCATCTTCTTCCTGGTCTGGACCCTGTACATGCAGATGGGTCTCGGCTGGAGCGTGCTGCGCGCCGGCACGACGGGCATCCCGTTCTCCGTCGCCGTCTCGGTGGCCGCCGGGATCTCCGTGCAGAAGCTGGTACCCCGCTTCGGCCGCAAGGTCCTCCAGGCCGGTGCGCTCCTCATGATCGCCGGACTGCTGATCTACCTCTGGGAGAGCGAGCAGTACGGCATGGTCATCACGTCCTGGCAGATGGCCGTCCCGCTGGTGGTCATGGGCACAGGGATGGGGCTGGTCGTGGCTCCGCTGACCGACGCGGTGCTCTCCGAAGTGCCCAAGGAGCACGCCGGATCGGCGTCCGGGCTGATCAACACCGTGCAGCAGATGGGGACGGCGCTCGGTCTCGGCCTGGTGTCCGTCGTCTTCTACGGGGCGATCGGCGACCGGCTGGCCCCCGAGGCGGTCGGCCCGGCGTTCGTCGACGCGTTCCAGCAGGCGCTGTGGTGGGTGGCCGGGGTGTTCTCGGTGATCTTCCTGGTGATGTTCGCGCTGCCCGCCCGGCCGCGCGCCCACGTCGAGGGCGACGCCCCCGTGGAGGGCGAGGCGCACGCGGAGGGCGGCGTGAGCTGATCCGCGCGGGCGGTGGGGCCGGCCCCGTGTGGGCGGCGTGACCGGCCCAGGGGTGACCGGCCCTGCCCTGCTGTGACCGGCTTGTGCGGCGAGTCGGTCGGGGCCGGTCACGGCGGTCCGGGTCAGCAGATCCGGGTGCGGCTCTCCATCGCCGCACGGGCGGCGTGCTCGTCCTCGTACACCTCGCACATGTGGCGGCCGTCGGGCGTCGCCGTGTGCTCGACCTCCCACAGGCTCGTCTCGCTGCCGTCCAGCAGCAGGAACGCGTGCTCATAGAGCGTGAATCCGGCCGGGCGGCCGTCGACGCGGCACTGACGCCCGAAGATCTGGGTGATGTGGTGGGCGAACGCGGACCGGAGCAGCCGTGTCTTCTGCTCGCCCGGCCGGTCGGCGTTCTCCGCGCGGCGCAGCACCCGGCGGGCGTGGTCCGCGGAATTGTCGGGGGCGTACGTCCGGGGGAGCGGGGCCGGCGGGGCGGACATCAGCAGCGTCAGCATCTCCAGATCGCCCGGGGTCTCCTGCACTCCCTCGTCGCCGAAGGCCGGGGAGTCGGAGAAGCTCCCGGCGAGTCGGGACGCGGCAATGCGGGCGTCGCCCTCGTCGTCGTACAGCTCGTGCCGACGCGGTATCCGCACGTCCCGGCCTCCGCTGTGCACCAGCTCCCACAGAGTGAGGGCGGAACCGTCGGCGAGGAGATACGTGTGACGGTAGGTCTCGCGGTGCAGCACGGAGCTGTGGTGCGACGAGTGCAGCGAACTGCTGTGGGCGAGCGCGGTGCCGAGGCGGTCGACCGTGCTGTCGGGAAGGTCGAAGGAGTTGAGGGCGCGTCGCAGGAGTCGGTCGAGGTGGTGCTCGGTTGTCTCGTACGGATCGCTCAAGGTGGTGTCTCCAGGCCGTCGCCGCGTGTTACTTGGTGCGTGCTTAACGTAGTCCCTGGGTCCGACATCGTGACCGGGGTTGGTAAAAACGTAGGGCGCACGCAGAAAGTTCCCCGCGTGTTCCCGGTGCATTTCGGGCGGTTGGGGTGAACTCCCTTGTGCAGACGACGAGTCGGGCGCCCGCGCGCCCCTCGCCCGCGCCGCGCGCCCCCCGGTGTCCGCCGCCCGGACCGGCCGCCAGGCGCTGTGCGACCGCGTGGCGCCGACCGCCGTACGGTTGTGTGGCGCCCGCCGCCGTACGGCCTCGTGGAGCTGTTCGCCGTACGGCTCAATACAGCTAGGGCCTGGCGCCGTACAGCTCCGTGTACGAGAGGAGCCTGCCGCCCGGTCCCTCGATGCTCCGGGCAGCGCGCGCGGCCTTCACGATGGCCCGCGCCAGGACGTCGGCGCCCGCCGCCAGGATCTCGTTGACGGCGGCCGGGTCCCCGGGTGGCACCCGCACCTGCCCGGTGGCCAGCGTGAACACGGTGTCCCCGTCGGTCAGCAGATGGACGGGGCGCACCGCGCGGGCCAGCCCGTCGTGTGCGGTGCCCGCCAGCTTCTGGGCCTGTGCCCGGGTCAGGTCCGCGTCCGTGGCGACGACCGCGATCGTCGTGTTGAACGGCGGGGCCCCGGCCCCGGCCGCCTCCGTCGCCTCCCGCTCCCGCGCGAGACGTCGCTCCGCCGCCGCGTGGACCTCGGCCGGAGGGTGGGCCGGCGGCTCCCCGGCCCCGTACTCCCCGAACAGCACCCCGGTCCGGGGGTCGACCACCGAGCCCGCCGCGTTCACCGCGACGAGGGCGGCCACGGTGACCCCGGATGCGAGGCGGGTGCTCGCCGTGCCGATGCCGCCCTTGAGCTGCCCGGCCATCGCGCCGGCGCCCGCGCCCACGCCGCCCTCGGCGACGGGCTCCCCGGCCCCCGTGGCAGCCGCGGCCTCCACCGCGGCGCGGCCGGTCGACGCGTCGGGGCGGGCCCGCCAGTCGCCGCCCCGGCCGAGGTCGAAGAGGGCGGCGGCCGGAACGACCGGCACCACCTGGGTGGGTCCGGTGCCGATCCGGACGCCCCGGCCCTGCTCCTCCAGCCACGCCATCACGCCGGACGCGGCGTCGAGCCCGTACGCACTGCCGCCCGTGAGGACGACGGCGTCGACCCGCTGCACCAGATTGCGCGGGTCCAGCGCGTCCGTCTCCCGCGTACCCGGCCCGCCGCCCCGGACGTCCACCGCGGCCACGGCCCCGCCCTCGGGGGCCAGGACGACGGTCGTTCCGCTCAGCGCGCCCGCACCGGCGACCTCGGCGTGGCCGACGCGGATTCCGGCCACATCGGTCAGTGCGTCCAGCAGGGGCGAGCGCCCAGAGGCTCCGCCCTCCGGTTCCATGCGGTCCAGGGGTTCCGCGCGGTTCATGGGGCCCTCGGGGTCCACGCGGTCCATGGGGTCCCTGGGGGTCATCGCGTGGCTCCTCCGGTCGGGATCGAGGCCCGCAGGGTAGTGCGGGCGGTGCGTTGCGAACGTACCGGCGGGAGGGACGCGACGAGCAAGCCCCCCGCCCGGGCGAGGCGGCCCTTGCGACTGTCTGGGCGACCCCCTCACCCTCTCACGCCCTAAAACGGGTTCAATCAGCCCAAACAGCCCTACGGTGGCCGGGTGACCGAGCCCTCAGAAGCCACCGCAGCCGCCGAGCCCCAAGCCCCCGGCGGCCCTGCGGCAACGCCTCCCGCCGCTACCGGCCCCCGGTCCGTCACCACCCGGGCGACGCTCGCCGGCGTGGCTGTCTCCGCCCTGCTGATCCTCGCGATCGTGCTCGGCAGCCGCATGCTCCACAACTTCGACTCGGCTCTCCTTCCCTATGCCGTGGCCACGGTCTTCCTCGCTTTCGGCGTCGCCTACCGGTACACCGTCTGGGTCTCCGCCCCCGGCGCCCGGCGCCTCTTCAAACAGGGCCTGCGCAGCCTCTTCTCCCTGGACAACTTCCGCGGGGCCCCCACCGCCCTGCCGAAGATGATCGCCACCTATCTGGGCTTCCAGAAGTTCCTCGGCGCCCGCTCCCACGCCCGCTGGGCCGCCCATCAGCTGATCTTCTGGGGCTGCGTCCTCGCCGCCCTGATCACCTTCCCGCTCACCTGGGGCTGGTTCACCTTCACTTCCGGCAGTGGTGCGGGACCCGGTTACGAGATGCGGATCTGGGGCTTCAAGATCCTCGGGTTCGACTCGCTCCATGTGCTCGGCTGGCTCATGTTCCACGGCCTGGACATCGCCGCCGTCCTCGTCATCCCCGGCGCCTCGTACTTCCTGTGGCGCCGGATGAAGGACCGCGGCGCCGCCACCGGTCAGCGCTTCGCCTACGACCTGGTGCCGCTGATCGCGCTCATCGTCATCTCCGTGACGGGGCTGCTGCTCACCTTCTCCTCGATCTTCCTGCACGGCGGCGGCTACCAGTTCCTCGCGATCCTGCACATGGTGTCGGTCGTCTTCACCCTCATCTACATCCCGTTCGGCAAGTTCTTCCACATCGTCCAGCGCCCGGCCGCGGTCGGCATGCAGCTGTTCAAGTACACCGGCCGCAAGGACGACGAGGTGTTCGCCTGCCGCCGCTGCGAGGAGCCCATCGACACCGGCCCCTATGTCGAGAACCTGCGCGGCACCATGCGCGACCTCCGGCTCGACTTCGACTCCTGGGCCGAATACTGCCCGCGCTGCAAGCGGGTGCTGCGCGGCAGCGCCTACCTCTCCGATGTGAAGAAGGGCTTCAAGTGACCGCGGATCCGCGAACTGCTGCCGACCGCCGGACGTTCATCCCCCTGGACCCCTCCCTCGCCCCTCCCGGCACCCGCGCCTTCCGGGACGCGGGCGGCATCCCGGCCGACCAGTGGCACGCCGACCAGAACGGCGAGACGCTCGTGCCGACCCACTGCTGCTTCTGTGGCGTCCAGTGCGGGATGTATCTGCGCGTGGACCGCGGCGGCAAGGTGTTCGGCGTCGAACCCCGCAACCACGACATCAACCGGATGCGGCTCTGCCCCAAGGGCATCAACGCCTACCAGCAGGTCAACCACCCCGACCGGCTCACCGCCCCGCTGATGCGCCGCTCCCGCGACGAGGAGTTCCGCGAGGTCTCCTGGGAAGAGGCGCTCGACTTCACCGTCTCCGAGATCAAGCGCATCCAGCAGACCCACGGCAACGACGCCTTCGGTCTCCTCGGCGGGGCCAGCCTGTTCTCCGAGAAGACCTATCTGGTGGGCAAGTTCGCCCGCGTCGCGCTCAAGACCCGGCACGTGGACTACAACGGGCGCCTCTGCATGGTCAGCGCCGCGGGCGCCAACAAGCTGGCCTTCGGCATCGACAGGGCCGGCAACCCCTTCTCCGACATCCTGCTCACCGACTGCCTGCTCATCGCGGGCTCCAACGTCGGCGAGTGCTTCCCCGTGATGACCCAGTACGTCTGGGGGGCCCGGGACCGGGGGGCCAGCCTCATCGTCATCGACCCGCGCGAGACCGCCATCGCCCGGACCGCCGACATCCACGTCGCCCTCAAGCCCGGCACCGACTCCGCCTTCTTCACCTCCGTCCTGCACGTCGTCATCGAGGAAGGGCTCACCGACGAGAGCTACCTCGCCGCCCACGCCACCGGCTGGGAAGAGGTCAAGGCCAAGGCCGCCGAATACCCGCCCTCCCGTGCCGCCGCGATCTGCGGGATCCCCGCCGAGCAGATCGTCCAGGTCGCCCGGACCTTCGCCCGCGCGCCCAAGGCCATGGCCTGGCACGCCCGGGGCATCGAGCACCACTCGCAGGGCGTCGAGAACTGCCTCACCGTGATCAACCTCTGCACCGCCACCGGCCACATCGGCAAACCCGGCGCCGGCTACGGCACCATCACCGGCCAGGGCAACGGACAGGGCGGCCGCGAGCACGGCCAGAAGTCCGACCTCCTCCCCGGCGGACGCTCCATCATGAACGAGGAGCACCGCCGCCAGATCTGCGAGATCTGGGGCATCGAGGAGTCCGAACTCCCGCCCGCCGGGACCTCCATGATGGAAATGGTCTGGCAGATGCAGCGCCGCGAGATCCGCGGCCTCATCGGCATCTGCAACAACCCCTTCGTCTCCCTGCCCAACTACCGGGTGGTCAAGGAGGGGTACGACACCACCGAGTTCCACGCGCAATTCGACTTCTTCCTCTCCGAGACCGCCGCCAACGCCCATGTCGTCTTCCCCGTCACCACCTGGGCCGAGGACGACGGGGTGATGGCCAACGCGGAGGCCCGCGTGGTCAAGCACAACAAGGCCCAGGACCCGCCCCCCGGCGTCCGCACCGACACCTGGGCGATGTGCGAACTCGCCCGACGGCTCGGCGTCGGCGACAAATTCGACTTCCCCGACTCCCGGTCGGTCTTCGACGAGCTGCGTATCGCCTCCGCCGGCACCGTCAACGACTACTACGGCATCACCTACGAACGTCTGGAGGAGACCGGCGGCATCGCCTGGCCCTGCCCCACCACCGACCACCCCGGCACCCCCCGGCTCTTCGAGGACGGGAAGACCTACCACCCCGACGGCAAGATCCACCTCCAGGTCGTCGAATGGCACCCTCCGATGGACCCGTACGACGACGCGTACCCCATGTCGCTCACCACCGGCCGCACCGTCGCCCACTTCCTCTCCGGCAACCAGACCCGCAGGCTCGGCGCCCTCGTCGAACAGACCCCGCGCCCCTGGGCCGAGATCCACCCCTCGCACGGCTTCCGCAACGGCGAGCCCGTCCGCGTCGTCACCCGGCGCGGCAGCGAGGTCTTCCCCGCCCTGGTCACCGAGGCGATCCGCGCCGACACCGTGTTCGTCCCCTACCACTGGCCCGTCCCCACCGCGGCCAACGCCCTCACCATCGACGCCCTCGACCCCCGGTCCAAGATCCCGGAGTACAAGGTGTGCGCCTGCCGCATCGAGCACGCCGAGCGGATCGACGAGGTCCCCGCCCCACCGGTCGCTCCCGGCCATGTCGCCTACCCGGAGACCCAGGTCTCCCGTACCGACCCGCTGCCTCCCACGGCCCCCCAGGGACGTGGCACCTCGGAGAGGAGCTGAGGCCCCATGATGGGCAGAACGATCTTCATCGACCCGGGGCGCTGCATCGGCTGCCAGGCCTGTGTCTCCGCCTGCCGCGAATGCGACTCGCACCGCGGCAAGTCGATGATCCACCTCGACTACACCGACGAGGGCCACTCCGTCGCCTCCCTCCCCACTGTCTGCATGCACTGCGAGGACCCGGTCGCCCCGTGCGCCGAGGTCTGCCCCGCCGACGCGATCCTGGTGACCGCCGACGGCGTGGTGCAGCAGGCCGACACCACCCGCTGCATCGGCTGCTCCAACTGCGTCAACGCCTGCCCCTTCGGCGTACCGAAGATCGACCTCCAGGCGAAGCTGCAGATGAAGTGCAACCTCTGCTACGACCGCACCGCCTACGGCCTCGCCCCCATGTGCGCCACCGTCTGTCCGACCGGAGCGCTCTTCTACGGAACCGTCGAGGAACTCCAGGCGGAGCGCCCCGGGGTCCAGGTCGCAGACACCTTCGTCTTCGGCGAGACCGAGGTCCGCACCGGCGTGGCCATGGTCGTCCCCGCCGAACGGGTCCAGTGGCCGGTCCCCGGCGGGCTCCCCGTCGTCGAGATCAACGGGAAGGACGTCCGCCGATGAGCGTCACCGATCAGCAGCCGGGCGGCGAGCATTCCGCCGGGGGAGACCCGCGCGAGGCGCTCCAGGACCGGATCGCCGCCGACTCCCTCACCACCCGGCGGGACTACCTCCGGATCGTCACCACCGTCTCCGGCGGACTCGCCGTCGGCGGCATCGGGGTGGCCGCGGGCATGCTCCACCGCCACGGCGACGGCGAGGAGGGCAAGGCCCCCGAGGCGAAGCGCATCGCCGGGCGACTCCAGCCCGGCGAGTCGATCGCCTTCCGCTACCCGGGCGAGGAGGACCGGGCCGTCGCCGTCCGCCTCGACGACGGCACCCTCGTCGGCTACTCCGCCGTCTGCACCCACCTCGCCTGCGCCGTGCTCTGGCGCAAGGACCGGGGCACCGAGGGCGAGCTGTACTGCCCCTGCCACGAAGGAGTCTTCGACGCCCGGTCCGGCGAGGTCACGGCGGGACCGCCGCCGCGCGGGCTGCCCAAGGTCGTGGTCATCGAGCAGGACGACGGCAGTATCTGGGCCGTGGGGACCACCCGCTCCGGCGAGAGCATCGAGGAAGGCCTCTGCCGCCAGCTCGGCGGCGACCGCCCCGACCTCGCCTCCCGCATCGGGTGCCCCGACATCGGCGGCGGAGCCGAATCCCCGCCCCGGGCAGCCGGCGCCCGGCCCCGCAGCCGGAGCACCGGCGAGCGGCCCCCGCCCCGGGCCTGTCTCTTATANTATAAGAGACAGGACATCGGCGGCGGAGCCGAATCCCCGCCCCGGGCAGCCGGCGCCCGGCCCCGCAGCCGGAGCACCGGCGAGCGGCCCCCGCCCCGGGCCGACGGCGGAACGGAAACCGCCCGCCGGGCCACCGGCCCCGCACCCGGCCCCGGGCCGAGAACCGGCGAGACCTCCGCCACCGCCGAGAACGCGGGCAGGCGGACATGAGCGACACCCCGCACCCCGAGCAGCCGCTGCCGCCCCCCGGCAGCCACTTCCCCACGTACCACCCCGGCAGCGCCGACCCCGAACTGAACCGGCCCGTCCACGAGCGGTATCCGCAGATCCGCCCCACCAGCGGATACGGGGACCCTCGCGTCCGGCACACCGGCCCCGGGCCCGGAGCGGGCACCGACCAGGACCCCGAGCGCTCCTCGAAGCTGACCGCCCGGCTCACCCTGGCCATGACCGTCGTCATCGGTCAGCTCTGGGGGCTGACGGTCCTGATCGACGAGTGGATGGAGGGCAACACCGGCACCGCCTGGTGGGGAGCAGGCTTCCTCTGCCTGTCGTTCCTCGTCGTGCTCGGCCTGTGGCTCATCGACCCGAAGGACCGCTGACGCCCGCCGCCCGGCTCCACGGCGGCTCACATCTGGTGGTGAGCCGCCGTACCCTGGAGACATGAGCGCCGCCCCCGCCCCCAGCCCGCGCGATGCGAAGCAGCAGCAGCCACAGGAGCAGCCGCACGAGGAACCGAAGCCCAAGCCGGTTCTGGACTTCGACGATCCGCTGGACCGGCAGTCCGCGGACGATACGGACCAGGGGTGGGGTGAGCGGCCTCTCTCCGGTGGCAGTGCCGCCGACCTCGCGCGCTTCCTGGACGAGAAGCCGCCCCACCACATCTGAGCGATAGCCCTCCGGGCTACCGGTCCTCGCGCGGGTCCGCCGCCGCTCCGTCCGTTCCGCCCGGGGCCTCGCCCGAGCCCGGCCCGTGAGAGCCGGGCTCGCCACCGGTGCGCTGCGCCACGAGGGCGTCGCGGATCTCCTTCAGCACCTCCAGCTCGCTCACCTCCATCGTCTCCCGCACGCCTTCCTTGGCGGCCTGCGTCGCCGCCCGCCTGGCCAGGTACTTGGCCATCGGCAGCACCATCAGGAAGTACACGACGGCAGCGGTGATGAGGAAGCTGAGGGCGGCGCTGAGCACCGAGCCCCACAGGATCTCGATCCCGTCCATCTCCCCGGTCTTCGGGTCCGTGGTGCAGGGGCCCTGGAGGCAGGAGCTGTAGTTGTCCAGGTCCTGGGTGCCGAACGCGCCGACCAGGGGGTTGATCACGCCCTTGACGACAGCGTTCACGATGTTGGTGAACGCGGCGCCGATGACGACAGCCACCGCGAGGTCGATCACATTGCCGCGTGTCAGGAAGGCTTTGAAGCCCTCCAGCAGACTGACCTTCTTCTCGCTCACAGGTGAGCCTTCTTTCGCATGGGCGGTGACGGGAGCGAACTGCTCCGTCACCTAAGGCGGGAGAAGGCGGCGCTGTCCAACCCGCTACTTCCCACGGGTGAGGTGAGCGGACGTCAGTTCGCATCGGACACCGCCACGGCCAGTCGCCCCGAAGCGCTCGCGCCCAGCAGCGCCGTGGCCGTCGACCGCTCCACGGACAACACCACCAGCGCCCCGGCCTCCGCCCCCGTTCCTCCGATGCCCTCCGCTTCTCCGATGCCTTCCGCCCCTCCCGAACCACCCATTCCTCCCGAACCGTCCGCTCCGGCGCTGGACACGTCCGCCGCATGGCCGCCGGGGCCTGCGGCCGCGTACGGCACCTTCGCCACGCGCACTCCTCGCGCCACCACGCGCGCTTGGCCGTCGGCGTCACCGACCGCGATCACATCGACCTGGTCCCCCGGGCGCAGCAGTCGTACCGTCTCCGGGTCCGCGATCCTGACCGGCGCGGAGACCAGCCGCACGGACGACCGGCCTGCCCCCTGCTGAGCATCCGGTGGGCCGGACTCCCCGTCGGTACTGCTCAGGCCCGTGGTGGCCAGCGCGGCACCCGCCAGCGCCAGCCCCGCAGCCGCCGCACGCCGCTGTCGGCGCAGCATACGGCGCAGCCGGTCCGCACCACCGCCCCGCACACGCAGGGGTCCGAACGGCCCCACCCCGCACGGCGCGGGCACCGGCGCAGGAGGCGGAGACGGGCACGGGGAACGGGACGGCGAGGGGGAGAGGGGGGAGGGCCGGGAAGGGGATCGAGACGGGAAAGGGGGCGTGGACATGGGCATGGACATGGCATCACCTGGATTCCGCCGGACGAGGGCAAGGGCAAGGGAAGGGGAAAGGGGAGTCCGGACCGGTTGTTCCGGCCGAACTCCCCTCACTCTCCACCGTCCGCGCAGATCCCGCTGAGGCCTGTGGACAGTCCCCGCACTGGGGACAACTCCGTCACCCGTTCCGGCGACGCCCGCCCTGCCGAAGCGGCGGCGATCCCTACGGCAGGGCGATCCCCGCCCTACGGCAGGGCGATCCCCGTGTCGATCCCGTCCAGGGCGTGGGCGCACGTGCAGTTGCGGTTCTCGCTCTTCGGCAGCCCGGCCACCGCGTCGAACAGCACCGAGCGCAGCCGGTCCACGTTGGCCGCGAACACCTGGAGCACCTCTTCGTGAGAGACGCCCTCGCCCGCCTCGGCCCCCGCGTCCAGGTCGGTCACGAGGGTCATCGTCGTGTAGCAGAGGCCCAGCTCCCGGGCGAGGACCGCTTCGGGGTGTCCGGTCATGCCCACGACCGACCAGCCCATCGCCGCGTGCCAGCGCGATTCCGCACGGGTCGAGAAGCGGGGACCCTCGACGACCACCAGGGTGCCGCCGTCCACCGGCTCCCAGTCGCGTCCGCGAGCAGCGGCGAGCGCGGCCTTGCGCCCCTCGGCGCAGTACGGGTCGGCGAAGCCCAGGTGGACGACGTTCGGTACGGTCCCGTCGGCCCGGGTCTCACCATCGTAAAAAGTCTGCACGCGGGCCTTGGTGCGGTCCACCAGTTGGTCGGGGACGAGCAGGGTGCCCGGACCGTACTCCGGCCGCAGCCCGCCCACCGCGCACGGGCCGAGCACCTGCCGGACCCCGACGGAGCGCAGCGCCCACAGATTGGCCCGGTAGTTGATGCGGTGCGGCGGCAGGTGGTGGCCGCGTCCGTGACGGGGCAGGAAGGCCACCCGTCGGCCGCCGAGCTCGCCGAGGAAGACCGAGTCGCTCGGCTTCCCGTAAGGGGTGTCCACGGAGACCTCGGTGACGTCCTCCAGGAAGGAGTAGAAGCCCGAGCCGCCGATGACACCGATCTCCGCGGAGCTCCCGGTACCCGCCGTACCCGTACCGGAGCCCGTTTCGTCAAGTGCGTTCGCCATGCGGTCACCGTATCGGGAGGAGCGTTTTCCGGGGCGAACGCCCGGACCCCGCCGAGAGGCCTCGGCGGGGTCCGGTGAAAAGCAGGTGGGGCGTACGCGGGCTCAGGCGGCCGACGTACCGCTCGACGAGGCCGGCGCGGACGCCGACGACGAGGAGGAGCCGGACGAAGACGAAGACGAAGAGGACGACGTCGTCGCGCTCGCCTTCGTGTCCGAACCCGACGACGAGGACGACGTGGAGTCGGACGACTTCGAGGCCGTCGACGCCGCTGTGCTGCTCGACGAGGAGCCGCGGCTGTCGTTCCGGTAGAAACCGGAACCCTTGAAGACGATGCCGACCGCGGAGAACACCTTCTTGAGGCGTCCGTCGCAGCTCGGGCACACGGTCAGGGCATCATCGGTGAACTTCTGCACCGCCTCGAGGCCCTCGCCGCATTCGGTGCACTGGTACTGGTAGGTCGGCACTTGCTCCTCCTGGCACTCTCACTCAATGAGTGCTAACGACGCTCCATACTGACGTATTCCGTTGAATCAGTCCACCGTGACCGGCTCGCGGTGACCGATCCCACGTGCCACGGTGCGTCCCGAGGGCCTCGGAGCCAGCCGCGAACGCAGGGCCAGCAGGGTCATCAGGGCCAGCGCGGTTCCGGCCAGAGGCACCAGGAAACCGGTGCTCGCACCATGGGCATCGGCGAGTTGCCCCGCCACGGTCACGGCCGCCGCCTGTCCGAGCGCCACGGCGCCCGTCAGCCAGGTGAAGGCCTCGGTGCGGGCGGTGGCGGGCACCAGCGCTTCGACCAGGGTGTAGCCGCTGATCAGCGCCGGAGCGATGCAGAGGCCGACCAGCAGGCCGAGCCCGGCCAGCAGCGGCACCGAGTGCACGGCCCACAGGCCGGACGCGGTCAGGGTCAGTGCCACGTATCCGACGATCAGCCGACGGCGCGGGCTGCTCTTCCAGGCGATGGCGCCGCAGGCGATGCCGGCCAGCATGTTGCCCGCCGCGAAGATCCCGTAGAGGACACCGTTCACCCCGGGGTGACCGATCTCCTCGGAGAACGCGGTCAGCGAGACCTGCATCCCGCCGAAGACCGCGCCGATGCCCAGGAAGGCGACGGCCAGGACACGCACGCCCGGTACGGAGAGCGCCGAGGTGTGCGGTTCGGCCGCGGTGGCCGCGTTGCGAGGGGCGGGCTGGGTGGCGCGCTGCGCGGCGAAGAACAGGCCGCCGACCAGGGTCAGAGCGGCTTCCGTGATCAGTCCGGCCGCCGGGTGCACGCCGGTGCAGAGCGCGGTGGCGATCACCGGGCCGAGGACGAACGTGAACTCGTCCGTCACCGACTCGAACGCGGCAGCGGTGGACATCAGCGGAGAGGCGGGCCGGTCGGGGGTCGCCCCCAGCATCGCCGCCCAGCGGGCCCGCACCATGGGGCCGATCTGCGGGATCGAGGCACCGGTCGGCACGGCGGCGACGAACAGCGCCCACAGGGGTGCGTCCGCCAGCGCCAGCACGGTCAGGGCGCTGACCGAGACGGTGTGGAGGAGGACCCCGGGCAGCAGGACGGCGCGCTGGCCGAAGCGGTCGGCGAGCTTGCCGCTCTGCGGGGCGAACAGCGCCATGGCGACGCCGGAGACCGCCGCGACGGCTCCCGCGCTGCCGTACGAGCCGGTCGTGTGCTGCACGAGGAGGACGATGCCGATGGTGAGCATCGCGAACGGCTGCCGTGCGGCGAAGCCCGGGAGGAGGAAGGTCCACGCACCGGGGGTGCGCAGCAGTTGCCCGTATCCGGGGCGGTCGGAGACCGTGGTTGCCACGGTCCTTGCCTTTCTGCCGCCTGGTAGCCCTGCTTCCCGGCGCCTTTGTGGGGCGGGCCGGACGGAAGCGGCCGAGAGCTGTCCTCTTCGCGCTGAACTGCGGTAGATGCCGGGCGACTCGCTGCAATCGGCGAAGAAACGCCGGGCGAAGAGACACCACGACCGCCATACGGTCGCGCCAGCTCTGCTTCAGACAGAGTTGGTCGATCAGGTTTACCTTCATGGTACAGGCAGGAAGCCCTGTATGCCTGAGATTGCGCACAGGGCTTCCGTAACAGCCTGTGATCTACGCCGCTCCGGCGCCCGACGCCTGGGGCGTCGCCTCAGGGAGAACTCAGAGAGAACTCAGGAGCCTCGGGAGTCTCAGAGACTGGCCTTCGTGCCGCTGCCGCTGCCGTTTGCGCTTCCGCTTCCCCTTCTTCCATGGGCGTTGGTACTGGTACCGGCGCCGCCGAGCTTCTTGGCCAGCTTCATCGCCTGGGGGATGGCCGAACCGCCATGGGATCCCGCCGTGCCGGGTGCGTCGGAAGCGGAGGATCTGCCCGTGCCCAGCCAGCCGGCCAGTTTGCCGCCCTCGCCGACCGCTCTCAGCCGCTCCTCCGCCCTGTCGCGCACCGGATCGGTGGCCACCACCAGCAGTTCGTCCCCGCGTCGCAGCACCGTCGCCGGGGCCGGCACGAAGCTCTTGCCCTCCCGGACCACCAGGGTGACCGCGGCGCCGGCCGGGAGCCGGAGTTCGCCGACCTCGACGCCGTGCATCTTGGACTTCGTGGGGATGGCGACCGACAGCAGGTGTCCGCGCAGCCGTTCCAGCGGGGCCGACTCGATGCCCAGGTCGGCGGCTTCGGACGGATCGTCGGCGATGTTCAGCTTGTTCGCGACCCAGGGCAGCGTCGGGCCCTGGATCAGGGTGTAGACGATGACCAGGACGAAGACGATGTTGAAGATCTTGGTGCTGCCCTCCACCCCGGACACCATCGGAATGGTCGCCAGGACGATGGGCACCGCCCCGCGCAGCCCGGCCCAGGACATCAGGATCTTCTCGCGGGCCGGCAGCCGGAACGGCGCGAGGCTCAGGAAGACCGACAGCGGCCGCGCCACCATGGTCAGCACCAGGCCCACGACGATGGCGGGCCAGAAGTCGTCGACCAGGTCGTGCGGGGTGACCAGCAGGCCGAGCAGCACGAACATGCCGATCTGGGCCAGCCAGCCGAGCCCGTCGGCGAAGCCGCGCGTGGCGGGCCAGTGCGGCAGCTTGGAGTTGCCGAGGATCATCGCGGCCAGGTAGACGGCGAGGAACCCGCTGCCGTGGGCCATGGCGCCGGCCGCGTAAGCGGAGACGGCGATGGCCATCACGGCGATCGGGTAGAGGCCGGAGGCGGGCAGCGCCACGTGCCGCAGCCCCAGGGACCCCAGCCAGCCCACCGCGATGCCGATCGCGGCGCCGATGGCCAGCTCCATGGCGATCTCCGCGACCAGGATGTACCAGTGCTCGACCGGGCCGACCGCGGAGAACGCGACGACCAGGATGACGACGGGGGCGTCGTTGAACCCTGACTCGGCCTCCAGGACCCCGTTGATCCGGGGCGGCAGGGGCACTTTGCGCAGCACGGAGAAGACGGCCGCCGCGTCGGTCGAGGAGACGACCGCGCCGATGATGAGGGCCTGGCGCCAGTCCAGGCCGACCAGGTAGTGCGCGGCGGCGGCGGTGATGCCCACGCTGATGCCGACGCCGACGGTCGAGATCACCGCGGCCGCGGGCAGGACGGGTCTGACCTCTTTCCACTTCGCCCCGAGTCCGCCCTCGGCCAGGATGACGACCAGTGCGGCGTAGCCGAACACCTGCGTCAGCTCTGCGTTGTCGAACTTGACGTCGAAGATGCCGTCCTGCCCCAGGGCGATCCCGATGCCGAGATACAGGAGCAGGCTGGGGAGCCCGCTGCGCGACGAGATCCGTACCGCCACCACGGCGACGAGCAGGACGAGCGAGCAGACAAGCAGGAGTTCGTTGAGCGCGTGGACAGTCAGGGTCCGTTCCTTCCCTGCGTGCGCCTGCCGGATCGTCCTCCGGCAGCCAGTTACTTCGTTACCTTACCTAATCTTTAACGATTCCTTGACGGGTTCGAGTGTTCGTGCGAGGAAGACGCAAATGGATGCATCCCTATACCGCGTCCGAGTGGCTTCTCCGCTGCGCCTATGGTTGCTCCTGCACTCCCAGGACCACCCTGCCCCTCGAAGGACAGCGATGCCCGCCAACACAACCGCCTCTTCCGGCCCTTCCGACGCGAAGAAGCCCGGCAGGAAGAAGGGGCGACGCGCCCGCCTGATCGTGCTCGTCCTGGTGCTGGCGCTCGTCGCGGGTGTCGGATACGGGGCGTACTGGTCCGTATCCACCGTGCGGGCCTCGTACCCGCAGACCACCGGGTCGATGACGCTCGACGGCCTTACCGGCGACGTCGAAGTCAAACGCGACTCGTACGGAATTCCACAGATCTACGCGGACTCCGATGCCGACCTCTTCCGCGCCCAGGGCTTCGTCCAGGCCCAGGACCGCTTCTGGGAGATGGACGTCCGGCGGCACATGACGTCCGGCCGGCTCTCCGAGATGTTCGGTTCCGGACAGGTGGAGACCGATTCCTTCCTGCGCACGCTGGGCTGGCGGAAGGTGGCGCAGAAGGAGTACGACGAGGTCCTGGACGAGAGCACCAAGAAGAACCTCCAGTCGTACGCGGAGGGCGTCAACGCGTATCTGAAGGGCAAGGAAGGCCGGGACATCTCGGTCGAGTACGCGGCTCTGGGGCTGACCAACGACTACAAGCCCGGCGAGTGGACCCCGGTCGACTCGGTGGCCTGGCTGAAGGCGATGGCCTGGGACCTGCGCGGCAACATGCAGGACGAGATCGACCGTTCGCTGCTGACCAGCCGCCTCGACAAGGACCAGATCGAGGACCTGTACCCCGGCTACCCGTACAAGAAGAACAAGCCGATCGTCGAGCAGGGCGCGATCTCCCCGGCCACCGGGAAGTTCGACCCCGAGGCCACCCCGTCGGACAACATCGGCTCCCCGACCCCCGAGGGCGCCACCGAGGGCCTGAACACCCAGCTCTCCGCGCTCTCGGACACCCTCGACGAGATCCCGGCGCTGCTCGGCCCGAACGGCAACGGCATCGGCTCGAACTCCTGGGTCGTCGACGGCAAGCACACGACGTCCGGCAAGGCGCTGCTCGCGAACGACCCGCACCTCGCACCGATGCTGCCCTCCCTCTGGTACCAGATGGGCCTGCACTGCCGGGAGCTCTCCAAGACCTGCCAGTACGACACGGCCGGCTACACGTTCGCCGGCATGCCCGGCGTGATCATCGGTCACAACCAGGACATCGCCTGGGGTCTCACCAACCTGGGCGCCGACGTCACCGACCTCTTCCTGGAGAAGGTCTCCGACGACGGCTACCTGTACGACGGCGAGACCAAGTCGTTCAAGACCCGCGAGGAGACCATCAAGGTCGCCGGCGGCAGGGACCGGACGATCACGGTCCGTGAGACGAACAACGGGCCCCTGGTCTCCGACCGCAGCAAGGAGCTGGACAAGGTCGGCCAGAAGGCCCCCGTCAGCAACGCCGCGCCCGACCGGGCCGACGGCTACGCGGTGGCGCTGAAGTGGACCGCGCTGGAGCCCGGCAAGTCCATGGACGCCGTCTTCGCGCTCAACCGGGCCAAGAACTTCACCACCTTCCGGGCGGCGGCAGAGAACTTCGAGGTCCCCTCGCAGAACCTCATCTACGCCGACACCGAGGGCAACATCGGCTACCAGGCCCCCGGCAAGATCCCGGTCCGCTCCGAGGGCTACGACGGCACGGCCCCGGCCCCGGGCTGGGACCCGAAGTACGCGTGGAAGGGGTACATCCCCTTCGACGAGCTGCCGTACGAGTACAACCCGGACCGCGGCTTCATCGTCACCGCGAACCAGGCCGTCATCGACGAGAAGAAGTACCCCCACCTCCTGACCAAGGACTGGGGCTACGGCGCCCGCAGCCAGCGGATCAACGACCTCCTGACCCAGAAGATCAAGGGCGGCGAGAAGGTCTCGACCGATGACATGCAGAAGATGCAGATGGACAACTTCAGCGAGATCGCCGCGCTGCTGGTGCCCAAGCTGAAGGAGATCAACATCTCCGACCCGAGCGTCCGCGAGGCCCAGAAGCTGCTGGAGGGCTGGGACTACACCCAGGAACCCGACTCGGCCGCCGCCGCGTACTTCAACGGCGTCTGGCGCAACATCCTGAAGCTCGCCTTCGGCAACAAGCTGCCCAAGGAGATGCGGGTCAAGGGCGACTGCCTCAACGTGCCGCCGGCCAAGAACAGCGGCCCGGTCGACCAGCAGAAGAAGCTCGTCCGCGAGTGCGGCCAGCGCGACGGCGACACCGCGCAGCCGGACGGCGGCGACCGCTGGTTCCAGGTGGTCCGCGACATCGTGGACGACCAGGACAACGCGTGGTGGAAGGCCCCTGCCCGGGGCCGCGAGGACGCCCTGGAGAGCCGGGACGACCTGTTCGCCCGGGCGATGGAGGACGCCCGCTGGGAGTTGACCGCCAAGCTCGGCAAGAACATCTCCACCTGGAGCTGGGGCCGGCTGCACCGGCTGACGCTGAAGAACCAGACCCTCGGCATCGAAGGCCCCGGCCTGCTCCAGCGGGCGCTCAACCGAGGCCCCTGGAACCTCGGCGGCGGCGAGGCGGCGGTCAACGCCACCGGGTGGAACGCGGCGAGCGGATACGACGTCGTCTGGGTGCCGTCGATGCGGATGGTCGTCAATGTGGGGGACTGGGACAAGTCCCGCTGGATCAACCTCAGCGGAGCATCCGGCCACGCGTTCAACGCGCACTACACCGACCAGACCGACAAGTGGGTCGACGGCGAACTGCTCGACTGGTCCTTCGGGACGGACGCGGTCGACGCGTCCACCGTCGACACGCTGACGCTGAAACCGTAAGGCGGACCGGAAGCCCTCTTGCAGCTCACGCGTGAGCTGCAAGAGGGCTTCCGGCTGTGAGGGCCAGGTAAGGGCTCATGAGGCGAAGCGCCGTACTCCGGCCGGCGTGACCACCGCGTCCACGGGATGGTCGTGCGGTTCCGAGGGGACCCGCGCGACCACCTCGTCGTCGTACAGCAGCACGACGAGCGAAGGGTGCGCCCCGGCGGCCGTCAGCCGGGCCAGCACCCGGTCGTAGCTCCCGCCGCCCCGCCCCAGCCGCATCCCGCCCCCGTCCACCGCGAGGCCGGGCAGCAGCACCGCGTCGGCTTCCAGGACGGCGGCGGGGCCCAGGCGCGGGCCGCCCGGCTCAAGGAGCCCCCGCCCGGCCGGGAGCAGGTGCTCCGGGCCCTCGTAGGCCGCCCAGTCCAGGTCGTTGTCGGCCAGGAGGACCGGCAGCAGCACTCGGACGCCGCGCCCGCGCAGTGCTTCCAGGAGGGCGCGGGTGCCCGGTTCACGCCCCACGGAGACGTACGCGGCGACCGTACGGGCGTCGGCCAGTTCGGACAGGCGCAACGCCGCCCCGGCAAGAACCGCGGCGGTCCGGACGACGTCCTCCTTCGTCAGGAGGGCACGCGCGGCGAGCAGTTCGCGCCGCAGGGCGCTCTTCGCGGACGCCTTTCCGGGCTTGGCGGACGCCTTTTTGGGCTTTTCGGTGTTCAATGGCGACTCGCACGATTCTCGTATGGGCATATTTGAGTACGAAGTTAACCGGAATATCAGCTTCTGGACGTGTGTGGCCGTTAAGGTCTGCACATGACTCAGTCGCCCCCCAGGATCAGCAAGGCTGTCATCCCGGCAGCAGGTCTCGGCACCCGGTTCCTGCCCGCCACGAAGGCCACTCCCAAAGAGATGCTGCCTGTCGTCGACAAGCCGGCCATCCAGTATGTCGTCGAAGAGGCCGTGGCAGCGGGTCTCTCCGACGTGCTGATGATCACCGGCCGTAACAAGCGTCCCCTTGAGGACCACTTCGACCGCAACTACGAGTTGGAGTCCGCGCTCACCCGCAAGGGTGACGCCGACCGTCTCGCCAAGGTCCAGCAGTCCAGCGACCTGGCCACCATGCACTACGTGCGACAGGGCGACCCCCGCGGCCTCGGGCACGCCGTGCTGTGCGCCGCCCCGCACGTGGGCGACCAGCCCTTCGCGGTGCTGCTCGGCGACGACCTGATCGACCCGCGCGACGCGCTGCTGGCCCGGATGGTCGAGGTCCAGGAGCGTGAGGGCGGCAGCGTCATCGCGCTGATGGAGGTCGACCCCTCGCAGGTCCACCTCTACGGCTGCGCCGCCGCGGACGCCACGGTCGACAGCGACGTGGTCCGCATCACCGACCTGGTCGAGAAGCCGGACCCGGCCGACGCCCCCAGCAACCTCGCCATCATCGGCCGGTACGTCCTGGACCCCGCGGTCTTCGACATGCTGCGGCACACCGAGCCGGGCCGCGGCGGCGAGATCCAGCTCACCGACGCGCTCCAGGTGCTCGCCGCGGACGAGAAGATCGGCGGCCCCGTGCACGGCGTCGTCTTCAAGGGCCGCCGCTATGACACCGGCGACCGCAGCGACTACCTGCGCACCATTGTCAGACTGGCGTGCGAACGTGAAGACCTGGGGCCGGACTTCCGGACCTGGCTGCGCAAGTACGTCGCTGAGGAGATGTAACGCCGTGAGCAGCACGATCTGGTCGGTGGACGAGCACCTGGACGACATCCTCGACGCGGTGAGGCCGCTGGAGCCCATCGAGCTGCAGCTGCCCGACGCCCAGGGCTGCGTTCTCGTCAAGGACGTCGTCGTGGAGGTGGCCCTGCCGCCGTTCGACAACAGCTCCATGGACGGTTACGCGGTCCGGGTCGCCGATGTCGAGGGCGCCAGCGAGGAGTTCCCCGCGGTCCTCACCGTCATCGGCGACGTCGCCGCGGGCAGTGCGGGGCTCGCCGACGACCAGGTCGTGGGGCCGGGACAGGCCGCCCGCATCATGACGGGCGCGCCGCTGCCCGCCGGTGCGGAGGCCGTGGTCCCGGTCGAGTGGACCGACGGCGGTACGGGCGAGGGTCCGGCCGCCGCCATGCGCGCCCACAGCGACGCGCCCGAGGGCGCCACCGGCGAGGTCAGGGTGCACCGGCCCGTCGTGGCCGGCGCCCATGTGCGTGAGCGCGGCAGCGACGTCAAGCCGGGCGATCTGGCCCTGGCCGCCGGGTCGGTCGTCGGCCCGCCGCAGATCGGGCTGCTCGCGGCGATCGGCTGCGCCACCGTGGTCGTACGGCCCCGCCCCCGCGTGGTCGTCCTGTCCACCGGCAGCGAACTGGTCCAGCCCGGCGAGCAGCTGACCGGCGGCCAGATCTACGACTCCAACAGCTTCGCGCTGACGGCCGCCGCCCGGGACGCCGGAGCCATCGCCTACCGGGTCGGCGCGGTGGCCGACGACGCCGAGACACTGCGCGCCACGATCGAGGACCAGCTGATCCGCGCGGACATGGTCGTCACCACGGGCGGTGTCAGTGTCGGCGCGTACGACGTGGTCAAGGAGGCGCTGTCCTCCGTCGGGGACGAGGACGAGCCGGGCGGCGGGGTCGAGTTCCGCAAGCTCGCCATGCAGCCCGGCAAGCCGCAGGGCTTCGGCTCGATCGGCCCGGACCACACCCCGCTGCTGGCCCTGCCGGGCAACCCGGTCTCCGCTTACGTCTCCTTCGAGTTGTTCGTCCGCCCCGCCATCCGTGCCCTGATGGGCCTCACCGACGTGCACCGCCCCACAGTCCGTGCCCGGCTGAGCGCCGACAAGGCGCTCACGTCGCCGGACGGCCGCCGCCAGTTCCTGCGCGGCCGCTACGACACGGAGGCGGGCACGGTCACTCCGGTCGGCGGTTCCGGTTCGCATCTGATCGCCGCGCTCGCGCAGGCGGACGTGCTGATCGTGGTGGACGAGGACGTCACCTCGGTGGAGCCCGGCACGGAGACGGACGTGATCCTGCTCGGCTGACCGCCGCCCGGTGGCGGTACGGTATCTGCCGCCGTGCCTTCCGGGGGACCCCCTCCGGTTCCCCGAGGCGTAACCGGCGCCCCTACCGCTAGGCGGAGTGAGTTGAGTACGCAGAACAGGCTGACGCACATCGACGAGGCGGGCGCGGCCCGCATGGTCGACGTGTCGGAGAAGGACGTCACCACCCGCGTCGCCCGCGCCTCCGGCCGGGTGCTCGTCTCGCCGCGCGTGATCGAGCTGCTGCGCGGCGAGGGAGTTCCCAAGGGTGACGCCCTCGCCACCGCCCGGATCGCCGGGATCATGGGTGCCAAGCGCACCCCGGACCTGATCCCGCTCTGCCATCCGCTGGCCGTCTCCGGCGTGAAGGTCGACCTGAGCGTGGCCGACGACGCCGTGGAGATCACGGCCACCGTGAAGACGACGGACCGCACCGGTGTCGAGATGGAGGCCCTGACCGCGGTCTCGGTTGCGGCCCTCACGGTGATCGACATGATCAAGGCCGTCGACAAGAGCGCGGTCATCACCGACGTACGGGTCGAGGCGAAGTCGGGTGGCAAGTCCGGCGACTACCGGCGCACCGCGCCGGAGGGAACGGGCACGTGACGCCGGCCGGGCCGGGAGCCCCCGGCCACGGACAGCGGACGTCCGGGTCGGGCGCCCCCGGCCACGAGCAGAAGGCGGCCGAGCCCACCGGCGCCGGACTCCCCTCCCCGTACACCGCTCTCGTCGTCACCGCCTCCAACCGGGCCTCCGCCGGGGTGTACGCGGACAGGGGCGGCCCGCTGATCGCCGAAGCGCTGACCGGCCTCGGCTTCACGGTCGACGGCCCGCAGGTCGTCCCCGACGGTGACCCGGTCGAGGCGGCCCTGCGCGCGGGCGTCGCCGCCGGGTACGACGTGATCGTCACCACCGGCGGTACGGGCATCTCGCCCACCGACGCCACGCCCGAGGCCACCCGTCGCGTCCTCGACCACGAGATCCCCGGTATTCCGGAGGCGATCCGGGCCGAGGGCCTGGCCAAGGTCCCGACCGCCGCCCTCTCCCGGGGCCTGGCGGGCGTGGCCTCCCGCACCCTGATCGTCAACCTCCCCGGCTCCACCGGCGGGGTGAAGGACGGGCTCGCGGTCCTCGGCCGGCTCCTGGTGCACGCCGTCGACCAGCTCCGCGGCGGCGACCACTCCCGACCGGGGAGCCCGAGCTGAACAACGCGACCTGGCCGGTGACGCTGACCGACGGCGAGATCGTCCTGCGCCCGATGAAGATGCGTGACCAGCGGATGTGGCGCGAGGTCAACCGGCGCAACCGCGACTGGCTGCGCCCCTGGGAGGCGACCGTCCCGCCGCCCGCCCCCGGCGGTCCGATGGCGCAGCGCCCCACGTACCGGCAGATGGTCCGCCACCTGCGAGCCGAGGCGAACGCGGGGCGGATGCTGCCGTTCGCCATCGAGTACGAGGGCCGGCTGGTCGGCCAGCTCACGGTCGCGGGGATCACCTGGGGGTCGATGTGCTCCGGTCACATCGGTTACTGGGTCGACCGGAGCGTCGCCGGGCGGGGGGTCATGCCGACGGCCGTGGCACTCGCGGTGGACCACTGCTTCCGCGCGGTGGGCCTGCACCGCATCGAGGTCTGCATTCGCCCGGAGAACGGGCCCAGCCGCAGGGTGGTGGAGAAACTCGGATTCCGTTCGGAGGGCGTACGCCCGCGCTATCTCCACATCGACGGCGCCTGGCGCGATCACCTGATCTTCGCCCTCACCGCTGAGGAAGTGCCCGAGGGGATGCTCCGGCGCTGGCGCCGGTCGCGCCCCGTGCCGCCGCGGGGCCCCGGGCTGCCCGACGAAATAAAATAAGTGTTCGAATTTGATCGCCGGGTGATCGCATGGCGTCGGGCTATCGGCGGCTGTTGATCCGAACCATCACAAAAAAAGTCCGTGATATCAGCCGGATCGTGCGACACACCGGGCCAATTGGCGGATCCTTCCGCGCAAACCCCTCTACGGTGTGAGCGTGAGCAGCAGCGGCCTCATCTACGCAGTCATCGTCGGGGCCTGGGCCGCCTACTTGGTGCCGATGTGGCTCCGCAGGCAGGACGAGCTCAACGAGGCCCGTCCGACGGAACGCTTCAGCACCGCCATCCGGCTGCTGTCCGGACGGGCGGCGATGGAGCGCCGGTACGCCAAGGAGCTGCGGGAGCGCACCGCTGAGGAGGCGGCGCCCGACGTCGACCCGGACCGGGAAACGGACCGTATGGAATCCGTGGACGTCCGGGCCTTTGCCGCGCCTCCGGCGCACACGGAAGCCCGGCTGACCGACCCGGCGCACGCGCCCGAGCGCGCCCCGGACCACCAGGCCTCCGACCGCCCGGCGCACGACCGGCGGGCGGGGCACCAGCCGCCCGACCGTCAGTCGCACGAACGCCGGTCCGGTGAGCGCCTTGCGGAGCATGTGCCCCCCGCCCGGCGACGCCCCGGCTCCGGCGTGGCCGACGCCGAGCGTGCCCGGCGCGCCCAGCGCTCCCAGGTCCTGGCGCGGCGCAGGCGGACCACCGTCGTCCTCTTCCTGGCCTTCACTCTCGGAGCGGTCGTCGCGGCGGTCGGCGGTCTCGGCTTCCTGTGGGCCCCCGCCGCGCCGGCCGTGCTGCTGAGCACGTACATCGTGCATCTGCGCGCCCAGGAACGCCGACGGTTCGCCTTCACCATGGACCGCCGCCGGGCCGAGGTCGCGGCACAGCGACTGCGCGAGAGCCGCCCCCGCAGGCACCAGCCCGCGGCCCCCGCCCCCGCCGAGCCCGACGACGACTCCGAAGCGCACCACCCGGCGCCGGAGCCGACGCCCACGGTCTCCCCCCAGGAGGCCGGCCGCCGCGCACTCGTCGAGCAGACGGATCACGCGGAGTGGGTGGACCAGCAGCGCGAGCGCGGCCGCGCCCAGGGCGACAGCTGGGAGCCCGTCCCCGTGCCGCTGCCCACCTACGTCACGGCGCCCGTCGCCCCCCGGGCCACGGGCGGCGTGGAGGTCGGCGACCCGGAGACCTGGAGCGCGGCCCGCTCCAGCACCGCCGAGCCCACCCAGACGGGTACGTCGCACCCGACGGCCCCCGCGGTCGACCCGGCCCCGCGCCGGCGAACGAACCAGTCCCGTCGCAACCGCGACCGGGGCCGGACCCCGCTCTTCGACCAGTACGACGACGAGGACCGGCCGCGTGCGGCCAACGAGTGAGGCCGGTGGGTCCCGGGGGTCCGGGGCCCACGGTGCTCCGGGAAACCCGACACCGCTGACCAGCGCGGGAACGGATTTCCAAGCACCCCTGTGAGGGTGCTAGAGTTTCACACGTCGCAAGGGCCTGTGGCGCAGTCTGGTAGCGCACCTCGTTCGCATCGAGGGGGTCTGGGGTTCAAATCCCCACAGGTCCACAGCGGTCCGTTCACGAGCTAGCTCGGGAACGGTTCACGAAATCCCGTCCAGTTACTTCAACTGGGCGGGATTTCGTGGTTCTCAGGCTTGATACGACGCGGCTGCTGCTCGGGGGAGCCCGCTCGGGCCCGTCATCGTCGCGTCCGCGCCGACCCTGCGCATCCGCCTCCGCCTGTACGACCTTCCTTCCCGAGGGGCGCCCCGTCATTGGCGGGGAAGACCGCCCCCAAGAAGCGGCGCACGCGCCCGGGGAGCTCCGTCGTCGCCATCAAGCGCCCCGGCGAGGGCAGGGCCGGGCCCTGTTGTAGCGGGTGGCGACATGCCCGGAAGGGTCCGCGACCCCCGGTCGAGGGCCTTGCGCCCTGGCAGGGGGCGCGCCGACGGGATCACCCCTCATCGCCGCCAACCGCGACAGCCGCAGGGGTACTTGAAGGGGCGTCACCCTGATGTTAGTTTGCAACATGTTGGTCACTAACATGAGGAGCGCGATGGTGCAGCGACCCGACAGCGCGCGGTGGTGGGTGCTCGGTGTCCTCTGTCTCGCGCTCCTGGTGGTGGGCCTGGACATCACGATTCTGAACGTCGCACTGCCGACCATCTCCAGCTCCCTGGGGGCGAGCACGGCTGAGCTTCAGTGGATCGTGGACTCGTACACCCTCGCCTTCGCGGCAGTGATGCTGCCGGCCGGTGTCCTGGGTGACCGTTACGGACGCAAGAAGGTGCTGCTCCTCGGGCTGGCGACTTTCACCGTGGCGTCGGTGTGGTCCGCGTTGGCCGGGTCGTCCACCGAACTCATCGTGGCCCGCACCCTGCTGGGTGCCGGCGCCGCCGTCGTGCTTCCGCTGACACTCGCCTTCGTGGCCGACACCTTCGATGATCGCGAACGCCCCAAGGCGATCGCGATCATCACCACGGCCTTCGCCGCCGGGCTGCCTCTCGGCCCCATCATCGGCGGCTTCCTGGTCCAGCACTTCTACTGGGGATCGGTCTTCTGGATCAACGTTCCCGTGGTCGCTGTGGCCGTCGTGGCCGGGTGGATGCTTCTGCGGGAATCCAGGAGCCCGGCCCCTCCTCCGATGGACGTGGTCGGCCTGATTCTGGTCATCGCGAGTGTCGTGGCCCTGGTGTGGGGTTTCATCACCGCCCCGGAGGAAGGCTGGGGGGCGGCGCTCACCATCTGCCTGCTCGGCGGTTCGGTTCTCCTTCTCCTTGCGTTCTTCGTGTGGGAGGCGCGTACCGGGGACCGGATCGTGGATCCGGCACTGTTCCGCAAGCCCCGTTTCACCTGGGGCACGATCGCCGCCGTAGTCGTCTCCATCGCGTTGTTCGCCGTTCTGTTCGTCGTGCCGCTGTTCCTGCAGGGAGTCTCCGGCAACGATGCCTTCGACACGGGGATCCGGCTCGTCCCGCTCATGGGCGGCCTCATGGTGACGGGTGCCCTCGCCGGCTTCGTCGACCGGAAGATCGGCACGAAGATCACCGTGGTGGCAGGCCTCGTGTTGTTGGCAGTGGGACTGGTGCTCCTCTCGCGGGTCGAGGCCGACAGTGGCTACGGCGTGGTCGCGGTCGCGCTCGCTCTGTGCGGGCTCGGTGTGGGGGCAGCGATGGCACCCGCGATGGAGGCCGTTACCGCGGAGGTCGGTGATGAGTCCGGAGCGGGAGCCGCGGTGGCCAACACGCTGCGGCAGGTCGGCGGCGCCCTGGCGGTAGCTGTTCTCGGAAGCATGCTGTCCACCGTGTACGCCAACAGGCTCTCCGAAGCCTCGGAGAGCCTGCCGGACGGGACGGTGGAGACCGCGAGCGAATCGGTGATGAACGCCGCCGCCATCGCCGACGAACTGGGCCCGGCGGGCGAGGCATTGAGCACGGCCGCCGGGGAGGCGTTCGCCACGGCCATGTCCGGCGTCATGATCAGCTGCGCCGTCGTGGTCCTGATCGGTGCGCTTCTCTGCGGCATCTTCCTGCCTGCCCGGGCAGGCGGTACCACCGAGGGAAGCGCGGTGAAGGCTGGATCGGAAGACCTCGTCGACGTGGAATGATCCGGGCCATGACGGGTTCAGAGGGCAAGTCCGACTGGCGTGAGCGCAAGAAGGCCGCCACACGTCGCACTCTGCAGAGCCACGCGATGCGCCTCTTCCTCGAGAAGGGGTACGAGGCGACGAAGGTGGAGGAGATCGCGGCTGCGGCAGGAGTGTCGACGATGACCTTCTTCCGCTACTTCCCCACGAAGGAGCACGCGGCCGCCGAGGACGACTACGACTTCCTGATCACGCAGCTGGTCGAGGACTGTTCTGCGGGTGAGCCGCTCGTACGGCGGATCCACACCGCGCTCCGGGGCGGGCTGGCGCAGGTCTACGCGGCTGACCGGCAGGCGCTGCTCGACCGCACTCGGCTGGTCCTGATGACGCCGGCGCTCCAGGGGAGAATGTGGCAGAACCAGGCGATCACTCAGCAGCACATCGTCCAGGCGCTTTCCCGGGAGGACGAGACCGAGAAAGATCCTCTCCGGATCAAAGTGCTGGTCGCAGCGAGCCTTGCCGTCGCCACGACCGCGATTCTGGAATGGGCCGCGGCGCCGGCTGAGGCGGAGTTGCCCGATCTCATCGACGCTGCGTTCGCGACGCTGGAGGCAGCGCAGCACCAGCCGTGACCTCGAAGGTTGGTCATGTCGCTTCTCGGTATCCGCGAAGCGCTCCTCCGTAAGACGCTGAGCCGCTTCCCCGTCGAGCGAGTCAACCCGGATCCTGTTACTCATCGGTATATCCATCCGGCGAGCTACATAGTCGAATCCCTAACGCCGGTAAGCCTTGAGAGCGGCGCCTGATCCTATGTAAGCTCCGTCGTGTCGGGATCAGTCACCTGGACGACTCGACGGCAACGGGGTGGGGGTTTCAGGTGAGGTTAGGCGTTGGCCGGTGAAGATTTTCACCGGCTAGAGTGCCTGCGCTCGGCTGACGAGCAGCAGTTTTGGCAGCGCTATCTCCCGAATCGATGCGTACGGGACTGACGGAGCGATCCGCTCTGCGCGTCGAGCTCGGTAACCATCTGCTGCGTCATGGAGCCCGAGGGTGTGCTGAATTCGTGCGCGCACACTCAGGCAGTCATTCAGCGTGAGGGATTGAGGTAGCCAACGGGGGGCTTGTCGTGTCCGAATCCTTAGTTTTTATGTTCTCCGGCCAGGGGTCTCAATATTACGGGATGGGCCGGGAGTTGTGGCGCTCAAATCCAGCCTTTGCGCGTTCGATGCGGTCTTTGGACGCGGTGTTCGCGGACGCTGGACTGCCAGGCGTTCTGCGAGAGATCTACCGGGAGGACCGGGGGGCTGCGCACCCGTTCGATCAACTCAGGTACACGCATCCGGCGATCCTGATGGTGGAGCTCTCCCTGGTGGAGATGGTCCGGGCTGAGGGGATCCAGCCCGACCGCGTGCTGGGGGCGAGTCTGGGCGAGTTCGCGGCTGCGGCGGCGGCCGACGTACTGGACGTCGAGGACCTGGCCCGCTCGATCGCGGCGCAAGTGCGGCTGGTGGACCGGCACTGCCCGCCCGGCAGCATGATCGCTGTCCTGGATGACATCCGTAAATACCGGAAAGGCGGCCACGAAGGGCCCCTTGACGAGAGCCTCTGTGGAGGGCTCGAACTGGCTGCGGTCAATTTCGGCCATCACTTCGTGCTCACCGGAGAACCGGGGCAAGTAGCGCGGGAGGAAGCCCGGCTCAAGGCGAGCGGAGTGCTCTGCCAAGTGCTGCCGGTGACCTTTGCCTTTCACTCGCGGCTCATGGACGTGGCGGCAGAGCCCTACCGGCAAGCACTGTCCGGTCTCACCGTGCGCCGGCCAGGCGTGCCCTTCGTCTCCTGCGCCACCGGGGCGGCCATGGATGATCTCGGAGTCGACCATTTCTGGCGCATGGTCAGGGAACCGATCAACTTCCAGAAAGCGATCCGCTCGCTGGAAGACCAAGGCGATCCATGTCTCTACGTCGACCTCGGGCCCTCTGCGACCATGTCCAATTTCGCTGCACGGAATCTGTCCGAGAATTCCCGTTCCAGGTCTGTCGCGCTGATCGACCCGTTCGCTCGAGAAGGGCATGGGCTGGAGCGCCTGCGGAAGCTGTCCAGGCGTTCCCGACGTGCCCTGTCAGGAAAAACCACAAACCGTGGAGAGCGCATGAAGGCAATCATCTTTCCCGGCCAGGGTTCGCAGTCCCGCGGAATGGGAGGTGATCTCTTCGCCCGCTTTCCGGAGCTGGTTTCCGGCGCCGATGATGTTCTCGGATACTCGATAGCGGACCTCTGCAAGGAGGACGCGGACCGCCGACTGGATCTGACTGAATTCACTCAGCCTGCTCTCTATGCCGTTTCGGCACTGGCCCATCTGGACAGGACGGGCGGGGGATGGCATGGGGCCGGCTTCTTCGCAGGTCATAGCCTCGGCGAGTACACAGCGCTCTTCGCCGCAGGCGCGTTCGACTTCCTGACGGGCCTGCGTCTGGTCAAGGAGCGGGGTCGCCTGATGGGCACGGTCAGGAACGGTGGTATGGCGGCGGTCGTCGGAATGGGTGAGGAGCGGATCGCATCGGTCCTGGCGGACGCCGGCCTCACCGAAATCGACATCGCCAACTACAACTCAGCCGACCAGGTGATCATCTCCGGGCCCAAAAACATCGTTCACGGTGCACGCGACGTGTTCACCGCAGCCGGAGCCAGCGGCTTTGTCCCCCTCCGGGTGAGTGGCGCCTTTCACTCACGCCACATGGCCTCCGTCCAGAGGGAGTTCGAAAGGTTCCTTGAGGGGGTCACCTTCGGGAGGCTTTCCGTGCCCGTCATCGCGAATGTCACGGGGCGGGAGTACGAACAGGACAGTGTGCGTCGCCTGCTGTCCGAGCAACTGGTCCGTCCGGTCCGATGGGAACAGAGCGTCAGACACCTCTTGGCGCAAGGCGTCACCGAGTTCGAAGAGGTCGGTCCGGGCACGGTTCTGACCCGACTGGTCGGCAAGATCCGGGAAACGACCGCACCAGTGCCGACGCTCCCGTCGCCCAGGCCCGCACCGGCTCCGGCGCCCGCCCCGCAGGCGGTTCGGGAAGCGGTGGAGGTCGGCCGAGACACAGCCGACGAGACGTCAGGCCCGCAGTCGCTCGGAAGTGCCGCGTTCCGGCGTGCCTACGGCGCCAGGTACGCCTACGTCTGCGGTTCGATGTACCGCGGTATCGCCTCCGAGGAGCTGGTCATACGCGCGGCCCGCGCTGGGCTGCTCGCCTTCTTCGGCAGTGGTGGTCTGGAGCAGGACCGTATCGCTTCGGCCATCACGCGCATCGTGGCCGGAGTCGGTACCGACGCCCCGTTCGGGGTGAACCTGGTCCACAATCCGACCTTCCCCGCGACGGAGGACGACACGGTCCGGCTGCTGCTCTCACGCGGGATCCGGGCCGTGGAGGCCTCTGCCTTCATGAGGGTCACCCGGGCGCTCGTGCACTACCGGCTCAGCGGGCTCACCAAGGGCCCGGACGGCGAGGTGAGAATCGCCAACCGGATCCTCGCCAAGGTCTCCCGGCCGGAAGTGGCCGAGAGCTTCCTGAGCCCTCCACCGGAGCGGCTGGTCGGGCTCCTTGAACAGGAAGGGCTGATCACCGCCGAACAGGCGGCACTGGCGGCGGGGGTGCCCATGGCGGACGACCTGTGTGTCGAGGCGGACTCCGGAGGGCACACGGACCGCGGGAATCTCATGGTGCTGCTCCCGACCATGTTGCGCCTCCGTGACCGCATGGCGGAGGAGCTCGGCTACCCGGCACGGGTGCGGGTGGGAGCCGCGGGCGGGATCGGGACGCCGGAGGCAGCCGCGGCGGCGTTCCTGCTGGGCGCCGACTTCGTACTCACCGGCTCGATCAACCAGTGCACGGTCGAAGCCGACATGAGCGACCTCGCCAAGGACATGCTGCAGCAGATCAACGTGCAGGACACCGATTACGCCCCGGCCGGGGACATGTTCGAGATCGGCGCGCAGGTGCAGGTCCTCAAGCGCGGTGTGTTCTTCCCCGCCCGCGCGAGGAAGCTCCACGAGTTGTACCGGCGTCACGAATCGCTGGAAGAGATCGATCCGGAGACGCGCGCGTTGATCGAGCAGCGCTACTTCCGCAGGTCACTGGATGACGTCTGGCAGGAGACGAGGGACTACTTCGCCCGGCGGGAGCCCAAGGAGCTGGAGAAGGCCGAGCAGAACCCCAAGCACCGGATGGCCCTGGTGTTCCGGTGGTACTTCGGTCACAGCCAGCGGGCCGCCATGGCCGGATCGGCCGACAACCGCGTGGACTTCCAAGTGCACTGCGGTCCCGCCCTGGGCGCCTTCAACCAATGGGTCAAGGGCACGCGGATGGAGAGCTGGCGCGAGCGCCACGTCGACGAGATCGGAACCCGGTTGATGGAGGCGGCCGCCCGGCAACTGAACGCCACGCCCGTGCGGGAGGCCGGCCGATGACCGGTTCGGACGGATCTCGCGACAAGGCCACGGACAGCATGACGGGTCGCATAGCAGTCGTCGGCATCGGCTGCCGGCTCCCCGGCGCGGAGGACCAGAACGCCTACTGGTCCAATCTCCACGCGGGAGTCTGCTCAGTCGGCGAGGTGCCCCCCGACCGCTGGGACATCGGACGCCACTACTCACCCGACATCTCCGTCCCCCACACCTCCGTCAGCAAGTGGTGCGGCCTCATCGACCGCCCCTACGCCTTCGACCATGCCTTCTTCCGAGTTCCGCCGAAGGACGCGGCGCTCATGGACCCCCAGCAGCGTCTGCTGCTGGAGGAGACCTGGCACTGTGTCGAGGACGCCGGCATCCCCATGGCCGACCTGAGTCACGCCCGTACCTCCGTGTACGTCGGAGTGATGGCGCGGGACCACCTCCAGGAGGCCGCCAAGGACGGCGCACCGGTGGAGAGCCACTCGGGACTGGGAGGCTACGACTGCCTGCTGGCGAACCGTGTCTCCCACTTCTTCGGCCTGCGGGGTGCCAGCATCTCCATCGATGCCGCCTGCGCCTCATCGCTCGTGGCCGTACACGCCGGTTCACAGGCACTGCGCACCGGAGAGGCCGATTACGTTCTGGCCGGCGGCGTCAGCCTGAACCTCCACCCCTGGAAGTACATCTCGTTCTCCAAGGCACGGATGCTCAGCCCCGAGGGCCGGTGCAAGACCTTCTCCCAGGACGCGGACGGATACGTGCCGGGAGACGGCGTCGCGATGGTGCTCCTGCGCCGCCTGGAAGACGCCGTGCGCGAGGGCAACCACATCTACGGGGTCCTGGCCGGAAGCGCCGTCAACCACGTCGGCCGTCGCGACACCATCACCGCTCCCAGCCTCGCATCCCAGCGCGACGTCGTCTCGACCGCGCTCACCCGTGCCGGCTGGGACCCGCGGACCGTCACGTACGTGGAGGCGCACGGAACCGGCACCTCGCTGGGCGACCCGATCGAGGTGGAGGCGCTGCGGGGCGTGTACGCGGCGGCGTCGGAGAACACCGGCTGGTGCCGCATCGGGTCGGTGAAGCCCAACATCGGGCACCTGGAGGCCGCGGCGGGGATCGCCGGGCTGATCAAGGTCCTGATGATGATGCGCGCGCGGACGATCCCTCCGAGCATCGGCATCCGCGAACTCAACCCGCTGATCCGATTCGACAAAAGCCCCTTCCAGGTGGCACGGGAAAGCTCCGCCTGGTCACCGCACGAGGAGGACGAACTCCTTCGCGCCGGTGTCAGCTCCTTCGGCATGGGCGGCGTGAACGCACACGTCCTCGTGGAGGAGTTCGCCGGCGCCCGGGCCGGCGCCAAGGAGCCCGCACGGGCCGGTGGCAGTCGCCGCGCGGGCACCGGACGCCACCCGTTCATGCTGTCGGCCCGCAGTCCCGAGGCCCTGGAACGGCTTCTCGACCGCTGGCGCGAGGAGCCCGGGCAGCACGGATGGACGTCAGAACCGGCCGCCGATGTCTGCCGGACGCTTTCCGTGGGGCGTGAGCACTTTCCGTACCGCGTCGGAGGCCTCGTCTCCGACGCCGGGGACATCACCGCCCTGGTCGATGCGGCCGCACCACCCCAAGAAGCCGTGACGGACCGTTCCTGGCTGCTGCGTGTGGGCCTGCTCGCCGTCCCCTCCCGTCGACAACTGCGGGAGCTTCTGGCCTCCCCGCTCTACACGGAAGCCGTCACCGGCCTGCGCAAGCAGTCGCCCGAGGGTGCGAAGGCCTTGCGGGACCTGCGCCAGGGCAGCGGCGGGCCGGGCGACGAGGTCGTTTTCACCTACCTGACCGTCCGCGCTCTGCTGCACGCGGGGTTCGCCCCGGAGTCGGTCACCGCGTACGGCCCCGGTGTCTGGGCCGCGCTCGCGGCCGTCGACGCCCTGGACGTTCCGGTCGCCGCCGCGCTCGCCCAGGGTGCCGGGCCCAGCACCGCCGTTCCGCTCCGTGCCCCGCGCATTCCCTTCACCGAACCGGTGAACGGCCAGGTCCTGCACCCCTACCGGCTCGACACGGACTATCTGACGGGCCTCCGGGCCGACCTGCGCGTGAGCGACGAGGAGTCCGCGCGCGTGCACGACCGCGCCCGTCGCCTCGCTGACGACCAGCACACCTTCCGCGGCCACATCAAGGAATGGGACCACCTCCTGGCAGAGCGGCAGGGGACAGGCCCCGGGTTGCCCACGGGCGGTGACGCCTGGCACACCGCGGCCGCCGACCCTTCCGACCCGGGCCGCACGCTGCGCGTGCTGGCCGCCGAGAACGCCCTCGACCTCCTGCACAAGAAGTGGGACATGGTCCACGAACGCGAGGTCGACAGCGCCCCGGTACGGGATCTTCTGGATCTGCTGTCCCATGGCGTCCTGACCCGGCAGGACGCCATCGCCCTCGTCCTGGGGGACGACTCGGAGCTTGCCGAGACAGCAGAGCGGGCCCGGCAGCGTACGAAGCTGCTGCCGGACGACGAAGGCGTTCCCCTGCTGCGGTCCCGCACCGGGACGAGCGTCGACTCCGACGACGTGTGCGCATGGGCCTCCGCCACCGCGACCGCCTCCGGGACGCACCGCCCGCAGGAGGCCGTTCTCTCCGTCGGAGCCGGTCTGCCCCTCTCGGCGGACGTCGTCGTCGACGGGGACGATGACCTCGCCGACGTGCTCGCCGGACCGCTGCTGAACCTCTGGCTGCGTGGCGTTCCCCTCGACTGGCGCCGCACGGCAACAGGGGCCCGGGGCAGGCTGCTGCCTCTGCCCACGACGGAGTTCGTCCGGAGCGAGCACCGGCTGGAGCGGCACCCCGCCCCTCGGCCCGCCCTCGCCGCCTCGGGCACTCCCACAGCGGCCGGCCCGGATCGAGCCGTGACGCTCCGGGAACTGTCCCGGCAGATCGAGGCCGTTTCCCTGCCGGACGGGGGGCGCACCGTGAGCGGGCCGCTCACGGTGGCCCTCCCCGCGAGGCTCCACGACGAACTGCGCGACCTCGTACAGAGCGCCCTGCCGGCCGATGAGCTCTGCTGGATCCGTCTGGGAGAGCGGTACGAGGACGACGGCACCGGCACCTGGACAGTGCGTGCCACGGAAGAGGGCGATTGGCGCAGGCTGTTCTCCACGCTCCGAGCCGACGGCCGCCTGCCCCGCCGCATCATCCATCTCTTGGCGCCGCGGGCGGACGCGCCGCTCGACGAACGGCTCACCGAGACGGTGTACAGCGCGTTCCTCCTGTCGAAGACCATCGCGTCCCTCCAGGAAAGCGGTCACACGGAAATCGTCTGCCTGCGGCCGGGCGTCGCCGCGGGTGAACCACTCCGGACCGGATACGCGGCGACCGCGGAGTCCGAGACCGCGGCCATCGCCGGCCTGGCCCGGAGCCTTCGCAGGGAGACGGCCAGGGTGCTGCTCCGCGCCGTCACCGTGGACACCCGGCCGACCGACCCGTCCGCCTGGCGGCGTGCAACGGAGGAGTTCGGGGCGACGGACGCAGCAGAATCCGTCCTCTACTTCGACGGCACCCGCCATGCGGAGCGGTACACCGAGAAGGAGTGGGACGCGCGCCGCGGCACAGGCGCGGACCCGTACACCGGCATCCGGCCCGGCGGCGTGTACGTCATCAGCGGCGGAGCCGGTGGACTCGGCCGGCTGATCACCGAGCACCTGCTGCGTACCCCGCGGGTCCGGGTGGTCCTGGTCGGCCGGTCCGAGCTCCCGTCGGCGCGCACCGACGCCATGACCGCGCTGCCCGGCGGGGACGACCCCCGGGCCGAGTACCTCACCGCGGACCTGCGCGATCCCGAGCAGGCCGAGGCCGTCACAGCCGTCGTCCGGGAAAGGCACGGGCGGATCGACGGGGTCATCCACGCCGCGGGCGTGCTCCGTGACGGACTGCTCGTCAACAAGACCCTCGACGACGTCCGGGCGGTGCTGACTCCGAAGATCCTCGGCGCCGTCAACCTCGACCGGGCCACCCGGGACGATCCGCTGGACTTCTTCGTCCTGTTCTCCTCCGTGGTCGCGGTGTCGGGCAACGCCGGGCAGACCGACTACGCCGCGGCCAACGCCTACCTCGACGCCTACACGGCCGAGCGGGAGCGCCTCCGCGGGGACGGGCAGAGGTCCGGCCGCACCCTGGCCATCGGCTGGCCCTTGTGGGAATCCGGTGGCATGACGGTGGCCGACTCCGGGAGCAGCGTCTTCCGGCAGGACCGCGGCGTGTTCCCGCTGCCGAGCCGCGAGGGCCTCGAAGCGCTCGACACGCTCCTCGCCGGCCCGCCCGGACACCGAGTCTTCGTCCACGGGACGCAGCAGGGCAGTACCTGGCTCCTGGCGGAGCAGCAGCGGGCTCCGGAGCCGACGCCCGCCCCAGCGACGGACAGGAGGCGCGGCGCGACCGCTGCTGCCGTGAACGATCCTGTCCAGCAGGCCGTCCACTACCTCGCGGGGGTCTTCGCCGAACTGCTCGGGGTCGAACCGGACCAGGTGGACCCGCGTACGGGGTTCGACGAGTACGGCATCGACTCGATCCGCATCAGCCAGTTCAACGCCCGCATCGAACAGGATCTGGGCGCTGTCCCACAGACGCTGCTGTTCGAATGCCGCACCCTGAGGCAGGCCGCGGAGCGGGTGGCCGCGCACCGGCCGGACGAACTGGCCGCCTGGTTCGCCGAAGGCGCGCAGCCGCGGGATGAGGCGGATGAGGTCCATCCCGCACCCGGCGGGCCTGCGCCCTCCGCGCGGGTTTCCGCGTCCGACCGCAGCGCCCTCCCCGCCCCGGAGCGCGACCCGATCGCCGTCATCGGCATGTCCGGCCGGTATCCGATGGCTCCGGACGTCGACACGTTCTGGGAGAACCTGGCCGCCGGCCGGGACTGCGTCACGGAACTTCCGCCGTCACGTCGCGCGTTGTGGCGTCTTGCTGCCGACGCGGCCGGCGACAGCGACATCTCCCACACCTCAGGTGGCTTCCTCGACGACGTCACACGGTTCGACCCGCTGTTCTTCAACATCTCGCCGCGCGAGGCAGAACTGATGGACCCCCAGGAGAGGATCTTCCTGGAGGTCGCCTGGGAGGCGTTCGAGGACGCCGGGTATCCCCCGTACCGGCTCGGTGACCCGGACGACCCCGCGCAACGCCGGGTCGGGGTGTTCGCGGGCGTCACCACGCAGACCTATCTGCTGTGGGGCCCCGACGAGTGGCGCGAGGGAAGCACTGACATCCCCACCTCCACCCAGTGGTCGGTCGCCAACAGGATCTCCTACTGGCTCGACCTGCACGGTCCCAGCATGCCCGTCGACACGGCCTGCGCGTCCTCGCTGCACGCGGTCCATCTGGCCTGCGAGAGCCTCTCCCGAGGCGAGTCCGACCTCGCCCTCGTCGGTGGTGTCAACCTCTACCTGCACCCCAGCAAGTACCGCTGGCTCTCCCAGATGCAGATGCTGTCGCAGACCGGGCGGTGCCACACCTTCGGAGAGGGAGCCGACGGGTTCGTACCCGGAGAAGGCGCGGGCGCGCTCGTCCTGAAGCCACTCCGGCGGGCGGTGGCGGACGGGGACCGTGTCCTCGGTCTGATCAGGGGGACCTCGGTCAACCACGGTGGCCGCACCAACGGATTCACGGTGCCGAACCCGCGCGCCCAGGCGGAACTCGTCCGCCGCGCACTCGACGACGCGGGCGTCGGCCCCGGGACGATCGGCTACATCGAGGCACACGGCACCGGAACGGCACTCGGTGACCCCATCGAGATCGCTGGGCTGACCGAGGCCTTCGAGGGCGTGCCGAGGAGTGCCCTGTCAGAGGACGACGGATGTTCCGTCGGATCGGTCAAGACCAACATCGGCCATCTGGAGGCCGCCGCCGGCATCGCCGGTCTGACCAAGGTTCTCCTGCAACTGCGACACGGGACTCTCGTTCCCTCGCTCCACGCGGAACGGGAGAACCCTCGATTCGACCTGGGCACCACACCCTTCCGGGTCCAGCGAGCGGCCGCCCGCTGGACCCGGAAGAGCGGTCCGGACGGTCAGGAGCTGCCCCGCCGTGCCGGGATCAGCTCCTTCGGAGCGGGAGGATCGAACGCACACGTGATCGTCGAGGAGTACGACGGACCCCGGGCGGCGCGCGGCGCCCCGGACGGAGAGCACCTGATCGTCGTGTCCGCCAAGGACCACGAACGGCTCCGCGAGCACTGCGCCAACCTGGCGCAGGCCGTCGCCGCCGGGAAGAGTGACCTGCTGCTGTCCGAGGTCGCCCACCAGTTGCAGGTCCGGCGGCAGCCGCTGCCCGAACGCGTGGCGCTGCTCGCATCGGATCTGGGGGAACTCGTGCAGCGCCTGGAGGCGGTGGCCGCGGGCCGCCCGCCGGCCGCCGGATGCTGGACGACCGACCGCACACCCGGAGCCCGGCAGGCGGCACACGAGGCGGTGCCGGGCGCTCTGCGCACCCGTGACCTCGGCCGGCTGGCCGCGAGCTGGGTGGCCGGCGCCGACGTCCCCTGGGCACAGCTGTACCCCACGCCCCTGGCCCATGTGGAGCTGCCCGCATATCCGTTCGCCCCTGAGCGCTACTGGCTGGAGCAGAAGCAGGGAGAAGAGGAAGAGCAGGCGATCGAACGCCGATCGGGCCAGGCGGACTCCCACCCGCTCATCAGCGGAGTCACGGAGGATGCCCAGGGCACGTTCGTCGACTTCACCGGGCACGAGTTCTTCCTGAAGGACCACCAGGTCGACGGCGTACCGATCTTCCCCGCCGTGGGCTACCTCGAGATGGTCAGAGCGGCCGCCCACCTTGCGGGCAGTCCCGCCGTACGGCTTCGGAACAACGTCTGGTCCGAGGCCATGACGGTGCCGGCGCCCCAGCGCTTCCACCTCGGTCTGGAACCGGCGTCCGGAGGCTGGGCCTACGAGGTGTACAGCGTCGACGGCGATGGCGCACGCCTCGTGCACGGGCGAGGCCGGGCGGACACGGGTACGGCCGATCCGGGCACAGCCGACCAGACCGTCGACATCGACGGTATTCGTGCCCGCTGTGGCGACCGGGCGGGGGCGGAGGAGTTCTACGCGCTCGTCCACCGGCTCGGCCTGCAACTGGGGGACGCCTATCAGGGCGTACGACGGCTGTGGTGGAACCAGGACGAGGCGCTCTCGGAGATCCGGCTTCCCGAAGCCGCGCAGGACGGATCCGACGGGTTCGTGCTGCATCCCTCGATGCTCGACTCCGCGCTTCAGGCGTCGTTGTGGCTGATCGAACGGCGCGAGGGGCGCGGCAGGCTCCACCTCCCCTTCACGATAGGAAGCGTCGACGCCACCCGAGCCACCCCGCGCCGCGGATTCGCCCACGTCGTCGTCCGCTCCTGGACCGAGGCCGGCAAGAAGATCGAGGTGCGGCTCTGTGACGAACAGGGGCGCGTTCTCCTGACCGTTCGCGACTTCTGGCTGCGGCCCTGGCGGACGGCGCCGGACGAGCAGCCCGCCCCGGTGCCGACAGGAGCCTTCTTCCGCCCGGCCTGGACGCCGCGGCCGGTCCTGACCGCTGGTCCGGCGGACGGCCGGCAACCCGCCACGGCCACCCTGGTGCTCGCCCCGACCACCGAGGCGGGACACGCGCTCGCCGCGGCCGTGTCCGCGTTCCCCGACGGTGCGGGTACACCCGTCGTGGTCACCCCGGGAACCGGTTTCCACGCCCCGGCCCAGGAAGGCCGGGGCCACGAGATCACCCTGCGCACCTCGGAGGCCGGGGACTTCCGGGACCTGGTGCGCGTACTGATCGACCGGGGAATGCTGGGCCGGGGAAGCGAGACACGCCTCGACATCCTCTCCACCTGGCCGGCGTCGGACTTCCAGGGCGGACCCGACGATGTCGAGGCACAACTCGACGACGGTCTGCGGCCGCTGTTCCACCTGGTCCACGCGCTTCTCACATCCGGTGACCACAGCCGGATCCATGTGGTGTGCGCGTTCCCCGGGAACGGGACGGGACAGCCCGGGTACGCCGCCCTGGGCGGATTCCTGCGCACCCTCTCCCGGGAGAGCACCCGCTTTTCCACCTCGCTGGTCGAACTGCCGGCCCATGACCTGACCGCCCTCGCGGAGGGCGGCGGTGCCGCCCGGACGCTGGCGGCCGAACTGTACGACCGGTCTTCGGCGAACGCGGAGGTGCGCCACCGGGACGGCCTGCGAGCCGTCAGGACCTGGGCCACGCACAACGTGCCGGCACCGGACAGGAGCACCCGCCTTCGCCGACGAGGCGTCTATGTGATCAGCGGCGGTGCGGGCGGTATCGGTGCGCACGTGGCGTGCGGACTCGCCGCCCGCCACGGCGCTCGTCTGGTGCTGGCCGGACGCTCTCCCCGCGACGAGCGGATCGACGCGCTCCTGGCACGGGTCGCCGCCGAGGGCGGCGAGGCCCGATACGTGCAGGCGGACCTCTCACGCGCCGAGGAAGCCGCCGCCGTGGTCCACGCGGCGGAATCGGCCTTCGGCGAGCTGCACGGAGTCTTCCACTGCGCCGGGGTGCTGCGGGACGCCTTCCTGGTCAGCCAGGATCTGGACCGCATCCAGGAGGTGCTGTCCCCGAAACTCCTGGGCGCCGTCCATCTGGATGCCGCGACCCGCGATCGGCCGCTGGACGTCTTCTGTCTGTTCTCGTCCGTCGCGGCGCCGCTCGGCAGCTCGGGCCAGGCCGGATACGCCTACGCCAACAGCTTCCTGGACGCCTTCGCCCACTGGCGGGAGGAGCAGTGCCGACGAGGCGCCCGCAGCGGGCACACCACCTCGTTGAACTGGCCGCTGTGGCAGGACGGAGGGATGGGCGTCGACGCGGAGGTGCAGACGTGGCTGAGGGTGAACCTCGGGCTGCTCCCGCTCCGGACAAAGACGGCGCTTTCCGCCCTGGACGCCGTCCTGGAAGGCCCTCCCGGCCAGGTCCTGTTCGTGGCAGGAGACGGGGCGAAGGTCGCCGAACAGCTCGGGGCCGGGGCGGCCGGCACCACCGTCCCCATGGATGTCGACCGCACGGAGGTCAGGGGTAGCGTTCCGCCGCAGCGGGCCGCTTCCCCGGAGGAAGAGAGGCAGGAACCGGTGGACGATACGGCCCCGCGGCTGCGAACAGCTCTGTGCGCGGCACTGACCGACGAGGTGGCCACCCTGGTGAAGCTCGACCCGGCACGGGTCGACCCGCGGGTCTCGATCGGCGACTACGGTTTCGACTCGCTCACCTTCAACCGGCTCGCCAACCGGCTCAACGAGTGCCTCGGGGTCGACATCACCCCGGCCACGTTCTTCGAGTACACCACCGTCGACGAGCTCGCCGGCCATCTCCTGGAGGCGTTCGCGGAGGAGATCGCGACCCGGATCCAGCCGCCCGCGCCGACCGGACCGGCCAACGGGCCGCAGGACGCCGTAGAGACCGCGGACACCCGGCCCGCCACTGCGCGGACCGCGGCCGCCGTGGCGGAGAAGCCGGCGACCCCGGCCGTACCGGCGGGGGAGCCCGCGGGCCCCGGCCCCATCGCCATCGTCGGGATGCACGCCGAGATGCCCGGCAGTGCCTCCCTCGACGCGTACTGGCAGCACATCGAGAACGGCGACGACCTGATCTCCGAGATCCCGGCCGACCGCTGGGACTGGCGGGACTTCTACGACCCCTCGGGACAGGGAAGCAACAAGACCGTCAGCAAGTGGGGCGGCTTCCTGCAGGACGTCGCCACCTTCGACGCCCGCTTCTTCGGCATATCGCCCCGCGAAGCACAACTGATGGATCCGCAGCAACGGCTGTTCCTGCAGACCGCCTACCGTGCCGTCGAAGAAGCCGGATACCGGCCCTCGGACCTCTCCTCCGACCGGACCCGTACCGGGCTGTTCGTCGGCGTGGCCACACACGAGTACTACGACCTGCTCCGGGAAGCCGGAGTGCCCACCGAGGCGTACACGACGACCGGACTGTTCCACGCGATCCTGGCCAACCGCGTCTCCTACCTGCTCGATCTGCGGGGCCCCAGTTTCCCCATCGACACGGCGTGCTCCAGTTCCCTCGTCGCCCTGCGGACCGCCGTCGAATCCCTCCAGGCCGGCAGCTGTGACGCGGCCCTGGTCGGCGGAGTGAACCTGCTGCTCTCGCCCACGATCTACGTCTCCTTCTCACGAGCGGGCATGCTCAGCCCGGACGGGCGCTGCAAGACCTTCGACGCGTCGGCCAACGGCTACGTCCGCGGTGAGGGGGTCGCCGCCCTGCTGCTCAAGCCGCTGTCCGCGGCGCTCCGGGACGGCGATCACGTCCACGCCGTCATCCGAGGCAGCTCCGTCAACCACGGTGGCCGCGTCAACACGCTCACGACCCCCAATCCGAACGCCCAGTCGTCCTTGATCGTCGATGCCTTCGAAGAAGCCGGTGTCGATCCGGAGACCGTCGGCTACATGGAGATCCACGGCACCGGTACGGCCCTCGGCGACCCGATCGAGATCAACGGCCTGAAGAAGGCCTTCCGGGAACTGCGCGACCGTGCCGGTCTGCCGCGACTCACCGAACCCACCACCGCGATCGGGTCCGTCAAACCGGTCATCGGCCATCTTGAGGCCGCAGCGGGCGTCGCCGGCATCGTGAAGGCCGTTCTCGCCATGAAACACGGCAAGCTGCCCGGCAGCCCCCACATCAAGGAGCTGAACCCGCACATCCAGTTGGAAGGAAGTCCGCTCCGGATTCCCGGCACGACCGAGCACTGGCCCCGGCGGACCGGCCCCGACGGGCGGGAACTTCCCCGCCGTGCCGGCGTGAGTTCCTTCGGGTTCGGCGGAACGAACGGGCACGTCCTGCTGGAGGAGTACCTCGACCACCGCCCGGCCGCCGTCCCCGCTTCCCGTAACGACCGTGGAGAGCACGTGTTCGTGCTGTCCGCGCGCACCGACGAACAGCTGAGGGAGTACGCGGCGCGGATGGCCATGGCGGTCCGGGCGGGAGACCGGGGTGCCCCGGACGGCACCGACCCGGGGGCGATCGAGTCCGAACTCGTCGCCGTCGTCGCGGACGCACTGGGCGTCCACCCCGGCGACGTACCCGTCGAGGAGCCACTGGGCGACCTCGGTCTGAGCCCGGTCTCCCTCGACACCCTGCGCGAATGGGCCGCCGACCGGCACTCGCCGGTGGACGGTGCGTCACTGGCCGGGCACTCGATCAGGTCCGTGGTCGCCGGCCTGCCCTCGGCCACCGGGCCGGGCCGGCTCCTCGACCTCGCGTACACACTCCAGCTCGGACGCGACGCCATGGAGCACCGCCTCGCGGTGGTGTGCGACGACGCCGACGTCCTGGCCCAGCGCCTGGACGCCTTCGCACGGGGTGGGACGCCGGGCAGGAACGTGTGGCACAGCGCCGCGGCGAAGCCATCCGGCCCCGCGTCCCTCCACCCGGACGAGGCCGACCCGCGGTCGACGGCAGAGCAGTGGACCACGGGCGCGAGCGTCGCATGGGAACGGCTGTACCGGGACGAGCGCCCCCTTCGCCTTTCGCTCCCCACCTACCCCTTCGCCCGTACGCGGTACTGGGTACCGGGCTCGGAGGACCGCGAGCGCACCTGGACCGTCCGGACCCGGCTGGAAGCCACGGACCGCCTGGTGGCCGAGCACCGTATCCACGGCCGCATGGTGCTCCCCGGCGTCGCGCACATCGGGCTCGCCCACACGGCGCTGGCCTCACGTCGCAACGGCAGGTACAAGCTCTCCCAGGCCGTATGGATCCGGCCGCTCGTCGTCGAGCCGGAGAGCCGCGCCGAGGTGGAGGTGAGGCTCCGGGAGAAGGACGGGCGCATCACCTACGAACTCCTTGCCGTCGATGACAGCGGCACGTCCGTGACCCACTCCCGGGGCACCTGGGAAGAACTGCCGAACGACAACCTGTCCGCCGGCCGGGCGACGGTCGACGTGTCGGCGATCCGGCGACGTTGCGGCCGCACGCTCGATCACGACGATGTCTACGAGCGGTTCCGTGCCCTGGGGCTGGACTACGGAGCGCTCTTCCGCGGCCTGCGCGAAGTCCATGTCGGCGAGAACGACGTCCTCGGAGCCTTCACGACCCGGTACGCGGGGGCAGCCCCGGAGGACCAGGCCTTCCACCCCACGGTTCTGGACGCGGCCCTGCAGGCCGTGAGCACGTTCGACTTCACCGGCCGGGCGGGGAAGGGAACGACCAGGCTGCCCTTCGCCCTCGAATCGGCCGACCTGGGGGAGCCGCTGCCGGACTCCGGGCACATCCATGTGCGCCGCGCCCAGGACGGCCAGTACGACGTGACCGTTCTGGACGGTGCTCACCGGATTCGCGCCGAACTGCGCGGGGTGACCGTGCGTGAGGGGGGATCCGGGCCCACCATGCCGACGAGCGACGAGCAGCAGCTCGCCCGCCTCCTCCACGAGCCCTACTGGACCGAACAGCCGCTGCCGGACGAGACCTCCCTCTCCTCGTCCCCGCCTTCGGACGGCGGGACGCTCGTCGTGCACCCGCCGCACTGCTTCGACCTCGACCACGCCCTGAGCTCCCGGGGTTCCGCGGGCGAGAGCCGGCGCATTCGGCTGGGCGCCCCCGGCACACCCACCCGTGCCCTGTCCGAGCGGGCGTGGGAAGTCGACGCCACTGACGACGTCGCCTTGCGCGACCTGTTGGAACGGATGGGGAACATCCGCCACGTCTGGTTCCTCGGCGGCGTGCGCGAGACGCGGCGGGAATCCGCGGGCGCTCGGGAACCCGGCGTCTCCGCAGACCCGGCCGAGGTCTTCTTCCGCCTTTTCAAGGCACTCTCGGACACCGACCGGACATCGACGCTGCACTCGCTCCGGGTCGTCACCAGCGACGTGCACGACGTGGACGGCAGCCGGGCCGGCAACCCGCGGGCAGCCGGCCTCGTGGGGCTGTGCAAGACCCTGGCCAAGGAGTACCCGCACCTGGGCGTCCGTTGCGTCGACATCGGGACACCGGCCTCCGGCCCGGCTCGGACGGCCGGGCAGGACCGCACGGTGGATGCCCTGCTCGCAGAACCGGCGCATCGCGACGGCGAGGAAGTGGCCCTCCGCGCCGGACGCCGGTTCGTGAAACGCCTGCGACCGCTGCCGCTCACCGCGCCCGCACAGCCTGTCTACCGGCAGGGCGGCACCTACCTCATCGTCGGTGGGACGGGAGGCATCGGCCGGACCCTGGCCCAGCACCTGGCGAAGTCCGCCGCGGCCCGCCTGGTGCTCGTCGGCCGCAGCGCACCGGGACCGAAGACGGACGAGGTCGTCGCCCAGATCGCCGAACTGGGCGGTGACGCACACTATGTCCGGGCCGATGCCACGGACCTCACCGCCATGAGGCGGGCCGTCGAAACGGCCGAGGCGCGCTTCGGCGGACTGCACGGCGTCTTCCACGCGGCGATGGTGCTGCGTGACTCGACCATCGAGCGCATGGACACCGAGGCGTACCGCGCCGTCTGCGCGCCGAAGGTCCGGGGCAGCGAGGTCCTCGGCGAGCTGTTCGCGGACACACCCCTCGACTTCCTGCTCTTCCTGTCCTCCGTACAGTCCTTCACCGGTGCCATGGGGCAAGGCAACTACGCTGCGGCCTCCACCGCCCAGGACGCCTCGGCCCGGGCCCTCGCCGGCCGGGCCGGCTACCCCGTCCAGGTCATCAACTGGGGCGTCTGGGGGGCGGTCGGCGCCGTGGCTTCCCCGCGCTACCGGGAGGAGCTGCGCTCCCGCGGCTACCGTCCCATCGAGCCGGCCGACGGCATGGCCGTGATGGAGCGTGTCCTCGCATCGGGCCGACGGCAGGTCGTCGCACTCGACGCCGACGAGCACGTCCTGCGGAGTATCGGTGTACGCACCGCCACGCCGGTCGCCGTCGCCGCGGCCGGCCGGCCCGCCGCCCCGATGACCGGATCAGCGGACCACCTCGCCGAGGAACAAGCACTCGAGGACTTCATCGCCCGTGAAGTGTGCGGTCTGATGCGGGAGGCCGGCCTGCTCCAGCAGCCCGGACAGGAACACGAACTCACCCGGCCCGCCCGCGCGCTGGGAGCACAGCCCCGGCACCTGCGTCTCGTCGACGGTCTGGTCGAGGTACTGGCCCGAGGCGGATACGCCGAGCTGGACGGAGACCGGATCCGCGCCACGGAGCGCGTCAGCACTACGGAGGACGGCCGGACCGGGGAGGAACGCGCGGCCGAACTGCGGTACGCCCACCCGGACCTCGGCTCCCGCATCGAGCTGGTACGCGTCTGTCTCGACGGACTCCCGCAGGTGCTCACCGGAGCGGTCTCACCGACCGAGGTGGTCTTCCCCGCAGGCTCCACCGAGCGGGTGGCCTCCGTCTACCGGGGCGCGCGGCTCGTCGACCACTGCAACCGGCTCCTGGCCGAGCACGTCGTGCGCCACGTCCGCGACACCGCTCCGGGCCAACGCCCCCGCATCCTGGAGATCGGAGCAGGTACCGGGGCCACCACGGCCGAGGTACTGACAGCGTTGCGCGATGCCGGGATCGAGGCCGACTACGACTACACCGACGTCTCCGCACGCTTCCTGCACGAAGCCGAACGGAAGTGGGCCGGGCGACACGACGTGCGGATGTCCTTCCGTCCGCTCGACGTCGGACGACCGCTCCAGGCACAGGGCTACGGGCAGGACAGGTACGACGTGGTGATCGCGGCCAACGTGCTCCACGCGGTGGCCGATCTCGACGGGGCGCTCCAGCGGACACGCACCCTGCTGGCGCCGTCCGGGCGGCTGCTCCTCACCGAGGTGACCCGGGCACTCGCCTTCCACACGGTCACCTTCGGTCTTCTGGACGGCTGGTGGGCGTACACGGACGCCTCCCGGCGTCTGCCGTCATCCCCGCTGCTCGACACCGAGATGTGGCGGCGTCGGCTCGAATTCACCGGGTTCACGGAAGTGGACGTGCACGGAGAAGCGGATGCGCCCGGCGAGCTGTCGCAGCGCGTCGTGACGGCGGCGCCCTCCGCCACGACCCGGTTCACGGAGCCGGCCGGACCTCCGGAGCACGCCTCCTCCGGTTCGGCGTCCGCCGCCGGTCACGCTCTGCGGGCCGACCCCGCCGCGATGCCGGCCGTAACCGATCTCGCTGCCCGCGTAGCGGAGTTGATCACCGCGTTCACCGCCGAGACCTTGGACATGCCCGCCGACGAACTGGAGCCCGACCGGCCTCTGTCGTCGTACGGCGTGGACTCCATTGTGGGCGTCGAACTGATCAACCGGATCAACGAGGAGCTCGGGATCGTCCTCAAGACGATCGCGATCTTCGACCACCCGACCGTGGGAGATCTGGCCGCCTTCGTGATCGAGCGGTACGCAAGCGCGGTCGAGGGACGTCTGCGACCCAAGACCGAAGAAGTCCGCCCACAGGAGACGGCGACCGCGCCGGCGCCCACGAGGGAACCGGTGACGGCTCCGGATCCGGTGTCCGCGGCTGCGGCATCGGTCGCCCCGCCGGCCCCCCGGCCGGCGGCCGGCCCTGCCGGCTTCCGCGCGGTGCGCTTCGAGCGGCCGGGCAGCCCGGCCGATCTGGTCGTCGTGCCGATGAACCCGGTGGCACCAGGGCCGGGCGAGGTCGAGGTTCAGGTCAAGGCGTTCCCGGTCAACTTCTCGGACTTCCTGGCGGCCCAGGGCCTCTATCCGATGATGCCCGACTTCCCCTTCACGCCCGGTGTGGAGGTTTCCGGCGTCGTCCGCCGGGTGGGAGCCGGTGTGCACAGGGTGAAGCCCGGTGACGAGGTGATCGCGCTCACCCGCCCCGAGATGGGCGGGCAGGCGTCCGTCGTCCTCACCGACGAGACGTTCGTGGTGCGCAAGCCGGCCAACCTCACGCACGAGGAGGCGTGCGGGATGCCCGTGGCCTTCCTGGCCATGTCGCTGGCCTTCGAACGGGCCGCGGTGCGGCCCGGGGAGCGTGTGCTGATCAGAGCGGCCACCGGGACCAACGGGCTGATGGCCGTGCAACTGGCCCAGCTGGCCGGCGCCGAGATCATCGCCACGGCGGGTTCCCGGCACAAGGTCGACCACCTCATCGCGATGGGGATCCCCGATCCGATCGACCACCTGGCCCACGACGTCGTCGAGGAGGTACTCCGCCGGACGGAGGGCCGCGGCGTCGACGTGGTCATCAACACCCTCGGGAACGGGGCGACGCAGGAAGGACTGAACCTGCTCGCCCCGGACGGCCGGTACGTGGAGATCGCGGTCTTCGGACTCCAGGCGTCCGGCGGTCTGGACCTGTCGCGGATGGTGGAGAACCAGAGCTTCCACAGCTTCAACACCAAGAAGTACTTCCTGAACCATCCCGAGCGGCGGGTCCCCTGTCTCGAGGCGATGGCGACGCGACTGGAGTCCGGAACGATCCGCCCGTTCACCGCGCACGTCATCCCGTTCGACCGGGTGACCGAGGCGTACGCGCTCAAGGGCGACCGCGGTACCGTCGGCCGCGTCGTGGTCACCGTGCCGGACCCGGACGAATCGGCCGCCGCCGGGGAGCGGGCGGTCCTCGTTCCCCGGAGCGACGAACGGCCCGGGACCGGCCGCGGAAAGGCGGCTGCTACCGCCGACATCGCGGTGATCGGCATGTCCGGCCGGTACGCCGGCGCCGAGGACCTCGGCGAACTGTGGACGAACCTCGCCGAGGGCGTGTGCTCGGCGGGCGACGTTCCCGCGGACCGCTGGTCCCACGAGCGTTTCCACGACTCCGACCCGACGCGGCTGGACGCCACGTACTGCTCGCGCGGCGCCTTCCTCGACGACATCGACGCGTTCGACGCGCCCTTCTTCAACATGTCGGGGAAGGAAGCCGCCCAGACAGACCCCCAGCAGCGACTCTTCCTGGAGCAGGCCTGGAAGGCGCTGGAGGACGCCGGCTACCCCGCGGGCGCGTTGAACGGGCGTCCCTGCGGAGTCTTCGTCGGCGTCGGGCCGAGTGAATACCTCACCCGGATGAACAAGGCGGACGTCCTCAAGGAGGCCCAGTCGTTCTGGGGCAACGAGGCATCGGTACTGGCCGCGAGGATCTCCTACTTCCTCAACCTCAAGGGGCCCAGCCTGGCCGTGAACACCGCGTGCTCCTCGTCGCTCGTGGCCGTGCACCTCGCCTGTCAGAGCCTGCTCGCCGGTGAGTGCGAGACAGCCGTCGTCGGCGGGGTGTTCCTGACCCTGGCGCCGGACTACTTCATCGTCGCCAGCAACGGCACCATGCTCTCGCCCGACGGGGTCTGCAAGACCTTCGACGACACGGCGGACGGTTTCGGACCGGGCGAGGGCGTCGGCGCCCTCATCCTCAAACCCCTGGACGCGGCCCTGCGTGACGGCGACCACATCCACGGGGTGATCAAGGGCTCGGCGATCAACCAGGACGGCAGGACCAACGGCATCACCGCGCCGAGCGGCGCCGCGCAGACGGCCGTGGAGATCGCCGCGTACGAGCGCGCCGGAATCAGCCCGGAGTCCATCAGCTACGTGGAAGCCCACGGCACGGGGACCCGCCTGGGCGACCCCATCGAGATCGAGGCGCTCAGCAATGCCTTCGGCCACTACACCGACCACAAGTCGTTCTGCCCGATCGGATCGGTCAAGACGAACATCGGTCACACCGCCGCGGCGGCCGGCATCGCCGGGATCATCAAGGTTCTGCTCTCCTTCCGCCACGGGCAGATACCACCGTCGGTGAACTTCGAGCAGCCCAACCAGCTCATCGACTTCGCCGACACACCGTTCTACGTCAACACCGAACTGCGTCCGTGGACCTCCCGGGACGGACTGCCCCGACGGGCTGCGGTCAGCAGCTTCGGATTCAGCGGCACCAACGCCCACCTCGTGCTCGAAGAGCCGCCACCTGTCCGCGGGACAGTCCCGACCGACCGTCACACGTTCGCCGTACCCCTGTCGGCCCAGACCCCGCAGGCGCTCGCGGCGCGCGTGGCGCGGCTCGCCGACTGGCTCGAACGGGACGGAGCGAGCGCGTCCCTCACCGAGATCGCCGGCACCCTCCAACTGCACCGCGACCACTTCCGGGAGCGCGCCGTCTTCGTCGTACGTGACCGGGACGAGCTGAGGGCCCGGCTTCGCGAGACCATCGACGGCACGACGGGTGGGGCGTTGGCGAGCGCCGACCCGGCCCTGTCCGCGGCCGCCGCGCGCTACCTGGCCGGAGAGGACGTGGACTGGCGGTCCCTGTGGGCAGGGGACACCGTCCGCAGAATCCCGATGCCCACCTATCCCTTCGACCGCCACCGGTACTGGTACACGGAACGCGACACGGTCTACGCCGCGGCCACGGACGACGCCCCGGAGCTGAAGCGCGTCAGCCCGGCCGGCGCGGTGCCCGTCGTCATGGCCGCGGAACTGACCGGCGCCGAGTTCTACGTGACCGATCACCGGGTGCAGGGCAACCCGACACTGCCGGGGGTGCTCTACCCCGAACTCGCGCTCCGGGCCGCCCGACAGGCCGGCCTGCGGGCGGATACGGTCACGCGCCTCCAGTGGCTGCGCCCCCTCGTGATCGACGGTGGACCCGTCCGGATCACGGTCCATCTGGAACCCGACGGGAGCGCCGCGCACTTCGAGATCCGCTCGGCCGAGACCCTGCACGCGAGGGGAACCGTCGAACCGGGGGACTCCGGGGGCGGTGAGCGGAGGATGGACCTCGACGCCTTGCGACACGCGTGCCCCCGGTCCCTACCGGTCGCCGAGCACTACCGTTTCCTGGCCGGCATGGGACTCGAACACGGCCCCGCGCTGGCCTGCGTCCGTGACCTGCGGGTGGGAGAGGATCTGGTGCTGGGACGCCTCCGGCTTCCCGAGCAGCTCGCGGCCAGCGGGTCCGCGTACGACCTGCACCCGACGCTGGTGGACGGCGCACTGCAGGTCCTCGCCGCGATGCCCTCCATCCGTGCCATGGGACCGGGGCGGCCCCTGCTTCCCGTCGCGCTCGGCGCGCTGGTCCGCACGGGCACACTGCCGCCGTCGGTCATGGTCCGGGCGGCCACCCACCCCGGCACGCCCGCGTCCGGATCCGTCCACACCTTCGACATCCAGCTCCTCGACGACGAGGGCCGAGTGCTCCTCTCCCTGGAACGACTGACGATCAAGCTGCCCGACGTTCGTACCGCTGTGCCTTCCGAGGATGCCCTCGAAGACCTGCTCCGCAGGTTCCGGGACGGCGAGATCGACGAACGTACGGCCGAATCGGCCCTGGAGGCTTTCTGTGCAGAATGACGCGACGGGTCGCAAGGCCCTCCTCAGCAGGATCCGGTCCGGCGCCGTCGGTGTGGAGGAGGCAGCACGCCTGCTCCGTACGAACGATGCGGGTCGCCGGCCGGAGAGCGCGAACGACCGGGCCGAAGACCTGGCCCGATGGCTGTGCGGGGTCATCGCGTCCGAGGCGCAGATACCCGTGGACACCATCGACGCCGACGAGTCACTGGACCGCTACGGCTTCGACTCGGTGATGGCGCTGAACGTGGTGCGTGCGCTGGAGGAACACTTCGGACCGCTGCCGGCGACCCTGCTCTTCGAGCATCAGAAGATCGGCGCCCTGGCGGACTTCCTCGTCGGGCAACACGCCGACGCCGTCGACCGTCTCCTGCCGGAGGGTGCGGATCCCGGCCCCCGGCACGCCCCGGACGGCGAGCGGACATCCCGAACGGAGTCGGCTCCGGCCGCTGCTCCCTCCGCCCCACGCTCGGCGGACACCCGCGTGGCCGTCGTCGGACTCAGCGCACGATTCCCCCAGGCCGAGAATCTCGATGTCTTCTGGGAGAACCTCAAGGCCGGCAGGGACGGTGTCACCGAGATCCCGGCCGACCGTTGGGACCACCGGCAGTACTTCGATCCACGCCCCGGAACCCCCGGCAAGAGCTACACCAAGTGGGGTGGCTTCCTCGACGGCGTCGATACGTTCGACGCCGAGTTCTTCCGCATATCGCCGCGGGAGGCCGAGAGGATGGACCCCCAGGAACGGCTCCTCCTCCAAGAGGTCTGGCACGCACTGGAGGACGGCGGTCTGACCCGGGCCCAGCTCGCGGGAGAAGCCGTCGGCGTCTACGCCGGCGTCATGTACTCCCAGTACCAGCTGCTCCAGGCGGAGGAGGCCGCGCGCGGCAACCCACTGCACCTCGGTTCCTCCTACGCGTCCATCGCCAACCGGATCTCCCACTTCTTCGACTTCCGCGGCCCCAGCATGGCCGTCGACACCATGTGCTCCTCCTCGCTCACGGCCATCCACCTGGCCTGCGAGGCGCTGAACAGCGGGACCGTGAAGGTCGCCGTCGCGGGCGGGGTCAACCTGACCATCCATCCCGCGAAGCACATCGACCTCAGCCAGGGCCGGTACGCCTCCACCGACGGACGCTGCCGCAGCTTCGGAGAGGGGGGAGACGGCTACGTTCCGGGCGAGGGAGTCGGCGCGGTCGTCCTCAAACGGCTGGACGCCGCCCTCGCGGACGGAGACCGGATCCACGCCGTGATCCGGGGCAGCGCCGTCGCCCACGGCGGCAGGACCAACGGCTACACCGTGCCCAACCCGAACGAACAGGCCCGGTTGATCGTGGAGGCCTGCCACCGTGCCGGGATCGCACCGCGCGACATCGGCTTCGTCGAAGCCCACGGGACCGGTACCTCGCTGGGCGACCCCATCGAGATCGCGGCGCTGGCCCGGGCACTCGGCCCGCGCGCCGACGGCCAGGCACCCTGCGCGATCGGCTCCGTGAAGTCCAACATCGGGCACCTGGAGGGTGCGGCGGGTATCGCCGGTCTGGCCAAGGTGGTGCTCCAACTCCGCCATCGCCGTCTGGTCCCCTCGCTGCACGCGGAGACCACGAACCCCCACATCGACTTCGACGCCGCCGGACTGCGTCTTCAGCGAACCCTGGAGGAATGGCACGAGCCCCGGGACGACGAGGGCCGCGCCACACCGCGCATCGCCGGCATCAGCTCGTTCGGAGCCGGGGGCGCCAACGCGCATCTGATCGTCGAGGAACCGCCGGCCGAGCGCGGAACGCCGCACCGGCCCGCTCCGGGGCCGCAGCTGATCGTGCTGTCCGCCCCGACCCAGGAGCGGCTGCGGGCCCTGGCGGGCCTGCTCGCCGAGTACGCCGGACGGTACGCGGGCGATCCGGTGGAAGAGGGTGCTGCCTGGCTTGCCGGCGCGGCGTACACGCTCCGGCAGGGACGGGAGGCTTTCGAGCACCGACTCGCCCTCGTGGTCCCCACCGCCTCCGAACTCGGTCGGCGCTTGCGGGACTTCTCCGACCGCGCCTCCTCCGAGGGCATCTTCCTCGGGTCGGCGGAAGGCCCGCGTGACACGGCCCGGAACATCTCAGGAGCGGACCCGGCCCGGAGCCACGGCATCGAGGAGTCGGCCCGCCGCTGGGTACGGGGCGAAACGGTCGACTGGAGCGCCCTGGACACCCCCGCCCCACCCAGGGTCGGACTGCCCGGGTACCCCTTCCTGCCCGAACGGCACTGGCCGGACCTCACTGACGACGTACCGGCCGGAGAACCGTCCACCCCCGACACGGCTGCTCGTCACCCCCTCCTCGGCCGTAACGCCTCCACCTTCGGCAGCCAGCGGTTCATCACCGCGTTCACGCTCGCCTCGCCTCTGGTGCGCGACCACGTGGTGGACGGCCGTGCCCTCCTCCCGGCCGCCGCCATCGTCGAGATGGTCCTCGCGGCAGCCGAGGAATCGGGACTGGGAAGAGATCTGACACTCGCTGACCTCGTGTGGCACTCCCCGGTCGAAGTGCCACCGCAGGGCGAATACCGCATCGAGGTATGCCTGACGCCGCGCGCCCCTGATCTCGCGACGACCGACTTCACCGTCGCTGAAGCAGGAGCGGACGGCGGAGCCGTACATGTCCGCGGGCGCGTCATGACAGCCCAGGCGGGACCCGGGGCGGCCGCCGACGGCGGGCTCGGCTTCCTGGACCTGGAGGCAGCGACCAAGGATGGCGACGCCGGGCTCGACGGACCCACCTGCTACCAGCGCTTCGAGGAGCAGGGCCTGTCGTACGGACCTGCCCTTCGGGTGCTGGAGACGGTGCGCTCGGGAGCCGGAGAGGCACTGGGCCGGGTAAGGCTCGCGGACACCGGCCGACGGGGTGCGCACCGGCACGGCTACCGGCTCCATCCGGCACTCCTCGACGGGGCGTTCCAGACCCTGGTGGCGTTCGACGCGGCTGCTCCGGACCGACGGGCCCGGGTGCCCTTCGCCGCGTCGCGCGTGCTGATCGGCCCCGCTCCACTGCCCGACGCCTGCTGGGTTCACGCCCGCCCGCGGCCGGGTGCGAAGGACGATCAGGGACGCCCGGAGGTTTTCGACCTCGCACTGGCGGACGACAGCGGCCAGGTCCTCGCACGAGTCGAAGGGCTTGTCGTCCGCCCCTCGCAGGGCGCCAGGTCGTCCGTCGTGACGCTCCGGCCGGCCTGGCAGCCGCAACCGCTGCCGGCCCCGGCCGCACGCCGCCCGGGGACCGTGCTGGTGTTCGACACGGCGGGCGATCAGGGGCTGGGCGATGCGCTCGCCGGTGCGTACCTGCCGACGACGCGCATCGTGCGTGTGCTCCCGGGAAAGGCGTACCGCAGGTCCGGTGAGAACCGCTTCGAGGTCGTGGCGGGCGACAGCGAGCACTACGCGAGGCTGCTGGAGGAACTGTCGGAGACATCGTCCGCACAGCCTCCGGTCGACACCGTGGTCCACGCATGGCCGACGGAACCAGGCGACAAGGACACCTCGGTGACCTCCGAGGAGCTGGAGACCGGCTTTCACGCCTTGCGGGCGCTGACCACCGCACTGGCCGTCCGGGCGCCCGGGGCGTCCCTCCGACTGGTCTCCCTGGTACCGGCGGGAGCTCCGGCCCGCGGGGCGGTGGCGGGATTCTGCAGGGCCGTCGCGGCGGAGCATCCTTCCTACGCGTTCAGCACGCTCACCCTGCCCGGCACTTCCACCGGTTCCCCCCTGTGTCCGGATGACGTTCGGCGCCTCGTCGACGAACTCGCCGCCCCGGCGGCCGGCGGTGAGGAGATCCGTTACGACACCGAGGGGACGCGTCGGCGCCTTCAGCTGACGGAGGGCGAGGATCTGGCTGCCCCGCCGGGAGCCGCGGCCCCGGTCGACGGCCCACATCTGCGCACGAACGGCGTGTACCTGGTGACCGGCGCCCTCGGCGGACTCGGCCGTCGGCTCGCCCTGGACCTGGCCCATCGTCACCAGGCCCGACTGGTGCTGAGCGGCCGCTCCGCGCCCACTGCGGACACCAACGCGTTCCTCCGTGAACTGGAGGATGCCGGCGCCCGCCCCTGCTATGTGGCCGCGGACTGTGCGACCGAGGACGGCGCGCGCCGGCTGGTCGACGAGGCCCGGACCCGCTTCGGCCGGCTGGACGGTGTCATCCACCTCGCCGGCGTGCTGCGCGACGGACTCGTGGCCCGGAAGACGCGGGCGGACGCGGATGCGGTGCTGCGGCCCAAGGTCTGGGGGGCGCACCACCTCGACCGTGCGACGCGGCACGAGCCGCTCGACTTCTTCGCCCTCTTCTCCTCGGCCAGCGGGGTGACCGGCGTCGCGGGACAGAGCGACTACGGGTTCGCCAACGCCTTCCTGGACGGTTTCGCCGACTGGCGGGAGGAGCACCGTCGCAGCGGCGACCGCTCAGGAGCCACGGTCTCCATCGCCTGGCCGCTCTGGGAGACGGGCGGCATGGACGTGGACGAGAAGGCCAAGCAGTGGATCGAGGAGCACCTCGGCTGGGTTCCGCTGCCCGTCGGCACGGGCATGCGGGTCTTCACGGCGGCGCTCAGCCGGGCCCGTACCCGGACAGCGGTGTTCCACGGCCGCCGTTCCACGATCCTGCGCGCGCTCCGGCCGGCCGGCAGTACCGGCGAGGCGACCCGGTCGGAGCCCGAGCAGGAGACGGACGGGAAGTTGGAGAGCTCCGTCGCGCCGGTGGCTCAGCGGAAACTGCTGGACCACCTCACCCGCCTGGTGGCCGCCGAGCTGAAGACGGCGCCGGAGAGAATGGAGCCCCGGAAGCCGTTCGAGCGGTACGGGCTCGAGTCCGTCATGGTCATGAACGTCACCCGGGACCTGGAGGAGATGTTCGGGGAACTGTCCAAGACGCTGTTCTTCGAGCACCGTTGTCTGGCCGATCTGTGCCGGCACCTTGCCCGGAGCCACCCCCGTGTCGTGGATGAGCACTTCGGGCAGCCTCCCGCCCGAGCAGCCGTGAGCGCCGTCACGGCCCCGGCACCGGAACCGAGCGCCGCGGCAGCCGTCGTGGACCGAGCCCCTGAGCAGCCCCCCGCTGCCGTCGCGACGCCGTCCGCGGTGCGGGAGGAGCCGATCGCGATCGTGGGAGTCAGCGGGCGCTACCCGATGGCCGACACCCTTGAGGAGTTCTGGCAGAACCTGCGCGACGGCCGGGACTGCGTCACCGAGGTGCCGCGGTCCCGCTGGGATCACACGAAGTACTTCGATCCGGACGCGGACCGTCCGGGTACCGCCTATGCGAAGTGGGGCGGGTTCCTGAAGGACGTCGACCGCTTCGACCCGCTCTTCTTCAACATCCCGCCCCGGGAGGCGCGGATGATGGATCCGCAGGAGCGGATCTTCCTCGAGGCCGCCTGGCACGCACTGGAGGACGCCGGCCACGCCCGCTCGGCACCGAACGGCCGGAAGACCGGCGTATACGTCGGCGTCATGTACGCCCAGTACCAGTTGTACGGTGCCGATCCGGCACTCCAGGGCCAGGGCTTCGTCCCGGCCTCGCTGTCGGCCGCCGTCGCCAACCGTGTGTCGTACGCCCTCGGTCTGACCGGCCCCAGCATCGCACTCGACACCATGTGCTCCTCCTCGCTGACCGCGCTGCACATGGCCTGTGCCGGCATCCGGCTCGGAGACTGCGACGAGGCCCTGGTCGGCGGCGTCAACGCGATTCTCCACCCCAACCGCTATCTGCAGTTGAGCCAGGCGAAGTTCGCCTCGACCGACGGGCGTTGCCGCAGCTTCGGTGAGGGCGGAGACGGGTACGTGCCCGGCGAGGGCGTGGGCGCCATGCTGCTGAAGCCGCTGAGCCGGGCCGAGGCCGACGGCGACCACATCTACGCGGTGATCCGGGGAACCGCCGTCAACCACGGTGGACGCAGCAATGGCTTTACCGTGCCGACACCTGCCGCCCAGGCCCAGGTGATCGGTGAAGCGCTCCGCAGGGCGGGCGTCGAGCCCGGGGAGATCGGCTACGTGGAGGCGCACGGAACCGGCACAGCCCTCGGGGATCCCATCGAGATCGCGGGCCTGAGCCGTGCCTTCACGGGCACGGGGGACGAGGTCTCGGCCGCCTGCCCCATCGGTTCGGTGAAGTCGAACATCGGGCATCTGGAGTCGGCCGCCGGGGTCGCGGCGATCACCAAGGTGCTGTTGCAGTTCAGGCACCGGGCTCTGGTGCCGTCGCTGCACGCCGAGAAACTGAATCCGAACGTGGCCTTCGGGCAGGGCCCCTTCCACGTACAGCGCGCCTACGAACCCTGGCCGGCGCTCAGCCGCGAGGGCCGGGAGCTGCCGCGCCTGGCGGCGGTCAGCTCCTTCGGCGCGGGCGGCTCCAACGCCCATGCCGTCCTGCAGGAATACGTACCGTCACCCACCACGGCTGCGGAGACCGGCACGGACAGCGCTCGTGATGCCGAACTCGTCCTCCTGTCCGCCAGGACCGAGGACCAGCTGCGCGAACTGGCGGTACGCCTGTCCGACGCGGTACTGCCGCGTCGCCGCGAGGATGCGACGGAGCTCCAGGGGGCTCCGGCCGTCGAAAGGGAGCTGCGCCTCGTCGTGGCCGATGTGCTGGGTGTGCCCGGGGAACACGTCGATCCGGACGACGACCTGGAGAGCCTGGGCTTCGACACGGTCACCCTCTCGGAGCTCGCCGAACGCCTCCGCACCGCCTTCGGGGAGGCCGCTGCCGCGCCCGCACCGGCCGGCCACCAGAAGGTCCGGGAGCTGGTGGAGCGGGTGGCAGCCTCGTCCGGTCCGGCCCCGGAGCGGCCGGACCGGGAATCCCGCGGACTGCGCGATATCGCCTTCACCCTCGGGACCGGCCGGGAGCCCCAGAACGAGCGCCTCGCCGTGATCGCCACCGACGTACGGGAACTGGCGCTCGCCCTGACGGAGTTCGCGGCGGGGAGGACGTCGGCGTCGGTCGTCCGCGGCACGGCGGACGGACAGCTGGGACTGCTTGAGGACCTCCTCGACGGGGAGGAAGGCGCGGCCTTCCTCGCCACGATCCGGCGGGCCGGCGACCTGGACAGGCTCGCCCGTCTCTGGGCTTCCGGACTGGACGCGGCGGGCGAACCGTCGGCGCGCGGCGGCGCCCGGCGGGTCTCCCTGCCCGGATATCCCTTCGCCCGAGACCGCTACTGGGTACCGGAGACCCACGAGGAAGGCCCTGCTCCTGCCGCCGACGCGCACGGCCCCGAAACGAGCCGCCCGCCCCGGGCCGCCGAAGTCCCCGTGGAGGACACCCCCAGGACGGTGACGGCATCGCCGGCATCGCCGGTGGAGGAGACGGTGGCCGTGCGGAGCGGTCCGGACCTCGCGGACGTCCGCGAGGTCGTCATCACCGCGATGGCGGCCGTGCTCGAAGTTCCTGTCGAAGAGTTCCAGCCCGACATCCCTCATTCCGAATTCGGCGTGGACTCCGTCCTCGCCGTGGAGATCGTCGAGCAGATCAACAGGCGACTGGGCACGGACCTCCGGCCGACCGACTTCTTCAACTACCCGACGCTCCGCAAGCTCGCCGAGCACGTCGCCGAGAACGCGGTATCCGTGCCGGGAACGGGCGGCACGGCAGTCGGCACGGCCATGCGGACATCTCCTGCGCCTGCTCCGCAGCCGGTGGGAACCCCGGCGGAGTCGAGCCGTGTCGTACCGGCGCACCGCGCAGACCCCGAGCCCGTCGGAGCGAGCCGGCACGACGTCGCGGTCATCGGCATGTCGGGCCGATTCGCGGACGCGGCCGACCTGGAGGAGCTGTGGGTCAACCTGGCCGCCGGCCGTGACTCGGTGCGGGAGATTCCCCCGCATCGGTGGGACCCGGACGCCCACTGGGACGCCGACCCCAAGGCACCCGGCAAGACGTACAGCAAGTGGGGCTCCGTCCTGGACGGCATCGACCGGTTCGACCCCGACTTCTTCGGCATCTCGCCCCGAGAGGCCCGCCTCATGGACCCGCAACAGCGCCTGTTCCTCATGGAGGCGTGGCGGGCCATCGAAGACGCCGGCTACAGCGACCGGTCGCTCGACGGTGTCGAGTGCCCGGTGTTCGTGGGCACTTCGATGGGTGACTACCACCATCTGCTGCGGGAGCACGGCGTGCCCGTCGAGGGCTACACCTTCATGGGCACCCACCCCGCCGTGCTCTCGTCACGACTCTCCTACCACCTCAACCTGAAGGGAGCGAGCCTCGCGGTGGACACCTCGTGCTCCTCCTCCCTGATGGCCGTCCACCTGGCGTGCGAGGCGGTCCGGGAGGGACGCAGCGAGCTGGCGATGGCCGGCGGCGTGGCCGCCCTGGCCACCCCGGAACTCCACATCCTCGCGAGCAAGGCGGGCATGCTCTCTCCCCGCGGGCGCTGCCGCCCCTTCGACGAGGGCGCCGACGGCTTCGTCCCCGGGGAGGGGGTGGGCGCGCTGCTGTTCAAGCGGCTGGATCACGCGCTGCGCGACGGAGACCACATTCACGGTGTCATCGCCGGCTCCGGCGCCAACCAGGACGGCCGGACCAGCGGAATCACGGCGCCCAGCGCCCCCTCGCAGCGCGGGCTGCTCACCTCGGTCTACGAGCGGTTCGGCATCGACCCGGGCGGGATCGGCTACGTGGAGTGCCACGGCACGGGAACCCGCCTGGGCGACCCCATCGAGATCGAGGCACTGACCCAGGCGTTCCGGACGTCCACCTCGCGCCGCGGATTCTGCGCCGTCGGATCCGTGAAGTCCAACCTCGGCCATACCCTCACCGCCTCCGGCGTGGCGGGTCTCTTCAAGGCGCTGCTGTCGCTCAAACACCGCAAGCTCGCACCGACGGTGCACTTCCAGTCACCGAACAAGCACATCCTCTTCGACGAGAGCCCCTTCTACGTGAGCACCGAACTGCGGGACTGGCCTGCGGAGAACGGCTTGCCACGGCAGGCTGCGGTGAGCTCCTTCGGGTTCAGCGGCACCAACGTGCACACGGTGGTACGCGAGGCGCCCGCCGCCCCGCCGCGGCCGTCCGAGGACGTCGGGAGGCTCCGGCTCTGCCCGGTCTCGGCCAAGACCCGGCAGGCGCTGGACGAACGGCTGGCGGACCTCTCCGACTGGCTGGAGCGGCAGGGCCGGGAACACGAATGGCGGGACATCGCACATACGCTGGGAACGGGTCGCTCCCACTTCCCCGTTCGGGCGGCCTTCGTCGCCCGAGGAGCCGACGACCTCCGGGAACAGATCGCCGCACGACTGCAGCGGCCCGAGACACGCCCGACCGGCGACACCGGAGAACTGGGCCGCCTGGCAGACGAGTTCGTCGCCGGTGGAGAGATCTCCTGGGAAACCGTGAACGGAGCGGACGGCGGACGCCGGATCTCACTGCCCACCTACCCCTTCGCGCAGGAAAGCTGCTGGGTACCGGCCGCACAGCCGGTCCCGGCGCCCGCCGCGGCGCCGGGCGACCGGAGATCCGGCACGCGTTCCCGCGTACGGACGGAGCCGGAGAACCAGAACACCTTCACGTATCCGCTGGCGCCGGACCAGCCGCTCGTGCGCGATCACGTGGTCGACGGCAAGCCGTTGCTGCCGGCGGCGGGACACCTCTCGCTGGTGCATCGGGCGGTCCTGTCGATGCTGGGGGACGTGCCCGTCACGGTGTCCCGGGCGGTCTGGCTGCGCCCCTTCTTCGTCACCGGACAGCTGACGGCCCTGGTGGCCCTCTCGCCCACGAAGAACGGCGCGTACGCCTTCGAGGTGCGGGGCCCGGACATGAGCGGTGCCGTGCAGACGTTCAGCCGGGGTGAGATCCGGACCGGCGCCGGCGCCGAGGACCGAGTCGACCTCGATGCCGTCCGGGCGAGGTGTGTCACCTCGACCCCGCCGGCGGACCACTACGCCCGTTTCGACCGCATGGGCGTCCACTACGGTCCTCACTTCCGGACGGTCGTCGACATCCGCAGCGGATCAGGCGAGGGCCTGGTGGCCCTCGCTCGCGAGGACAGCGGCACGGAGTTGCCCGCGGGCGTCATGGACGGCGCGGTGCAGGCGGTCGCCTCGATTCAGCCGGAGGGAGAGGAGCAGCGTCCCCTGGTGCCCTTCTCGATGGCCGCGGTCCGGCTGTTCCGCCCCGTCCCGGCCGAAAGCTGGGCGTACGTCCGGCAGACCGGGGCCCAGGAGTGCGACGTCACGATCCTCGACGCCGCCGGCCGCCCCTGCGTGGCCGTCGAAGGCCTCTCGTACCGGGAGCTCAGAGCGCCTGTCCCGCTGCGCATCCTGGAACCGGTGTGGCAGGAAGCGGAACAGAGCGACCGGTCGGCGACGACGGCAGCGGGCCGGGTGTGGGTGGTGACACCCTCCCGGGACCACGGCTTGGCCGCCCGCTTGGCGGCTCACCACCCTGAAGCCGACGTCCGGATCGTGTCCCTCGACCCCGGGAACAGCGAACCCTGGACCGCGGCGACGGCCCGTCTGCCCGAGCCGGAACGCGTCTACTTCCTCGGCGCCCTCGACTCCGCCGAGGCGTCCTCCTCGATCGCCGGTCTCGAACGTGCGCAGGATCTCGGCGTCCGCTCCCTCGTCCGCCTGGTCAAGGAACTCCTGCGGAGAAACCTCGGCGACAGGCCGCTGGACCTGATCCCGGTGACGGGAGACGGGCATGCACGCACCGGTACGGAAGAGCCCCGGCCGGTGGCCGCCGCCCTGTTCGGGCTGTGCCGCTCGCTGGCGAAGGAGTACCCCGGCTGGCGGGTCGGCTGCGTCGACGTCGCCACCCGGGACCTGACCGGGCCCGCGGCCGAAGAGGTCGCCCGGACCGTCGCGCTGGAGAGCGGGCACCCCGACGGAGACGAGATCGTCCTGCGGGACGGCCGCCGCTGGAAGCGACTCCTGCGAATCGCCGACACGACCGCGCCGCAGGAGTCACCGTTCCGGAAGGGCGGCACGTATGTGATTCTCGGTGGTGCCGGAGGCATCGGTGCGGTCACCGCTCTGCACCTGGCCCGCCGTGCCGGGGCGAATGTGGCTCTGCTCGGCCGCAGGGCCGCGACTCCCGCCGTCGAGGAGCACCTGCGTGCCGTCGAGGAGGCCGGCGGCCGCGCGATGTACGTACAGGCGGACGCGGCCGACGAGGAGTCCCTCGCCGCCGCCGTCGCGTCGGTGAACCGGCGATTCGGAAGGATCCACGGCGCGTTCCATTCCGCGCTGGTCCTCGCGGACTCCCGGCTCGCAGACATGGACGAGGCCGCTCTCGACGCGGTGCTCGCGCCCAAGGCGCGCGGATCCGTGTCGCTGGCCCGGGCGCTGCGTGACGAGCCGCTGGACTTCCTGGTGCTGTACTCGTCGGCCCAGTCGTTCAGCGGCAACGCGGGACAGTCGAACTACGCCGCGGCATCCACCTTCCAGGACGCCTTCGGTGTGGGTCTCGCCCGTGCGGGCCGGCCTGTGCACGTCGTCAACTGGGGCTACTGGGGCGACGTCGGCGTGGTGGCGAAGGCGAGCTACCGCCGCCGGATGCAGGCCATGGGCGTGCACTCCGTCAGCTCCGAGGAGGGCATGGCCGCCCTGGAGGTCGTCATCGGACGCGGGCTGACCCAGGCCATGGTGATCAAGGCGGAGCAACGGCTCCTGGACCGGCTCGGCACTCTTCCGGCGCCGCACCGGGAGGAGCTCTCCGCCGTTCCCGGGGCCGCGGCGGGGACGCAGGAGCCGGACGGGGTACGACTGCGTCGCGCGCATGACGAACTGAACGCCCTGGGAGCCCGGATGATGGTCCGCTCCCTGCAGGACCTGGGGGCCTTCCGGAAGCCCGGTGAACAGTTGCCGGCCGCCGCGGTGGCCGCCGAACTGGGACTGGCCCCCGCGCACCGCCGGCTGGGCGACGCCGTGATGGACATCGCGGTGGCCGCGGGCTATGTGGAACGCGACGGAGAGCTGCTCCGCGCCACCCACGCCGTGACGGCCCTGGAAGGGCGCGACTTGTCTGTTGAGGCGGGAGAACTGGCGGCACGCCACCCCGAGGTGGCCGCTCACGTACAGCTCCTGGACGCCTGCCTGAGGGAGTACCCGAGGCTGCTGACCGGAAGGATCGACCCCACCGAAGTGATCTTCCCCGACTCGTCCACGAGGCTGGTGGAGAACGTCTACAAGGGCGACCCGCTCGCGAGCGGAGCCAACCGGGCGGCGGCACGTGAGGTCGTCGCCCGCGCCGCCGGCTCCCGAAACCCGGAGGGACGCCCCCTGCGGATTCTCGAGGTGGGTGCGGGAACGGGCGGCACGACACGCACCGTGCTTTCGGCCCTGAGCCCCTACGCGGACCGGGTCGAATACGTCTACACGGACGTCTCCACGGGGTTCCTGCGCCATGGGCGCAAGGAGTTCGCCGCCCGCCACCCCTTCGTGTCCTTCAAGCGCCTGGACATCGAGAGGCCCCCCGGTGACCAGGGATTCGAGGAGGGCGGTTTCGACGTGGTCGTGGCCGCGAACGTGCTGCACGCCACGCAGAACCTGGACCGCACTCTGACGCACGTGCGGCGCCTGCTGACGGAGGACGGCCGCCTCGTCCTGTGCGAGACGACCGCCTTCAGCGCCTTCACGACCCTCACGTTCGGGCTTCTCGACGGCTGGTGGCGCTTCGAGGACGGGTTCCGGAGGATTCCCTCCTCGCCCCTGGCCGAACCAGCCACCTGGCAGGCCCTGTTGCGGGAGAAGGGCTTCGAACAGACAGCCGTCCTCGACGCGGTGGCAGGTGCCCCGCGCAGCCTCGGCCTCCACGTGCTGGTCGCCGACCTCCAGCGCCCCGCACAACCGTCCCGGCACGCCCCGGAACCCGGCAAGAACCAGCAACGGGACCTGGAGGAGACCCAAGGGCAGCTGGCCGAGCTCATAGCCAGGACCTTGGGGCGGCACGAGGCCGACCTCGACCCGGAACGGCCGTTCACGGAGTACGGGGTGGACTCGATCATCCTCGTCGAGCTCGTGAGCACGCTCAACGCCGAGCTCGGCATCGACCTGGGCACCACCGCACTGTTCGACCACCCCACGCTCGCGGCGCTCGCCGCGTTCGTGCACGACGAGCACACACCCGTACCGGCCGACGACGCCCCGGGGCACACACCGCGCGACGGCGGTGACGACGGGAAGACGGATGAGCAGGACATGCTCCGACGCCTGGCCGCCGGCGAGCTGTCGTTGGAAGAGGCGTACATGAATCTCGGGGGATCCGCATGAGAAGCGCCATGAAGAAACTGCTGGAACTCGTCGAGACGAAGCAGATCACGCCGGAGGAGGGGCAGCGGCGCCTCGCCGAGCTGCGCGCCGCCGGGCGGCAGGCGGACCGGCCGCGAGCCGCACACACCGCCGGATCACCTGCGGAGCAGCGGATCGCGGTCATCGGCCTCTCCACCCGCTACGCCGGAGCCGGGTCGCCGGACGCCCTGTGGCGTCTGCTGGCCGAGGGCACGTGCGCGGTCACCGAGGTGCCGCCGGACCGTTGGCGCCCCGAGGACTACTACGACCCCGATCCCCGGACCCCCGGCAGGACCAACTCGCGGTGGGGCGCCTTCGTGGAGGATGTCGCCGCCTTCGACCCCTTGTTCTTCCACCTCTCCGGCCGCGAGGCGGAGCGGATGGACCCGCAGCAGCGGCTCTTCCTCGAGGGCTGCTGGAACGCACTCGAGGACTCCGGTCACGCGGGCGACTCGCTCGCGGGCTCCAGCTGCGGAGTGTTCGTCGGCACTCCGGCCAGCGACTACCCGCTGGAATCACAGCGCTCCGGCCCGGACGCGGACGCTCAGGTCCTGCTCGGCAACGACACCTCCATCCTGGCCTCACGCATCTCCTACCTGCTCGACCTGCGGGGCCCCAGCGTGGCCCTCAACACCGCCTGTTCCTCCTCGCTGGTCGCCCTCGACCTGGCCTGCCAGGCCATCCGCAGCGGACAGTGCGAGATGGCGCTCGCCGGCGGTGTGTGCCTGTTCGTCGGCCCCGGGTTCTACGTGTCGGCCAGCAAGGCGGGCATGCTCTCGCCGCGAGGCCGGTGCAGCGCCTTCGACCAGGACGCCGACGGCTTCGTTCCCGGTGAAGGGTGCGGGGTGGTCGTCCTCAAGAGCCTGGACGCGGCCCTGCGCGACGGTGATGACATCCGCGGTGTCATCCTCGGCTCGGCGGTCAACCAGGACGGCAAGTCCAACGGCATCACCGCCCCCAGCTCCCGCGCACAGACGGAGGTGCAGCTCCAGGCGTACGAGCAGGCCGGGATCGACCCCCGGACGATCTCGCTGATCGAAGCGCACGGCACCGGCACCGCCCTGGGCGACCCGATCGAGATCGAGGCCCTCACACGGTCGTTCGCCCGCTTCACCGACGACCGGGAGTTCTGCGCCATCGGGTCGGTCAAGTCCAATCTGGGACACACCGGCCAAGCGGCGGGAGTGGCCGGGCTCATCAAGTGTCTGCTGGCCTTCGAGCACGAGCAGATCCCGCCCACGCTCCACTACTCGGCGTCGAACGAACGCATCACCTTCTCCGAGACGCCGTTCCGCCCCGTTACCTCCCTCCAGCCATGGCCTCGACGCGAGGACGCGCCGCGCCGCGCCGCGATCAGCTCCTTCGGCTACAGCGGCACCAACGCCCATGTGGTCGTGGAGGAACCGCCCGCCCCGCGCCCCGTGGCTTCCGCCCCGGCCGACAGCGGCCGGCCCCACCTCATTCTCGTTTCCGCCAAGACCGGGGAGGCCCTGCGCCGCCGCCTGAAGGACCTGGACGCCTGGCTCGACGAGCGGGGCGAGGCCCACCGGCTCGAGGACATCGCCCACACCCTGCACGACGGCCGCAAGCACTTCGAGATACGTCTCGCGTTGGTCGCCGACACGACGCACGGTCTGCGCCGCTCGATCCAGGAGGCCCTCGACGGCCGAGCCGCGGACCGCACGCCCGCCGCGCGGCTGAGCGGTGCCGAGAAGACGCGGCTCCTGGACATGCTGGGAGAGCGCCTCGCCGACGTCCTCCCGGGCAGCACCGATCACGCTCGCGCCCTGAGGTTCGCGGCCGACCTGTACGAACGCGGGATCACGCTGCCCGTGCGCCAGGTCCTTCCCGAGGGCGGACAGCGGCGGGTGCCCCTCCCTACCTATCCCTTCGAGCGGGACCACTACTGGCACTCCGACGCCGCCGTGCACGGTCCGGACACCGGCCCGGACCTGGAAGAGCTCCCCTCGGCACACGGGGCGTCCTTCCGCTTCCGCGCGCGGCCCGGTGATCCGCTGGTGGCCGACCACGTCATCGGCGGCCGGCGCGTGCTGGCCGGCATGGTCTCCCTGGAACTCGCCCGCGCCGCGGCCGCCCGGGCCGGCTTCGGCGCTCAGCCGGTCGTCGAACAGATCACCTGGAACCGGCCCGTCGTCCCGACGGACGACGGAGGGATCGAGATCACGGTCTCCCCGAGCGAGGACGGAACCCTGCGCTTCACGGTGGACGCGCCCGACGGGTCCACGGGCGTCGCGGGCGCGACCGGCGTACTGAGCCCCCGGAGCCGGGAGCCCGAAGACCTCACCGTCGACATCGAGGCAGTACGCGCCCGCTGCACCTCGGTCATCGACCGGGAGGACTGCTACCGACGATTCACCGCGCTGGGGTTCGCCTACGGGCCGGGCTTCCGGGTGGTGAGCGAACTGCGGTTCTCCGGCAACGAAGTCCTGGCCCGCCTGGAACTGCCCGCGGAACAGGCCGTCCGCCAGGCCCCGAACTCCCTGAGGCCGACGCTGCTGGACGGCGCGCTGCAGGCCCTCGTCGCCCTCGCCGGTGACGACGACCGCGTCCGTCGCGTCCCCTACGCACTGCGCCGGCTGACCGTGCACACACCGCTCGGCGACTCCTGCTACGCCCGTCTGAAACGCCGTGACGACGGCGTGCTGGATGTCGAGGTCATGGACGACACGGGAACGGTGCTCGTGACCATGGAGGGTCTTGAGGTTCTCGAAAGCCGGGAACCGGACCCGGCGACACCGCCGGACCTCACCCTGTTCGCCCCGGAGTGGCAGGAGACGGAGCGCCTCACAGATACGGCGCGGTCCTCCGTGGAGCCGGTCCTGGTGCTGGACACGGAGGGCTCGTCGGCCGATCGTCTGCGTGCGGAGAACCCCGGGCGGCCCGTCGTCCTCGTCACCCCCGGCGAAGCATTCCGGTCCCTCGCGCCCGGTCACTACGAAGTGCGGCCCGAATCCACCGAGGACTACGCCCGGTTGCTGGCCGCCCTGCCGGAGGCACAGCGGCCCACCCGGATCCTGCTCCTGTCGACCGCCCGGACAGCGGCGACCGGAACCCTCTCCGCCAGCCTGGAGGCCCCGCTCGGCCGGACGCATGGGCTCCGCACGCTGTTCGCGCTGACCCAGGCCCTCTGCGCCGCACCGCTGCCGGGTCCGGTGGCGGTCAGGACCGCCTACCCGGCCGCCGCGGGGACGGCCCCCGAACTCGCCGCACTGGGGGCCTTCGCCCGAACGGTACGGAGGGAGAACCCCGACCTGTGCCTGGGGACCATCGGACTGCCCACCGGAATCGACGACCGCGCTCTCCCCGCCACCGCCTGGGACCTCCTGCTCGCCGACGTGTCCCCCGACGAACCGGTGGAGCTCCGCCTGGAGCCGACCGGCTCCATCGGACAGCGGACCTTGAGGGAGCTGCCCGCACAGACGGAAACCCCCGCGAGCGTCGTCCGGCCCGGACACACCTACGTGATCACGGGAGGTACGGGTCACCTGGGCCTCGCACTCGCGGGGCGCCTGGCGGCCGACGGCGCCCGTCCGGTCCTCGTCAGTCGCTCCGCCCCCGGGCCCGAGGCACGGGAGACGCTGCGCTCCCTCCGGGCGGAGGGAGCCGATGTGGTCCACATGAGGGCGGACGTGTCCGACCGGACCGCCCTGGGTGAAGCACTGCGTGAGGTCAGGAGCCGTTTCGGTCCGCTGCACGGCGTCATCCACGCGGCCGGCGTCATCCGTGACGCGTTCCTCCTGCACAAGACGGCGGACGACCTCCAGGACGTGCTCGGCGCGAAGTGCGACGGCGCGGTGTGGCTGGACGACCTGACCCGCGAGGACCCGCTCGAGTTCATGGTCTTCTTCTCCTCCGTGGTGGCCACCGTGGGCAACCCCGGCCAGAGCGACTACGCCTACGCCAACGGATTCCTCGACGAGTTCGCCGAGACGCGGGAGACGTGGCGCGGCGAGGGGCGCCGCAACGGCCGGACCCTGTCGATCGGCTGGCCCGCCTGGTCCGGCGGAGGCATGGCTCACGTGCTCCCGGGCCCGGACACACTCGGCGTCGACGAGGGATGGAGCGCGTTCAAGAAGGCGCTCAGCAGCCCCGGGCCCCGGCTCGTCGTCGTCAAGGGCCGGGCGGCTGCCGCCGCCGTCCAGGCATCCGCCGGGCAGACGGAGAGCTCGGCCGTCGGGCGTCGCCCGGACGACACGGCGGACCAGGCGGCCGGCACGGAGGACCTGCGGCGGTTCGCCACCACCCTGCTGGGCGAGGTCCTGGCCGAGGAGTTGCGCGTACCGGCGCGACGCATCGACCCCGAGGCCTCGTTCGACACGTATGGCATCGACTCCGTCATGGTGATGCGGCTCTCCGAACGCCTGGAGCGTGAGTTCGGTCCGCTGCCCAAGACCTTGTTCTTCCAGTACGCCAACCTCTCCGAGATCGCGGGACACCTGGCCCGGAGGTACGGGCCACTGCTGAAGAGCAAGATGTCTCCCGATGGGAGCACCGCCACGGACCAGGCACCGGAGGAACCGGCGGCCGGCCCGGGCCCGTCGAGCGTCACCGCCTCAGCCACCGGGCGCACGCAGGTCCTCCGGGCGGGGGCCGAGGAATCGACACATGCGAACGGGGAGATCGCCGTCATCGGTGTGGCCGGGCGATACCCCATGGCCGGGGACATCGAGGAGTTCTGGCACAACCTCGTCGAGGGCCGGGACTGCGTCACCACCGTCCCGGCGGATCGATGGCCGATGGAGGGCTTCTACGACCCCGAGGGCGGGCCCGGCAGGAGCTACGCCAAGTGGGGTGGATTCCTCGATGACATCGACAGGTTCGACCCCCTGTTCTTCGGCATCGCTCCGCGCGACGCCGACATGATGGACCCCCAGGAACGCGTCTTCCTGGAGACGGTCTGGCACGCACTGGAGGACGCGGGCCGAACCCGTGCCGACCTGCGGGATGGCACCACCGGCGTCTTCGTGGGGGTGATGTACGGCGACTACCAGCGCTACGGTGCCGCGCCGGACGGCCGCATGGGCGTGTCGTCCTACGCCTCCATCGCCAACCGGGTGTCGTACTTCTTCGACTTCCGCGGGCCCAGCATGGCGCTGGACACCATGTGTTCGTCGTCCCTCACCGCCATTCACCTGGCGTGCGAGAGCCTGCGCAGGGGGGAATGCGACACAGCTGTCGCCGGCGGCGTCAATCTCAGCACCCACCCGGACAAGTACCGGCAGCTCAGCCTGGCGCGCTTCCTCTCCACCGACGGGCGTTGCCGCAGCTTCGGCGCCGACGGGGACGGCTATGTTCCGGGCGAGGGCGCGGGAGCGCTGCTGCTCAAGCCGCTGGACGCGGCGCTGCGCGACGGCGACACCGTTCACGCGATCATCCGCGGCAGCGCCGTGAACCACGGCGGACGCACGAACGGCTACACGGTGCCCAGTACCCGCTCGCAGAGCGCGGCGATCACCGCGGCCATGCACCGGGCCGGGGTGAGGGCCGAGGACATCGGGTACGTCGAGGCGCACGGGACCGGAACCGCGCTCGGGGACCCCATCGAAGTGGCCGCGCTCACCGAGGCGTTCCACGACCAGGATCACGCCGGCCCGGACCCCCGTGCGGCAGTCGTGCCCGACGGCTCGCACAGGATCCCGATCGGCTCGGTCAAGTCGGGTATCGGGCACCTGGAGTCGGCGGCGGGCATCGCCGCGGTGACCAAGGTCATCCTGCAGATGAGGCACCGGACCCTGGTGCCGTCGCTCCACGCGGAGCGGCTCAACCCCGACGTGGATCTGGAGGCCTCACCCTTCCGTCTGCAGCGCGAGCTGTCCGAGTGGACGCCACGCGGTGACGCGCGGCCTCGCTGGATCGCGGGTGTGAGTTCCTTCGGGGCAGGAGGCTCGAACGCCCACCTCATCCTCGAAGCACCCCGGTTGCCGGAGCCGCTGCCGGACGACGCGGACGGCCGACACGTACTCGTGCTCTCCGCGAAGAGCCCCGACCGTCTCACGGACCTGGCCTCGCGACTCGCCGACCGGCTGGACCACTCGGCCGACTCCGGCCCCGGGGCTCCGGAGCACACGCTGGCGAGCAGGGTGAAGGACTACCTGACCGATCGGCTGAGCGAGTTGCTCGGCCTGCGGCCCGGGGACCTCGGGCAGGCCGACGATCTCGCCGAGTGCGGATTCGACGAGGTGACCAGGGTGCGGCTGGGCACTGCCGTGGCCGAGGAATGCGGGGTGCCGTCCGATGAACTGCCCCTCGCCGCACACACGGTGGAGAAGTTGTCCGACCACCTGATCGGACAGCACGAAAGTGTTCTGCGCGGCCACTTCGAGGTTCCGGCCGACCGCCCGCGGCGGTCGATTCCCACACGGCCGCACCGTCTCGGAGACGTTGCCTACACCCTGCAGGTCGGCAGGGAAGCCATGGACGAACGCCTCGCGGTCGTCACCGCCGACCTCGCGGGCGCGGTCGCCGGGCTTCGTGCCTTCGCCGAGGGACGTGTTCCCGCGGCCGGTGTCTTCGCCGGCAGCCTGGCGGTCGACCCGGACGAAGCCGCCGACCGGGTCGGCGTCCCCACGGACACCGACAGCCCCGAGGCCCTCGCCCAGCGGTGGGTGCGCGGTGCCCAGGTCGACTGGCGTTCCCAGCACGCCGGGCGCGGACGCGGAGCCGTCCCTCTGGTCGGCTACCCCTTCGCCCGCGAACGCCACTGGCTCGACACGGCCGCACGGACGGCCGCGGTATCCGCTCCCGAACCATCCCCGCAGGACGATCCGGAGGTCATGATGGACAGCAAGACGGACACGGGGCGTTCACCGCAGGAGAGCGACGGCAACCTCAGGTCGTGGCTCGAACGGACACTGACGACGTTCGCCGGCGAGTCGATCGGACTGGCGCCCGAGCGCATCAACCGTCGTACCGCGCTGGGGGAGTACGGATTCGAGTCGGTCTCCCTGAAGGCGCTGGCGGACCGCGTCTCCAGCCATCTGGGAGTGACCATGTCCCCCACGCTCTTCTTCGAGCGGCGTGGAGTCGCCGGAGCCGTCGACTGGCTCATCGAGGAGTACGAAGACCGGCTCGCCTCCCGCGTACCGCGGTCCGCGGAAGCCGACGCCCCGACCGCGGAGGCCGACGCCAGTGGGCAGACGGCCGTCGCCTCCCGTGTGCTGACGGCTGGGGAGGTTCCGGAGTACAGGGACGGCGCCGAACCCATCGCGGTCATCGGCATGAGCGGCAGGTTCCCCGGTTCGCGGGATCTCGACGACTACTGGGAGAACCTCTACCACTGCCGGGACATGGTCACCGAAGTGCCGGCCGACCGCTGGGACTGGAAGGCCCTCGACAGCGAAGACCTGCCGCCCGAGCAGCGCACGCCCTACCGATGGGGCGGATTCATCGAGGGAGCGGACACCTTCGACCCGCTGTTCTTCGGGATCTCCCCGGCCGAGGCCGAGATGATGGACCCGCAACAGCGGATGCTCCTCCAGACGGTGTGGACCGCGATCGAGGACGCCGGATACCGTCCGTCCGCGCTCGCGGGCCGCCGGGTGGGCCTCTTCTCGGGCATCCAGTTCAGCGACTACCAGCACCTCATGCACGAGGCCGGCGTCATGAGCGCCCAGTCCGGCCTGGGCAACGAACACTCCATCTCGGTGAACCGGATCTCCTACCTCCTCGATCTCCGCGGCCCGAGCGAACCGGTCAACACCGCCTGCTCCAGCTCACTGGTATCGGTGCATCGTGCCGTGCGGTCGCTGCGCCAGGGGGAGAGTGAACTCGCCATCGCCGGCGGCATATCCCTCAATCTCTCGCCCCACTCGACCGTGGCCGCGGGCATGATGGGACTGCTCTCGCCGGACGGCCGCTGCAAGACGCTCGACGCCAGGGCGAACGGCTACGTGAAGGGCGAGGGCGTCGGGATGCTGGTGCTCAAGCCGCTCGCCCGCGCACTGGCCGACGGAGACCAGATCCATGCCGTCATCCGCGGAACGGCCGTCAACCACGGAGGACGTGCGGCGTCCCTCACGGCGCCCAACGCCGAAGCACAGGCGGACCTGCTGTGCACGGCGCTGGACGAAGCCGGCGTAGGACCCGACAGCATCGGATACGTGGAGCTGCACGGCACCGGCACCGAACTCGGAGACCCCGTCGAGATCAACGGCATCAAGCTCGCGTTCCGCCGCCTGGCCCGGAAGCGCGGTGTCGAGCTGTCCGGCGAGCCGTACTGCGGCATCGGTTCGGTGAAGACGAACATCGGGCATCTCGAACCCGCATCCGGGATCGCCGGCCTGCTGAAGATCATCCTGTCCATGCGTCACCGGGCGTTGCCCGGCATGGTGCACCTGGACCAGGTCAATCCGTACGTCGATCTGGACGGGAGCCCGTTCCGCATCGTCGACAGGACCATTCCCTGGGAGCCCCGGCAGAGCGAGGACGGCAGCCGGCTCCCGCTGCGGGCAGGCGTCAGCTCCTTCGGCTTCGGCGGCGTGAACGCACACGTCCTGCTGGAGGAGCCGCCGACCCGTGCGCCCCGTACCGCGACGCCGGCAGGGGGCGATCGCGTCTTCGTCTTCTCCGCCAGGACCGATGGCGCTCTGACCCGCGCCCTCCGGCTGTTCGCGGACCGGCTGAGCGGCTGGGAGCTTCCCTCGTCGTCGCGGCCCGACATCGACGCCGTCGCCTTCACGCTCCGGGAGGGGCGCGAGGAGATGAGGGAGCGGCTGGCCGTGGTGGCGCCGGACCTCAGCGCACTGCGTGATCGCCTTGTCGGCGTGCTGGAGGACGCGGCCGATGTTCCCGGCGTTCACCGGGGGACTGCCGAGGACACCGAGGACGACGGCGGGGGTTTCGGTGAGAACGGGGCGCCACGCGTCACCGGAACCGCGGACCTGCTGGCGCGCGCGTGGGTGACGGGTAGGCCGGTCGACTGGACGTCCCAGCCGTCGGCTGCCGGGCCGGCGCTCAGGACGGCGCTTCCCACCTACCCCTTCGAGGAGAAGCGCTTCTGGTTCACGGCCCCCGAGACGGGGGCGATGACGGCTCTGCCCGCCGTGCGTCGGGGGAACGAGACCTCACCCGGCCGGGCGGCCTCGGACGGCCCGTACCCGGAGGACGGTCTCACCGGTGAGGAGTACATCCGTGCCGGGCTGCGCGGCATCCTCCTGGAGAAGCTGAAGCTGGCCGAGGACGAACTCGACGAGGACCGGGACCTCAAGGACTTCGGCGTCGACTCCATGCTGAGCGCCATGATCATGCAGGTGGTGCAGGAGGCGTTCGACGTTCAGGTCCCGCTCACCGCGCTGGTGGACTACCCGACGCTCCGTTCCCTCTCCGCCCACATCCACGAGGAGTTCTTCGCGGACCAGGAGATAGGCGGCGTTCTGCCGGGCCGCCGGCCGGCCCAGAACGGTCAGGCACCGGCCCAGAGCGGAAAGCAGAGCCGGCTCCCCGCCGAGCTGCTGCCCATCAACATCGGGGGCGAGGGCCAGACGTCCTTCTGGGTCCACGGTGCGACGGGCTACTCCACCTGGTTCCAGAACCTCTCCCAGGCGCTCGGGCCGGACTACCCCCTCTACGCTTTCCAGGCCCGCGGCACCGACGGCTACTCGATGCCGCACACCCTCGACGAGATGGTCGACCACTACATCGACTGCATCCGCCAGGTGCAGCCCGAGGGTCCGTACGTTCTCGGCGGCTACTCCTTCGGCGGGCTGATCGCCATGAGGATGGCGCAGCGACTGCACGACGAGGGTGAGGAGATCCGCCACCTGGTCATGTTCGACACCTACCCCGCCACTCAGGAGGTGTTCGACCGGCATCACGGCATGTACGACCGGGACTTCCTCCAGCTGTACCTGACGAACTACTTCCTGCGGCTGGACGAGCACCCCGAGCGGGCCGTCCTCAAGGAGGAGGTGGCCCACCTCCCGGCCCCCCTCCAGGTCGCCGAGCTCGCCCGGATGGCGAAGGACCGTGGTGACCGCCGGGTGGCCGCTGACGACATCTACCTCTACCTGCGGGGCGGACTGACTTGTTCCGAACAGGCCGAAGGCATCTACCAGATCTATGAGATGAAGGACTACACAGCCTCCGACGTGCTGTTCTTCAAGGCCACCGACGGCTTCACCGGGCGCGCCAGCGCCCTGTACTGGAAGCCGACCCGGATCCTGGACGGCTACGACTACGAGACCCCGTGGCGGGACGTGGTGCAGGGCGACTTCCAGGTGGCCGAACTGGACAACGACCACCTCAACCAGTTGGAGGAGCCCACCCTCACGCTGGCGGCGCGCCGCATCGAGGCGTTGCTCAAGCAGCCCGCGCAGGTCGACGAGGAGGACTACGCGTCCTTCCGCAACGACTTCGACGCTCTGACGGCCTTCGGGAACAGACTGCTGGCGCAGGGCTTCCGAGGAGCGGGCGTACTGCCCGAGGACGGAGCTCCCACCGATCGTGACGAGATGCGCCGCCGCCTTGGCGTGCAGCCCGCCTACGACCGGCTGTTCCACGCCTCGTGCGACATCCTGGAGCGAGAGGGCTTCCTCCAGCAGGGTGGGAACGGCGGCCTGACGGCGACCAAGAAGCTGGCTCAGGCGGTCTTCCCGGGAGGCGCCGAGGAGATCGGGGAGAGGGCCGCCGAACTGGCGGTGGCGCACCCTTCGGTCGCCGACTACGTCCCGCTGCTCGTGGCCTGTCAGGGGGCTGTGTTCGAGGTCATGGCGGGCCGGAGGGACGCCACGGACGTCATCTTCCCGGGCGGCTCGATGGAGTTGGTCGCCGAGATATACAAGGGAAGCATCCAGAGCGAGTTCTACAACCTCCTGGTCGCGGACGTGGTCGAGGAGCACACCCGGCACTTCGCCCGTCGTTATACCCGCTCCCGGGCCCAGCTCTTCGAGGTCGGCGCCGGCACCGGCGGTACGAGCGCCTTCGTGTTCGACGCTCTCAAGAACCTGGGCGACCGGGTCACGTACCACTACACGGACATCGGTGGGGCGTTCCTGAGGGCCGCCGAGCAGCAGTTCGGACCCGGCCACCCGTACGTGGAGTTCGACACCTTCGACGTCGAGCGGTCGCCCGCGGTCCAGGGGTACGAGCCGGGCACGATGGACGTGGTCGTCGCGAGCAACGTGCTCCACACCACCCGCAGCATCGACGTGACCCTGGCGCACTGCCGGCAGCTGCTGAAGCCGGGGGGCATCCTCGTGATCAACGAGCTCACCCACCGCCTCGACTACAACACGCTGACCTTCGGCCTGACGACCGGCTGGTGGCTCTTCAAGGACGAGAGCGAGCGCGTCCAGGGATCGCCGCTGCTCGATGTCCGCGGCTGGCGCAACGCCCTTCTCCGCGCCGGGTTCGACGAGGTGGAGATCCGAGGCCTCGCCGACGAGGACGAGAACGACCAGGCCCAGTGTGTGATCGTCGCCAAGGCGGCGACGAACTCCTAACCCGCCCCTCGGGCCCAGGCCCACGGTGCTCGTCATCGAGCGGCGGCAACAGCACGATCAGGAAGAGGAAGCGGTTGTGATCGAAGTCGAAGGACTCTCATACACCTATCGCGGCGGGACACGCCCCACGGTGAAGGACGTCTCCTTCACCGTGGGCCAGGGGGAGATCTTCGGGTTCCTCGGCCCGAGCGGAGCGGGCAAGAGTACGGTCCAGAAGATCATCACTGGACAGTTGGAGTCCTTCACAGGTTCGGTACGCGTTCTGGGCCGCGATGTCGCCGGTCGCGGCGTGGAGTACTACGAGGAGATCGGTGTCGGTTTCGAACTGCCGAACCTCTTCATGAAACTGACCGCACGGGAGAACCTGCGCTTCTTCGCCTCGTTCTACCGCTCGTCGGTGGACATCCTTGAGCTGCTGGCCCAGGTGGGGCTCGACGGGGACGCCGACCGCAGGGTGGAGGACTTCTCCAAGGGGATGAAGATGCGCTTGTGCTTCGTCCGGGCCCTCCTGCACGACCCTCAGGTCCTGTTCCTCGACGAACCCACCAGCGGTCTCGATCCGGTGAACGCCAGGCTGCTGAAGGACATGGTGGTGGAGCAGCGCCGGCGGGGGAAATCCGTCTTCCTCACGACGCACAACATGCACGACGCGGAGGAACTGTGCGACCGTGTGGCCTTCTTCGTCGAGGGGAGCATCCGGCAGATCGGGGCGCCCAAGGACCTGTGCGCTCAGTCGGCGGAGCGCAGAGTCGTGGTCGAGTACCGGCAGGACGGCACGGTCGCCTCGCAGGAGTTCCCCCTGGAACGGCTCGGCACGGACCAGGCGTTCCTGGAACTGCTGCGCGGGCGCGAAGTGGTGTCGGTGCATTCCCAGGAACGGTCCCTCGAGGACGTGTTCGTCGCGGCGACCGGACGGAAACTGACATGACCGGGCCCGATGGCCTCAAGGAACGAAGCCCGCGGGACACACTGCGTACCCTGGCCCGCGCGGTCGGCTGGGACCTGCGACTCCAGCTCCGGCACCAGATCGTCACGGTCGCCCTGCTCGTCACGGCCGCCTACGGGATCGGGCTCCGCCTCCTGCCCGAGGACTGGCGGGACGACGTGACGGTGCTGCTCGTCCTGTCCGATCCGACGATGATCGGGTTCCTGTTCGTCGGTGCCCTCATGCTCTTCGAACGCGGTGCCGGCACCCTGCACGCGGTCGTGGTGACCCCCCTGTCCCCGTCCTTGTACGTATGGGCCAAGGCGCTGTCGCTGACGGCGATCTCCGTGGTGTGCGCGCTGACGATGGCGGTCGTGGGACACGGTACGGACTTCCGGCCGGTGCCCCTCATCACCGCGGTCGTCCTCACCTCGCTGCTCTTCGTGTTCGTCGGTGTCGCCGCCGTCGTGCGGGTGCGGTCCCTGAACGAATACCTCGTGATCGTCCCGGTCTTCCTCGTACCCCTCTACCTGCCACTGCTCGGCTTTCTCGGCCTGGGCGGCTCCTGGCTGTACCACCTGCTCCCCACACAGGCGTCGCTGCTGCTGATCCAGCGCTCACTCGAGCCGAGGCCTCTGTGGGAGGTCTTCTACGCCGTCGCCCTGCTGGTGGCATCGACCGCAGGCGCGTTCCTCTGGGCGTCGAAGTCCTTCGACGCGCATGTGCGGGGTAAGGGGAGGTCCGCATGAGCGGCGCAACGACCATCTGGAAGAACGACCTGAGAAGCATCGTGCGGGACCGGACGGTGAGTGTGCTGCTCTTCGTTCCGCTGATCTTTCTCGTGCTGCTGCGGTTCGGCATCCCGTTGCTGGAGCGGAGGTGGCCCGCGCTGGGGGACCACCACGCTGTTCTGCTGGGCCTCTTCTGCGTGATCGTCGGGATGTTTCCCGCCTTCATGCTGTCCTTCGTCATGGTGGACGAGCGGGACCAGGGACTCGTCTCCGCCTTCAAGGTGCTGCCTGTCTCACCGAACCGGTTCCTGCTGAGCCGGCTCAGCATGGTGGTGGCTCTGGGGCTCCTGTACCCCCTGCTGCTCGTCCTCGGATCGGGCATCGGCTCGCACGGGCTCGTACGGTCGCTGCTGCTGGCCGTGCTGTGTGCGGCGGGCGGTGCCGCAGCGATGATCGCCGCGGTGTCTCTCGCCCGGAACAAGATCGAATGCCTCACCGCGTTCAAGGCGCTCTTCGTTCTCGCCGCACTCGGTGCGACGGGAGCGCTGGGGAGCTTCGAAGGCTGGAACCGGGTACCGGGTGTTCTGCCCACCTACTGGGTCTTCGCGGCTTTCGACGCCGCCCATGCCCGGGATTTCCTGGCCGCCTCCGCCATGGCGGCACTCCTCTACGGCCTCTTCGTATGGATCTTCTACCGGTCCTTTCGTCGGAATCTGTTCTGAAGGAACTCCTTGGCGCACTGGCGCAGCCGCTGACGGGGACTGTGCAGGTCCGGCCGGGTGGTGGCCGGTGAGTGATCTCCGCCTTCTCTACAGTTCTCGGCCAGTTCTGTAGAAAAGAGCTCCATCTCCGCTTCTTGTCGCGGCAGTTCCGGCTACGCCAGAGTTCGAGGCGCGGCGACAGGAACATGTCATCGCCGCCAGGCAGTGTCCATGGAACACATCGCGCTTCCCCAGGCGCGGTGTGGCCACCCCCCCATTGTCTGGACGCTCGCCTGCGTAGCGGAAGGAATCGCGTGAAGCACAGCCGGAAGAAGAACGCGCGCAGATACATCGTCGCCGCCTCGATCGGCGCTCTCCTGTCGGCCGGAGTCGCCACAGGGGCCTACGCCGGGGCGCCGACGGAGCCCTCGGCTCCGGCGTACCAGCCGGAGATGGTGAAGGCGCTCGCCACGACCCTGGGTGTCAGCGAGAAGGCCGCCGTGGAGCGGCTGGACCGCGAGGCGGAGCAGCGGGACCGGTTCGCGGAGCTGCGGGAGGACCGGGTCAGCACGCTCGGGGCCTTCTTCGCCGAGGACGGTTCGCTGGTCGTCAACGCCGCCGACGCCGGAGCGGCGAAGGAGGTCAGGGCCGCGGGGCTCAAGGCCCGGGTCCCCGAGCGCGGCGGGAGCGAGCTCGACCGGATCAAGGCGCAGCTCGACGCCAAGGCGCTCAAGAGCGCCCCGGCCGGGGTGTCCGCGTGGTCCGTCGACCTCGCCTCGGACACCGTGACCGTCGAGGTCAACGGCGACTCCGACGCCGCGACCCGCAGCTTCCTCAAGGCCGCGAAGAGCAACGGTGACGCCGTACGCGTCGTGAAGGGCCAGGAGAAGCTGGAGACCCAGGCCGTCGTTCCGCCCGGCAGCCGGATGACCTTCAACGGCTACCTCTGCTCCGTCGGTTACGGAGCCAAGGACCGCAGCGGCAATCAGGTGCTCGTGACCGCCGGGCACTGCATCGAGGATCTGCCGGAACTGGCCTACAACGGCACCCGGTTCGCCAAGGGCACGCACACCCGGTTCGCGCTGGGCACCCGCAGCGTCGACATGGGTATTGCGGCCGTGGACGCCGGCCACTCGATCGGCCTCGACGTCACCACGTACGGCAGGGCCGGCACCGTCCCGGTCAGGGGCAGCGAGCGGGCCCCCTCCGGTGCGGCGCTCTGCAAGTCCGGCCAGACCACCAAGTGGACCTGCGGCAAGGTCCGCTCGTACAACGTCAGCGTCACCTACACCGACCAGAACGGCGGCCCGGACACCGTCGTGACCGGCCTGGCGAGCTCCAGCGTCTGCACCCAGGGAGGGGACAGCGGAGGCGCGTACATCTCCGGTGACCAGGCCCAGGGCATGACGTCCGGCGGTCCCAGCAACCAGCGCTGCAACGGCCAGGTCAATTCGCCCGGCTCCTCCTACTTCCAGCCGCTCGACGACGCCCTCGCGTACTACGGGCTGACGCTCAACACCAAGTAGCCGCACCACAGATCCTGACCGGCCGAAGGCCACCCCCCAGACGCGGGAGGCCGTCCACTCATCCTGGGCGGTCTCCCGTTCCACCTGTTCCCGTCCCGTAGTCCCACGCCACCCCGTGGACGCCGGGCTTGCACCGGGAGGTGAGCACATGGACGTCGTGCGATGCGCTCAGCGGGAGGCGCCGCTGGGCGCGGGGCGGGGCGCCGACCTTCTCCCGGACGTAGCGGTGGCAGTCCGACGGCAGGGCGCCGGGGTGGAAGAAGACCTGCTGGAGGTACTCGTGGAGGTTCGTCCGCGACCAGCGCTCGTAGTGGGTGGCCGGCGTCTCGGACGGGCTCACCTCGACCGCGTAGCTCACCACCGTGGTGTCCAGTTTGGCCAGTTCCCGGCCGAAGTGGATCTCCAGCACCAGGGATTTGAGCCCCTTCAGATACGTGGCCTCGGCGAGGCGTCCGCAGCTGACCCTGATGTCGACCGGCTCGGCCGCCTCGTCGTCGAAGCTGAGCACGAAGATCGCGCGGTCGGCCCCCGCCCGGCTGGCCCGCAGCACGTTCGTGGTGGAGATCGCGCTCAGGGTGCCGCTCTCGCCGACCTTCACGATGTCGTGCACCATCAGCGAACTGGACTCCTGGTTGAAGTGGCGGAAACGTGCGCCGAGCGCCTTCTCCACCACCGAGTCCTCCCCGAGGATCTGGAGCGCCGCCCCCTCCGCGCCGGGCGGGGTGATCCGGCCGCGCGGGCGGCGCGGTCCGAGCAGCGAGCGCAGGGCTCCGGCGGGCAGTTCCAGGATCTCCTCCAGCACCTCCACCGCGCGCAGGGAGCGTGCCCGTTCGGGCTGGCTGCGACCGCGCTGCCAGCTGCTGAGGGTGGCCTGGCTGATGGTGATGCCGCGCACCCTGAGCCGTTCGCTCACCCGCTCCAGGGACAGCCCGCGGCGGTTCAGCGCCTCGCGGAGCGCCCCGGGGAAGGTGTCGGCGCCGGTCGCCGCCGCGTGCAGGGCCGAGGTGGTGATGGCCTCGCCCGTCCGCGCCGCGGTGACGTGCGCCTCGGCGACCCGCGATCCGGTGGGGTCCGGACCGGTGGCGTGCGCCTCGTCGGTGTCCGCTCTGCTCGACATGTCCCTCCCGTTTCCCGGCACTCTCGCTGCGGGACGGCCTACGGGCCCCCGCATACTGGTTGACCACCGGACAGGGGACGGATAACAAATCCCGCAGGAGTGACCTGTCCCACATCCCGGTGGCGAACCGAACGAAGGGCGTGAACGGCGTGGACAGCACCGCTCTGGTCATCGCGGCGAGGAAGGGTGACCGGGCCGCCGGGGAACGGCTGGCCGCCCAGTACCTCCCGCTGGTCTACAACGTCGTCGGGCGCGCCCTCAACGGCCATCCGGACGTGGACGACGTGGTGCAGGAGACCATGCTCCGGGCGCTGTCCGGACTGCCCTCGCTGCGTGATCCGTCCCGTTTCCGGTCCTGGCTCGTCGCCATCGCCATGAACCAGGTCCGCACCCGCTGGTCCGGTCTCGGCCACCGCCCGGCTCCGCTGGAGGCGACCGAGGACCCCGCCGACCCCGCCGCCGACTTCGTCGATCTGACGATCCTGCGCCTCGAACTCTCCGGTCAGCGCCGCGAGACGGCCGAGGCCACCCGCTGGCTGGACGACGCCGAGCGCGACGTGCTGTCCCTCTGGTGGCTGGAGACGACCGGCGACCTCACCCGGTCCGAACTCGCCGAGGCGCTCGGCCTTTCCCCGCAGCACGCCGCCGTACGCGTCCAGCGGGTGAAGAACCAGCTCGACGTCGGCCGCGCGGTCGTCCGGGCCCTGGCGTCCGACCCCCGCTGCCCGGCCCTGGAGGACCTGCTGGGCGACTGGGACGGTACGCCGACGCCCCTGTGGCGCAAGCGGATCGCCCGCCACGTACGGGGCTGCGCCTCCTGCTCCGACGGCAGTGCGGGGCTGGTTCCGCCGGAGGGCCTGCTCTCCGGGCTCGCGCTCGTGGTGCCGCTCTACGACAGCGGGCAGCAGGCGGCGGTGGCCGTCACCTCCCCGGCGGCCGCGTCCGCCCCGGCCGCCGCGCCCTCCGCCGCGTTCTCGGCCGGGAAGGCGGCGGGGCTGATGGCCGGCGCGGCCGCCGTGACCGCCCTCGCCGTCCTGATCTGGCCCTCCGCCCCCGCCCAGCCCGAATCCCGGGGCGGGGGCGTCACGTACAGCCCCTCGCCCCCGCCGCCCGCGGC